>JAAYKC010000027.1 GCA_012522645.1 Thermoplasmatales archaeon
TGGCGCCGAGGAGGAGATTCGAACTCCCGAGGCGAAACGCCAGCGGTTTTCGAGACCGCCACCTTACCGGACTAGATTACCTCGGCCCGTTCCGACGTTAATGCTTCTGTCTATTTTAGGCTAACCGTGAGAATGTGCCACGAACGGTAGCCAAATTTTATTAGACGTGAGGGTCTTACCTGCACGCACACATCCTGCGTGCGCTCGGTTACGGGGGAATAAGTCTGGTAATCATAAAGAGGGCGCTGATAAGCGTATCTGATAAGAACGGCATTGTGGATTTTTCAAAAGAGCTTTCCGGAATGGGAATAAAGATAATCTCCACCGGTGGCACATACCAGCTTCTTAAGAAGAGCGGTGTGGAAGTGGAGGAGGTGTCCGAGGTAACAGGATTCCCTGAGATGCTGGACGGCAGGGTCAAGACCCTTCATCCCAACGTGCATGCCGGGATCCTGGCGAGGAGGGATATGCCCGGGCATATGGCGGCCATAAAGGAACGCGGCATAGAGCCCATCGATATGGTGGTGATAAACCTCTATCCGTTCAAGGAGACCGTGCTGAAGGGCTCTGATTTCGAGGATATCGTGGAGAATATCGACATCGGCGGGCCCAGCATGATAAGGGCGGCCGCGAAGAACTACAAATCCGTGGCCGTGGTAACATCCCCTGCGCAGTACCCCTCTGTGCTGGATCAACTCAGGTCCAAAGGTGAATTGGATGCCGGGACGCTGTCCAAACTGATGACCCAGGCATTCCTTGTCACTGCGGAGTACGATGCAATGATAGCCGACTGCATGCAGAAGAGATTCGGGGAAGGATTCCCTGATTCGTTCCCGATACCTATCGAGAAGGTCATGGACCTCAGGTACGGGGAGAACCCCAATCAGAAGGCGGCATTTTACAGGGATCCGTTCACGGCAGGCAACACCGTGGCGAAGATGAAGCAGCTGCACGGGAAGGAGCTCTCTTACAATAACATACTGGATATGGATAAGGCCCTGGATATTGTCATGGATTTCGACAAGCCGACGGCGGTCGTTATGAAGCACACCAACCCGTGCGGCCTGGCTTCTGCGGACACGATCTCGGAGGCTTTCGTCACAGCATATGCCGTGGATCCGATGTCCGCTTTCGGCTGCGTCATTGCTCTGAACAGAGACTGTGATATTGACACGGCGGAGGGGATAGCAGAGTATTTCGTCGAGGTGGTGATCGCTCCCGACTTCTCTCCTGAAGCTTATGATAAGCTCTCCAAGAAGAAGAACATCCGTCTCATGAGGGTCGGCAGTCCGATAGGCCCCTCTCACAGGGAGCGAGAGTTCAAGATGAAGAAGGTACAGGGCGGGATGCTCGTTCAGACGGATGAGGACGTGACCGTCGACAGGAACAATCTCAAGATCATATCGGAGCGTGCCCCCACTGAGGAGGAGATCGATGCCATGCTGTTCGCATGGAAGCTTGTCAAGCACGTCACATCCAACAGCGTGGTCTATGTCAAAGGGGAACGTGCCGTGGGGATAGGTGCGGGACAGATGAGCAGAGTGGACTCAGCCAAGATCGCCACCATGAAGGCCAATGAGCCGACTGAAGGGTGCGTTATGGCGTCAGATGCCTTCTTCCCCTTCAGGGACGGTGTGGATGAGGCCGCCAAGGCGGGAGTCACCGCCATAATACAGCCGGGCGGATCGATAAGGGACCAGGAGGTCATAGATGCCGTGAACGAGCACGGCATGGCGATGGTGTTCACAGGCTGTCGCGTGTTCAGGCACTAATCGTCACAGTCAAGATCTTCCGGGATGATGGGCTTTCCCTCAGCCTTCCTCTTCATGTGGCCGCCGGGCCCGCCGCGGTCCAGCCGAGCTTTCTCTATGCATTCAGGGTTGTCACAGACGAAGGCAGCGAACACGAAATTGGTGCAGGGCTTCCCGCAGTATTGACACTCGTAATCATCGAAATCAATCGCCATGACCGGGCAACAGACTCATAACGATTAAGGGTTTCCCTCGCACAGGATTTATACACGCAACATTCTTCACAACTGCATGGACTGCGGAGAGATCAGGGTTCTTTTGGGTCTGGACAGATGCATTTCCTGCGGCGCATGCACGGATGCATGTCCCAGTGCCCGTCACGGCGGGGTGATACCTGATGAGGCCGTGGCCTCAGTGACCGACGGCGAGGTTCCGGACAGGATCTGGGACTGTCTTATGTGCCACAGGTGTTCAATGGCGTGCCCTCAGGAGATAGACGTAGCGGAGATGATGTCCCTGTTGAGGAGCATTTCCGAGGAGATCCCCGAAAGGTATCAGAGAACAGCCGTTCAGGTCTACAGGACCGGAAGAACGTTTGCGGTATCCAAGAGAACAGCTTCTCAAAGGGAGAGCCTGGGTCTATCACCTGCAGGGGAAGCGGATTCGGATGCGCTCCGCCCGATTCTGGACAGGGAGGGATGGCCCCGTGAGTGATGTTCTGTACAGAGGGTGCACTGTCCCCTCGAGACTGCCCCACATCGAGGCGGCTGTGAAGTATGTATTGAAGAAGCTGGGCATGGACGTGCCGGATATGGACAGCGAGGTCTGCTGCATGGAGCCCGTGGGGCTGCGCCCGATGAACCCGGACGTCTGGAAGGCCGCAGCGGCCATAATCGCCGGGAAGGCGGAAGGCCGCAGGATAATCAGCATATGCGACGGCTGTACGATATCATTGGATTCCGCATCAAAGTACACCGGAGCGGAGGTAGTAGGCTTCCTGGAGCTGTTGCAAGAGAGGATCGGAGACGTCAGGAAGGAAGTGGTGCGCAGCTCCGGATTGAAACTGGCCGTCTTCCCCGGATGCCACTGCGAAGCTGTATGCGAAGGGCACGGGCTGTCTGCTGTCGGCATTCTTTCAGACATAGTGTCAGCAACAGGGGCGATACCCCTCGGGACGGAGGAGAACATGTGCTGCGGCGGAGGGGTCTCAGGGGTGAATGAAGATCTTTCGAAGAGGATACGGGATGAGGCAGTGAGCTCTTTCGCAGAATCGGGGGCGGATGCGGTGGTGACATCATGCCCGTTCTGCTATGTTCAGTTCGATACCGTCGCAAGATTCAGGACGTATCATGTGGCGGAGATCGTAGCGACGGCCATGGGATGGGATGCGGACGTCTCCCAGTACCACAGGACCTAGAGGATATCCAGCGAGAAATGGATCGCCTTCACTGAATGTGTCAGCGATCCCAGGGAGATCATGTCGGCGGAACAGGCATAATCCGGGGCGTTCTCGGCGGTTATGCCTCCGGAAGCCTCTACTATGATGTTCTTGTTCACTGCTTTGATGGCATCACGGATCCTCGCAGTCTCCTCAGGGGACCTGTTGTCCACCATGATTATGTCCGCCCCCATCTTAGCAGCCGTGACCGCATCCTCTGCGGTATCGACCTCTATCTCCACTTTCATGGAATAGGGCGCATCCAGGGATGCCTCCATGGCATCTGCCACGCCGCCAGCGGCCTTTATATGATTATCTTTGATGAGCATCATCTCATCGAGAGCTGATCTGTGGGGATTCCCGCCCCCTAAGGAGATGGCCGCCTTCTCAAAGCATCTGAAACCCGGGGTCGTCTTACGAGTGCCGGCTATGCATATGTCAGGATTCCGTTCTCTGCAGGATTCCAGGACGGCGGCGGTGGCTGTGGCTATCCCGCTCATCCTCATGATGATATTCAGAGCGGTGCGCTCACATGTCATTATGCCCCTGAGAGGCCCTTCCAGCCTCATGACTTCCTGACCTTCGCTGACACGGGAACCGTCCCCGACAGCCTGTTCGGATCCAACGCCCATCAGTCCGAACACCATGCCTGCGTATTGAAGACCCGCTGCAATCGCATCCCCCTCGCAGCGTATGACGGCACGCCCCACTGAATCCGGGACGGTAAGCTCCGTAGTGATATCCCCGGTGCCTACGTCCTCCGCAAGGAACGCGGCTATCATTTCCTCTTCATACGTCAAGCTCGAACGCCTCTCCGGTCTTAGGGAGGATGACATTGTAATCACTCAGATCCTTGAGGAAGAGCTCCCGGGTCTCCGAGTGCATGAAGACCACATTCTCCGGGTCGCAGTCCCTTACGAACTGCACAATCTGTTTGTGGTCCGCATGTGCGGAGAAATCATATTTTATGACCTCGCACTGCACCTTCTCGACGTTCCCGTCAAGTACTATCGATCCGGTCTCCAACA
>JAAYKC010000028.1 GCA_012522645.1 Thermoplasmatales archaeon
ATACCACGATACCGAAATTGCCTCCGTACTCCGAGCCGTACAGGATGTTCACCATGATGAGGGACATCTGTATGAACAGCAGATTGCCCAGGTTGTTGATCAGCGTCCATCCGCCCAGGCCCGCCATGTCCCTGAAGCGCCCCGGGCCATAACCGGATCTCCTGACTCTCAGGCCGGGCTGCACTCTCTTCATGAGCACCCACCCCAATATCATGAAAGCAAAGGAAGCGATCGCGTAGGATATCCCGATGTATATGATGTCGGGGGTGAAACCCGTCAGGAAAACAATCACCAGTCCGAACTGAATGATTATGTTGACCGACCTGACCAAACCGATGAGATCTATCCTGTTGGATGCGAAGAGCACCATGAGGAACAAGCTGCTCCAGGAGATCACTATCATCGATCCGAACATGGTCAGGAAGAAGAGCTGCACCGTGAGGGGGTCGGACCACGTTATATTGAAAATGGTCGGGGAAAGGAATGACAGGACGACGATCACAGGCACTGCCACGATCGCGATCCTGAGAAGACCGAAGAACGCGGTGTTGTACACCTTCTCGGCCTCCTCGAGATCGTTCCGCTGTATCGCGACCGCGAGATAACGGCCCATCGAGTTCGATATGGCATCGGATATGAGGTTGATGTATCCGGTCATGGAGAGTGCCAGAGGGACGACGCTGTATCCAACAATACCCAATTTCCCGATGAAGAACGGGACCATGAAAAGGCCCACAACAGCGGTGAGGACGAAAGGCAGGAAGTTCAATAACACGTTGGGTATGGCTCTTTTGGCAAGACTGCCGGCGGCATCAGAGTCAACCTCCTCCAAGATCATCCCTCGGCATAAGGATACGTATTGTGTTCAAAACAGTTTCCCAGGAATCATCCCGGTGCAGATCCGAGCAATATCTCAGAAACAGCAGGCGGGAGCACAGGGGATGAAGCACGGTTTTGAAGCGGGACAACGCCGAGAAGCCGGTGCCGAGTTACACCCGGACCCCATTGCATAACTGAAAGGAATAAGCGGTTTCGGGATCAGACGTTACTGGTGGTAACGCACTCGACGTTCTCCACGTTCTCTATGGCGCGGAGACTGTCCTCCAGCCTCGTCCCGATATCCTCGTCCTCGCTCTCGATCATGAATCCGACGAAGACCTTCTTCAGTCCGAATGCCACAGGTCTTATGTCTGCCTCAAGGATCCTGATGCCCTCGGGTATGGCCTTCGGTATGGCGGTTATCACATCGTCCAAATTCACATCCGCGTCCGTCGGATAGATATCGTATCCTGCAACGATCTTCGCCATGGATATCACGGTCCGACGAATCCGCACTTCTTGCACTCGTACTTGACGCCCTGGTCACGGCACTGGGCGCATCTTCCTATACGGTCCACGCCGCAGCTGGGGCATTTGAAGGTCGTGGTGCCCTCGCCGTAGAGCCCTATGCCGCATGAGGAGCATTTCTGGTCTGCCATGAACTTGCGATACTTTTTCATCTATATAAACAACATACCCTGTCCGG
>JAAYKC010000029.1 GCA_012522645.1 Thermoplasmatales archaeon
AGGAATCGTTCTAGCAGTTATTGCGCACAATGCATTGGATGATGAGATATGAGAAAAACACAAGTAGCGATCCTCGGCGCCACGGGCATGATCGGTCAGAGATTCATCGAGATGTTGGAGGACCACCCTCTCTTCTCAATAGAGGGGCTGTACGCATCAGAGCGTTCGGAAGGCAAGAAACTGGCTGATGTACTCAAGGTCAGAGATTACGAGTTCAAGGAGGAGACCCTCGGCCTTGAGATCCGGAATACGAACCCAAAGGATATCGCCAAAAGGGCCAGAGTGGCGTTCGTAGGCCTCCCGTCAGATGTGGCGGGGCCCGTCGAGACGGAACTTGCCGCCAACGGGGCGGCCGTCTTCTCCAATGCGGGTGCTCACAGGATGGACCCGGAAGTGCCCATACTCATACCTGAGGTGAACCCGGAGCATCTGATGTCCGTAAGAGGTCAGAGCACCTTCTCCAACGGAGGGTTCATAGTCACGAATGCGAACTGCTCAACGACCGGAGCGGCCCTGCCTCTCCATCCGATCAATGAGAAATTCAGGCTGAAAGAAGTGTTCATATCCACATATCAGGCTCTCTCCGGTGCAGGTTATCCCGGCGTCCCGTCCCTGGATGCACTGGGGAACGTCGTACCGTACATCGGCGGTGAAGAGGAGAAGATGGAACTGGAACTTGGGAAGATCCTGGGAAGCTATGAGAACAGAACGTTCACCCCCGCCGGATTCCGAACGTATGCCAATTGTGCCAGAGTGCCCGTCATAGACGGACATCTCGAATCCGTCATACTGAGAACGGAAGATGAGGCCTCCGCAGAGGATATAATCAGGGTGATGGAGGATTTCAGAGGCGAGCCCCAGAAGCGGAAACTCCCCTCAGCCCCCTTCCAGCCGATAATAGTCAGGAGAGAGAACAACAGGCCCCAGCCCGCCATAGATGTGTTCGCCGGCGGTGCCGGAAGGGCCAAGGGCATGGCTGCCACCGTAGGCAGGGTAAGGAAGAAGGACGACTGCATCAAAATGTTCCTCCTCTCCCACAATACCCTCAGAGGCGGAGCCGGCGGCTCCGTGCTCAATGCGGAGCTGGCACAATCCAAAGGATTGCTGTGATAACATGAAAACGTATGGGGAGATCAATGAGAGGATCCGCCGGAAGAAGGCCGTCGTCTATACGGCCGAGGAGGTGATAGACCTCGTAAGGTCCAAGGGACCGGAGAAAGCGGCGGAGAAGGTTGATGTTGTCACAACAGGCACCTTCGGTGCCATGTGCTCATCCGGGGCGTTCCTGAATTTCGGACACTCGGATCCGCCCATACGCATGACTGACATACGCCTCAACGGCGTGGAAGCATACGGCGGGCTCGCCGCGGTGGACGCTTACATCGGGTCCACAGCAATGCGCGAGAACAGCGGTGAGTTCGGATACGGAGGAGGGCATGTCATCGAGGAGCTGATAGCGGGCAACAGGGTCCGCCTGAGGGCCTGGGGCCCCGGAACGGACTGCTATGTCAGGAAGGATATTGACACCTACATAACGCTTGACGATCTCAACGAAGCGTACATGTTCAACCCGCGCAACGTCTATCAGAACTATTCTGCGGCCACCAACACCCTGGACCGTACCCTGTACACATACATGGGGAAGCTCCTGCCCCGCATGAAGAACATAACGTACAGCACCTCCGGGCAGCTGTCCCCTCTGCTCAACGACCCGCATCTGGAAACGATCGGCGGCGGGACGCGCATCTTCCTCGGCGGAGGCGAGGGGTATGTCGCATGGCAGGGGACCCAGTATGATACGGCCGCTCCCGAGAGGAACGGAGTGCCGGTCAACGGGTCCAGGACCCTGGCGCTGATGGGCGACATGAAGCAGATGGATCACGATTACGTCAGAGGCATGGATGTGCACAGATACGGTACGTCAATAGCCATAGGCGTGGGCATACCCATCCCCATTCTGAACGCCGATATCATGAAGCGCGCCGCCGTCTCCGATGAGGACCTGTACACCACCCTGGTCGATTACAGCGTGACCGAGAAGGGCAGGGCCGCTCTCGGTGAGTACAGCTACGCCGAGCTGAGGTCCGGCACCGTGGATTATGAAGGGCACAAGATAAGAACGTCTCCGCTCTCGTCCTACAGAAAGGCAAGACAGGTGGCGGAGAAGCTGAAGGATTGGATAGAGAACGGCGAGTTCCTGCTCACTGAGCCCATCTTCAGGCTCCCCGAGACCGGGACCGTCAAACCGCTGGAGGTCAGAAGATGATCCAGAAAAGATACAAGCTCAGGTTCAGCGATGATAATCTGCAGGAATCCGTTGCGTACATACTCGTCTCGAAATTCAACATACAGCCCAACATCCTGAGGGCCGAGGTCAGGGACGACGGAGGCGTGATGGTGCTGGAGATGAAGGGCACACAGGAGAACATAGATGCCAGTGTCGTGTACCTGTCGGATGCCGGCATATCCATCAGAGCCTTCGATAAGCAGATAATAAAAAACCAGGATGCGTGCGTGGACTGCGGGGCCTGCATATCAGTATGCCCGACCAGATGCTTTACGCCGGACCCGGAGACATGGGAGATCGTCCTGAACTACGAGAAGTGCATAGCATGCGGGACATGCCTCAATGCGTGCCCGTTCCATGCTCTGAGCCTGCCCCTATGATAAAGAGGGTCCATTTCGAAGTCGGGGAAACGGCCATGACCGCCGTGGCCGGCGAGGAGTACCTGGCGGATGTGAAAGATGAGGTCTTCGAAGAACGAGAGGCGATCAGAGCGAAGATATGGGAGGACCCCTTCTTCGGGATGACCTATGACCCCTACGACGCATCAGAGAAGGACGCCCCTCTGATCAGGAGGATGTGCGATGCCTCTCGGATCGCAGGGGTCGGGCCCATGGCCTCAGTGGCCGGGGCGGTCGCCGCCTGCGCTCTGGAAAGGATCTATGCGGAAGGCTGCCGATACGCCATATTGGATAACGGCGGGGACATAGCGATATGCAGCGACAGGGACGTCGTCGTAGGAATAAACCAGAACAATCCGAAGCTTCCCGCCCTGGCTTTCAGGATCCCGGCACGGGAGGGCATGTTCAGTGTATGCTCCTCCTCCGGCAGGATCGGGCCGTCAGTATCCTTCGGGGAGAGCGAGATAGCCGTCGTGTTCGCCGATGATCCCGTGCTGGCGGATGCCTGTGCCACCGCGGCGGGAAATCTGACCGGGGACTGTTCATCCGAGTCAGTATCCTTTGCGGCCCGGAGCGTGTCCCGCATGAAGGGCGTTGACGGATGCGCGATCTTCTGCGGGGACAGCGTGGCACTCCATGGCGATGTGCCTGAGCTGGTGATGGCGGAGGGCGGCGAGATCACCAACAGATGGCTTCCTCCTTCTGCATAAACGTTATTAAGGGCGCCCATTCATGAAGGGACGAGAGGAAACGCATGACTCTGAGAATGGCCATACCGAACAAAGGAAGGCTCAACGAGAGAACCGTGGAGCTCCTGATGAAATCAGGCCTGGATCTGGGAGAGGATTGGGGCAGAAGACTTTACATCTCCGTGAAGGACCAGGACCTTGAGGTGGTGTTCGTTAGGGCCCAGGATGTTCCGGAGCTCATAAACACCGGTGCCGTTGATTTCGGCATAACGGGCTGGGACCAGGTGGCTGAGTCCGGATACAGGATGCAGAAGCTGCTGGACCTGGAGTTCGGGTACTGCCGCCTGTCCGTGGCCATCCCTGAGAGCCTGGGATTGAAGAGCCCGTCGGACATACCGGACGGATGCAGGGTTGCGACCTCGTTCCCGAATCTCACCAAATCCTATTTCGACAGGATCGGGAAGAAGGTCAAGATAATCCAGGTCTCCGGTGCTGCGGAGATAATGCCGTACATGGGCGTCTCAGACATAATCGTGGACCTTGTATCCAGCGGTTCAACGCTCAAGATGAACCGCCTTACGGAGCTTGACGTGATCGTTGAGTCCCAGGCCGTTGCGATCAGCGGTAAGCTGTCGGCCGAGAAGAAGGAATCCGTGACCGACATCCTGGACTCCATCCGCAGCGTCATTGATGCCGAGAAGAAGATCTATCTCATGGCCGACGTTCCCGTTAAGAATCTCAAAGCGGTGGAGAGGGCCTGTCCCGGTGTGGAGGGGCCGACGGTCATGAACATCGCAGGGAGGGATGACATGGTCGCGATACACGTGGTCATCGACAAGCACGATGTGTTCGATTCCGTCAACAAACTGAAGAAGCTCGGGGGGAAGGGGATACTGATCCTGCCCATAGACCGCATGGTGGTCTGAAATGCCTGCGGAAATGAGAAGCAGCACCCGGGGATTCAAGAGGTATTACAACCCCGATGTGGGCGACGCTGTCCGCATGGACACAAACACCAATGTGCTGGGAAGCAACCCTGCGGCGACCCGCTTCATGAAGGAGTTCGAAGGGAGCATAAACAACTATCCCAACACCTACTCGGACAGGCTCAGGGACACCCTGGCGGAACTGTACGGTCTGGACAGGGAGAACTTCGTCACAGGATCCGGGTCGGATGAGCTTCTGGATGTGTCCTTCAAAACATTCACGGAATGGGGGGATAATGCCGCCGTTCCTGTGCCCTCCTATACACTATACGACTACTTCGTCAAGATGAACGGGGGCTCGGTCAGCGAGATCGACCTCACAGAGGATTTCCAGCTTGATGTGGATTCCTTCGTCTCCTCCGGCTCCAGGATCATGATAGCGCCGTCACCCAACAACCCCACGGGGAACTGCTTCAGGCAGAAGGACCTGGAGGACCTGCTGTCAAGATTCGACGGTGTCGTGATCGTCGATGAGGCCTACGCCGAATACTCCGGAGAGGGCATGATCAGAAGAGTGAACGAATTCGATAATCTGATAGTCCTCAGGACATTCTCCAAAGCCTATGCGATGGCCGGTCTGAGAGTAGGATATGCCGCAGCATGCGAGGATATCGCGGACAAGATGAACAGGGTGAAGATCCCGTACTCCCTTAACATGGTGAGCGAAGGAGCGGCCATAGCCGCCCTGAAGGACCAGGATTTCCTGAGAAGGTCTGTGGACCTTGTCAGAAAGGAGAGGCCTGTGCTCGCCGAGGGCCTGAGGAAACTTGGTTTCGAGCCGTTCCCGTCCGATTCCAACTTCATACTCGCAAGGTCCCCCGTGGATCACACCTGCCTGGTGAACGGCATGAAGAAAAGAGGCGTCCTGATCAGGGATTTCGGATCCAAGAGAAGGACAGAGAACTGCGTCAGAACGACCGTGGGAACAAAAGAGCTCAATGATCTCCTCCTGGACACAGCGGAAGATGTGCTGGAGGACTGCCGCCGGGGATGACCGCGGCGCGGACAGGGAATGGGCTCCGTCCTGCGTTATTCCCCGGATATCGACAGTTTGTTATTCTGTTATGCCTATTCCGCCATAACCTCCGTTGGCTCAGATGCCGGCAGAGGGGTGACGGAGTATGGGGAGATGAGAACACGCTCACGGACGGGAAGAGAGAAGATCGTGAGACCGCGACTGCGTCCTGAGAGCGGGGGCTCATCTGAACCTAAACCTCTTTCTGACTCAGGAGAGAGAAGCTTATGATGGTTATACCCGCAGTTGATATGATGGACCGCAGAGTCGTGCAATTGGTAGGCGGAAGGCCTGGCAGCGAGAAGGTGATCATGCCCGATCCGCTGTCCGTGGCCAAAGGATGGGTCGGGAAAGGGGCGAAGTACCTTCATCTGGTGGATCTTGACAGGGCCTTCGGCAAAGAGAGCAACATAGATTCCATCGAGAAGATAGCCAACGAGTCCGGTGTGCCCGTCCAGGCCGGCGGCGGGATCAGGGACGTCAAAGACATAGAGGAGCTCCTGGCCGCAGGAGTGGACAGGGTCATCGTGGGGACCAGGGCCATCAGGGAACCGAAGTGGCTCTCCGACATATCCTGTTCCTTCCCCGGGAAGATAACACTCGCACTTGACACGTCAGGCGGGAGGATAGTGGTGAAGGGCTGGCAGGAGGCCGCCGATGTGACATTGGACGGCATGCTGAGGATCATAGAGGATATCCCTCTGGCCGCCGTCCTCAACACGAACGTGGATGTGGAAGGACAGGAGAAGGGCATAGATGAGAAGGCCGCCGGTGAATTCATAAACAAATGCCCGCACCAGGTCATAGCCTCCGGAGGTGTGTCCACGGCCAAGGACGCCGAGACCCTGGCAAGGGCCGGGGCGGTGG
>JAAYKC010000151.1 GCA_012522645.1 Thermoplasmatales archaeon
CGACCTTTTCGGCCTTCCCGCCGACTACGATGCAATAGAGAAGGTTGCTAAAAAGTACAACCTCAAGGTCCTTGAGGATGGAGCCCAAGGTTTTGGAGGGGAATACAAGGGGAGGCGCGCCTGCTCCTTCGGAGATGGGGCGGCCACCTCATTCTTCCCCGCAAAGCCCTTGGGCTGCTATGGCGATGGCGGTGCCATCTTCACCAACTGTGATGAGACAGCAGAGTACCTCAGGTCCATTGCCGTACACGGCAAGGGATCGTTCAAGTACGACAATGTACGGGTGGGCATCAACAGCCGTTTGGACACCATCCAGGCATCGGTGCTGAAGGTGAAGCTGGAAGCTCTCATGGAATATGAGCTTGAGGCGGTAAACCAGGTGGCAGAGTGGTACACAGAAGCACTGAAAGATAGAGTAAAGACACCAATTGTCCCAGAAGGATTTTATTCTTCCTGGGCACAGTACACCATCCAACTCAAAGATGAGCAACAGCGAAATGATGTTCAAAACAAGCTCAAGGAACAGAACATCCCCACGATGATCTACTACCCCAAGCCTCTCCATGAACAGACCGTCTACAAGGAACAAGGACTCAAGCAATATGTCGAGTGTCCGGTGACGGAGAGACTCTGCAGGACCGTGTTGGCATTGCCGATGGACAGTTACAAGATGTTGCCTGAATTGGTTAGGATATTTAGAACTTTCGAAAGTGTAAACTAAGCGCTTACTTTTTGGCTGTTTTTGCTAATCAGTGACTTCAAGCTGTTATCCCCTCTTCCTAGGTCAATTCAGGTGGATCGAAGAGTTTCTCTTGCTAGAGCTGTTCGATTGTCTTAAGCGAGTTCGTCTTAATTCCTCTCAGCCCCGAGCGCATGAGGAGGAGAGCTTCACTTGGATTCATCTTGCCGATCTGGTACCTAAGGAACTGTTAAATAATTAGTTTGTTATATTGCTACTTTGGCCCACATGTGCTATGATGCTTCCATGATAGACGAAGCGTTGCGCCGTATGGTGGAGGTTACGATGCCCAGGCTTGACGAAAAGGGGCGCCGTCTCTTCCTCGGATCGCTTGCCCAGTACCTGGGGCATGGGGGCATAGGCGAGCTGAACGAGCTGACGGGGGTCAGCAGGACCACCATCAGCGACGGC
Source organism: Thermoplasmatales archaeon (assembly GCA_012522645.1). Lineage (GTDB taxonomy): Archaea > Thermoplasmatota > Thermoplasmata > Methanomassiliicoccales > Methanomethylophilaceae > RumEn-M2. The sequence continues at coordinate 1,151 of JAAYKC010000151.1, forward strand.
AAGGCCGAGGCGGCCCGCACCGAGGGCGACGCGAAGGCGCGTCCCGCCCCCACGGCGATCGGCAGGGTGAGGGCCGAGGGGGCCGGGCGCAAGCCGGTGGAGGCGCAGTATCCCGACATCAAGGAGAAACTGCTGCTGTTGCTCGACGGCAACACGGTCGGCAATCCTGAGAACCCGCTGTGCTGGACGACCAAGAGCCTGCGCAACCTGGCCGACGGGCTGTCCGCCATGGGCATCCCGGTGAGCTATGTGACGGTCAAGGCGCTGCTCGAGGAGATGGGCTTCAGCCTGCAGCAGAACAAGAAGTACCTGGAGGCGGGCGAGTCCGGCCCCGACCGCGATGCGCAGTTCGCCTTCATCAACGGCAAATCCTGCACCTTCCTCTGTGAGGGCATGCCGGTGATCTCGGTTGACACGAAGAAGAAGGAGCTGGTGGGCAACTACAAGAACGGAGGGGGCGAATACGCGCCCAAGGGGCGGCCGGCCAAGGTGCTTGACCACGACTTCTTCGACCCCGCCCTGGGTAAGGCGAGCCCCTACGGCATCTACGACGTGGGGGCGAACGAAGGGTTCGTGAACGTGGGCCTGGGCCCCGACACGGGTGCGTTCGCCGTCAACAGCATCCGCAGCTGGTGGGATTCCATGGGCAGGGAGCGCTACCCGCAGGCGACCCGCCTGTTGGTCACCGCCGACGGAGGGGGCAGCAACGGGCGGAGGAACCGCCTCTTCAAGACGTCGCTGCAGTCATTCGCCAACGACAGCGGCCTGGAGATCCATGTCTCCCACCTGCCGCCGGGCACCTCGAAGTGGAACAAGATCGAGCACAAGCTCTTCTGCTACATCAGCAAGAACTGGCGCGGCAGGCCGCTTGAAACCACCGAGGTGATCGTCAGCCTGATCGCCTCCACCACGACAAGCGGGGGATTGAAGATCAGGTGCGTCGTGGACCCGAACAACTACGAGCGGGGCATCAAGGTCTCCGATGATGAGCTCCAATCGCTGAACCTTCACAGGGAAGCATGGCATGGCCAATGGAACTACATCATCATGCCGCAGGCAAATCTTGATTTAATTGTTTAACAGTTCCTGATCGATCATCTGGCTGTTCACCGGCAACAGCGGTGCTCCCAAAGCTTGGATAGTACCCATCAAAG
>JAAYKC010000030.1 GCA_012522645.1 Thermoplasmatales archaeon
CATCCCGCCGAGCAGAGCAATCTTCCTGAGGGCGAAAGTGTATTTTTCATCCATTGGGAATCACCAATGGTACGGATAAGAGAGTAAGTAGATAAAAGGTAGAGTTTGCAAACGGCTTTTTTGATTGAAAGGGGGAAGAACTCCCCCTCAATCAGAATAAGAGGTTTCAGGCCCTGTCGGTCCCGATGTATCTGGCGGTACTGGGGGATGCGCCCGATATGAGAACACCCAGCGCCAGCAGGATCAAGATCGCTCCCAGGCAGAGATCCATGGTCCCGTAGATCATTACGAACGCCAGGACGGCTATGTTGAGGAAGCTCAGGAACGCGATCACACCTCTCTTCATGCAGCTGTCGGAGCTGAGCCCGCCGCAGACTGCGAAGAACATAACAGCGGATGCGAGGGGAACCCCGATCTCCACCAGGATATTCTTGCTGTCCGCATCGAATGTCAATGCGAGTCCGATTATGCAGATGATCCCGCCAAGGGCAGCCAGGATCCTCCCTGTCGATACTATAGAGGGTTTGTTTGTCATTAGAACACCTTTGGGTTGAATGGCTCTCCTTATTTATTTACAGTAGGGTCTCCGAAGAGGCATTTTACGCCCTGGAGGACCAGCCATGCTGAGAATCCGTACATCGCCGGGATATAGACTTCCGAGATGCCTTCGGCTGCGATCAATGCGAAGACCACGAAGATCAGGATCATCGATATGCCGCCGGTGAAGAATCTTCTCCCCGCCCAATCGTTGACCGTCAGCAGTATGACGCCGATCAGTGCGCAGAGGGCCATGAGGATCATCAGGTCCCCGTGGAAATCCCAAGTGGTCACGATAAGGGTAAGGTACATTGCCGTAATGCCGGTGATGATGAAGAATATCCCGGAAGCGGACAGGACGCCGTTCCCTTTTATCAGAACGAGGTCTGTCCCGTACAGGGCGATCAGGACCCCGCCGATCGTGACTCCGACGCTGAAGACCTGCCCGTACACGGTCTGGCTGTTCACATAAGGTATGAATGATTCATTGCTGAGGGCCCAATCGACTCCTGTGCCGCAGTACAGCACTATTGCGAAAAGAATCACTCCCGCAATAAGAGCCAGGATCCCGGTGAGTTTGTCCTTGCATTCGACTTGTCTACCGGATAACATAATGACACGTACTCCTTTCTTTCTGATATATATTTAACCGACTCGAAGAAGCAGGTTTTTGTATCGACGGGGCATTGAAGAGCCGAGCGCAAATGAAGATAATCTATTTCGTAGGCACGGCCGGAAGCGGCAAGAGCACACTCGTCAGCACATACCGCTCGTGGCTTCTGGAGAGAGGCATAGACACCGCGGTCCTGAACCTGGACCCCGGGGCGGACGCTCTGCCCTATGATGCGGATGTGGACATCAGGGAATGGGTATCCATGAACGAGGTCATGGACGAGTACGGACTGGGTCCCAACGGCGCACAGGTGGTCGCCGCCGACCTCATGGCACTTAATGTGGAAAAGCTCACCGATGCAGTCAACGAGATGAAGAGCACCTTCCTGCTGGTGGACACGCCCGGGCAGCTGGAGCTGTTCGCCTTCAGGGAATCATCCAACGTGATAATGGATGCCCTGGGCAAGGAGAGGTCCATGACCGTCTATCTTCTAGATCCTATGCTGTGCAGGAGCCCCAACGGGTTCATCTCATCCATGGTCCTGTCCTCCCTTGTCCAGTTCAGACTGGCCGTCCCGATGATCAACGTGCTCACCAAAACGGACACGGTCGATGAGGAAACCGTGGACAGGATGATCCTTTGGCACAATGATGAATATGCACTGTACTCCAACCTTCTGGATGAGAGCGCGGACCCCAGTACGGTGGTCGGTCAGGAGCTGTACAAAGCCGTGGACGGCCTCGGGATGTTCGGAGAGGTCTTCGCAACATCTTCGGAAACGGGCGAGGGGCTGGAAGGCATATACGCCGCCGCAGGACAGACGTTCTTCGGCGGCGATGACCCCGATGAGGATATGAATTAATCCTATCCGAACATCAGGGCCGGAACGGGCTTGACCTTGTTCCTTCCCGCCTCAAGCACCTTGATCTTGGCGTTGAGGAAATCATCCATGGTCACGGTGTCCCTGTTGTCCCTTATGGCGAGCATCCCCGCTTCCGTGCAGATGGACTTAACCTCCGCCCCGGAAGCGCCTTCGGTGATCTCCGCCATCTTCCTCGGCACCACGGTGTCGTCCATGTTCATCCTGGACGTGTGTATCCTGAATATCTCAGTGCGCCCGTCCAGGTCGGGAAGGCCTATGTCGATTATGCGGTCGAATCTGCCGGGGCGAAGCAGAGCGTCGTCCAGTATGTCGGGGCGGTTCGTGGCCGCTATGATCTTGACATCGCTCAGGGGCGAGAATCCGTCCAGTTCCGCCAGGAGCTGCATGAGGGTCCTCTGGACCTCACGGTCTCCGGAAGTGGATACGTCAAGCCTCTTGGCACCGACAGAATCCAGCTCGTCTATGAATATTATGCTGGGCGCCTTCTCCTTGGCAAGCTCGAACAGCTCGCGGACCAGTCTGGCACCCTCTCCGATGTACTTCTGGACGAGTTCGGACCCGACAAGCCTTATGAAGGATGCCTGGGTCGCATTGGCGACAGCCTTGGCCATAAGGGTCTTCCCCGTTCCCGGGGGACCCACCAGCAGAACGCCCTTGGGCGGTTCTATGCCGACCTTGGCGTAGAGCTCCGGTCTGAGAAGCGGATCCTCCACCGCTTCCCTGAGCTCAAGCATCTGCTGCTTGAGGCCGCCTATGTCATCGTAGGTGATGTCCGGCTTATCCAGTATCTCGGCCCCTGTGACTATGGGGTCCAGAGGCGACGGCAGCACGCTCATCACGGCCAGTGTCTGCTTGTTGAGAGATACCCTCGATCCGGGGATCAGATTCTCCGTGGGGCAGTACTCTGAGACAGAGACTATGAAATCAGGTCCCGTGGAGCTCTTGACGACAACACGGCCGTCCGGCAGCCCGTCCCTCAGGGTCCCGACTATGAGCGGCGGGCTCTTGAGCCTCTCCATCTCCGCTCTGAGCCTGGTAAGATCCTTCTGGAGCCTGAAGAGCTCGCTCTCGGAGTAGCGTTTCTCGTTCTCAGCGTTCTGCAGGTCCTCCATCAACCTCACATTGCGCTCCTCCAGGAGGTTTATTTTAGCCTTAAGTTCAGAGGCCAACTCTTTGTTCTGTGAGTTCTCCGTCTCCATTCTATCCCCCTCATCAATAATACGCCTCCTTTTATTACCTTTCGTATGAGTGACTGATATTATGTAGGTAAGAAAGGTTATCTGAGTGTATCTCGTCATGTTTAATTAGCTATCCGTCATTGGGATGAGTAATATGATCTGCGAAATGTGCGGCAAGGAAGTGCCGGCGACAAAGCCCGTATTCATAGACAAGACCAAACTGAACCTGTGCGGGGCATGTGCCAAGTTCGGGGATGAGCAGAGGGAGTCGAAAGGGACGGCCCAGAAAGGTCCCAGTGCGCAGGCCATAGAGAACCGGCTTCAGAACCGCGAGAGGAGGATGCAGACCCGTGACATCTACTCGCAGAAAGACTCCAGGCATCTCAGGGACGATTACGGTGACGTGATAAAGGCGGCCCGTCTGGACAAGGGCATGAGCCAGGAGGATTTCGCAGCATCCATCGGGATAAAGAAGGGAATGCTGTCGAAGATCGAAGCGAACAACATGATCCCCGAGGATAAGCTGGTGTCAAGGATGGAGAAGGCCCTGGGGATATCCCTCATGGAGAACGTGACATACTCCGGCGGCACATCCGGTTCATCCGGCGGCAAGATGACCCTTCAGGATTTCATAAGGAGAGAGTGATCATCCCTCTGAGATCCCGGCGTACACCCTCTCGGCGATCTCCGAGATGTCGGTCCCGCCGTCTCTGAGGACTATGAGGCCGGCCGCTTCCGGGGATATTCCCAACCTCTTCTGCAGGGCGTTGCTTGCTGAGATGAAATCCTTCTTCTTCATTCCGTGCTTCTCGGCGAATGCGATCATCTGCGGGAAATTCATGGAATCCGTTACTTTGGAAAGAGCGGCCGTTCTTATGATGTCCGCAGGAGGCCTGTATGCCGCGGGGATATCTGCATCTGACACGTTGAAGGTCGGCCGTACAAGGTCCCCGTCCCTGCTTACGACCTTGGCGGCCAACAGGGCGCTGAGCAGTTCCTTCGCATCGGAGTAGGGCATCCACCGGAAGTCCATGGATATCCCCATGAGGAACTCCTTTTCGGTCACGACGCTTTTGCCCTTGTTCCTGAAGAACGCCGCCGCGCAGAGCATAGGTTCATCTGTCACGACCGCTTCATGGAGCCAGCTCTATATTTCTTTTTCACTCCCCGTTCCCGGTAAGCAGGGACGTTTCCTACTCTGTTGCATAACTAGACGTCCGCGATGTAGATGTCATTCCCTGTGATCCCGATCATATTGGCCCTGACCTGTTTGTGGTTGTTGTATGCCAGGACCTTCGTCAATGTCTCCCGTATCATCCC
>JAAYKC010000171.1 GCA_012522645.1 Thermoplasmatales archaeon
GTGTTACCGCACCATGTTCCAGTCATACTCTGCCGGCAGGGGATAGCGTTCCTTCACCAAGGCGACGACCTCGTCGGTCGGTTCAACGTTGTGTTCTTGTGTGTAGGTGAGCAGGCTGTAGGTGAGCCACAGCGATAGAGTTTACCTAGAGCTTGGTCCAGTAGGTTCCACTCAACTGGCCCAACTTCAGTAATGAAGTAGCCTCTGTATGGACACGTTGGGATGCCTCTTTTGCCGTCTTGTGCCTGACTTATTCCCCTTTGGATACTATTTTTTGCTTTGACTGGTACTGTTGCTTTGGATGATGGTAGTTTCGGCTACTTGAGCGTTCTTGACTGCTTCGATGGTTACTAACATATGACGTTTCATATAATGAGCAGCGATTATAAAGTCATTCTCTTTAATGGCTTCGATGATCTTCTCGTGATATTCGAGACCTATTTCAGGACCTATCTTTAGATTTAACTTCAAGAAGTGGTTTTTGAGCATTTCGGTGAGCAATTGTGAAATTCTGATGACAAAAGGATTTCCAGTTCCTTCGGCGATGATTTGATGGAATTGATAATCATGGATATAGAATCGTTCTTGATCATTCCTGTATAACCGCATCATTTCAAGACATTTCTCTAATTGTTCGATAAGTTGCTGTGTTATGTTGGCTTGCAATAATTCAACGTTGGTAGTCTCAAATCCAATGCGGTACTCAAGAAGCTTGATTACTTCCATATCGTTCATTTGAATTACGGGCATCATGGCATCAAGGGCATCAAGTGTTGCAATTTGTGTGACATAGGCTCCTGAACCTTGCCGTTTTAAAAGTAATCCAATCCCTACAAGCTGATCGAGTGCCTTACGAACGGAGACTCTGCTTACCTGTAAGTTCGCTGACAATTCGTGCTCAGAAGGGATTTTGTCTCCTGGTTGCCATGTCCCGGTCTTAATCCCCTCATACACATAATCATATACTTTTTGACTTGCCCCTGACGTTCTCATACATCCCTCTATTTATACGTTCTAGTAAACATCAAGAATAGAAATAATACAAGTACCTTTAACTTGTATTATAAATATTAGAAAAAAATGTGTTGACAGGGTGAAATTTCCAGTATACCTTAGGATTATCTCATAACTTGTAGTATATGTTGAGAGGTTGGAGCGAATGTCTAAATACAAAGTGTATATTACTGATTACGATTACAAAGACAATGAAATAGAAAAAAGTATCCTCGAGCCAATCGGAGCAGAGGTGATAGGCCTGCAGTGTAAGGATGGGATAGGCGTTGCTGACCAAGCGAAAGATGCTGATGCGTTAATGGTCCAGTATGCAAATATTAACCGTCAGACAATTGTGGCACTTCCAAACTTAAAGATTATTGCCCGCTACGGAGTAGGTACCGACATAATAGACATCCCAGCCGCAACAGAGCGGGGGATTGTTTGTACCAACGTTGTTGACTACTGTACCGACGAAGTGGCAGACCACAATATATCCTTTATCCTCATGTTGGTCAGAAGGCTTCCAATGTATGTGGCTGAGACGAAGAAGAGCGCTTGGCATTGGAGCGAAACTGGCCGTCCAGTCCACCGATTCACCTCGTTGCATGTTGGTACAATTGGATTTGGTCGAATTTCTAGAAATATGTGTAGAAAGTTGCGAGCACTTGGGTTCCAAGTTGGAGCGTACGATCCCTATGTGTCTTCCCAAACTATGGAAGCAGAGCAGGTCTTGCCGCTCGAGTTCAATGAATTGATTTCTTCAAGTGATGTTGTTGTTCTCCAATGTCCTTATAATGCAGACACACATCATATCATCGGAAAGGATGAATTGAAATCAATGAAGGATGGAGCAATCCTCATCAATAGTTCTCGTGGGAAATTGGTGGACAATTCTGCGTTGTATGATGCTCTTAAGTCAGGGCATATAGCCGCTGCAGGCTTGGATGAACTTGGGGACGAGCCAGCGCAGAA
>JAAYKC010000031.1 GCA_012522645.1 Thermoplasmatales archaeon
ACTGGATGCTTATAACATCTTCAAGTCCTGGCAGTTCCCCATTTTCATATTCATTATTTCATCAGCCCCTCGCATCTCTTGCCCTGATTCTTCGTATGAAGGCGGTATGGAGGAGTAAATGCGATTCAGATTCTCTACTGCTTGATATACAGCGGTTACCATCTGCTTTATTCTGCCCCGGTCGTTGCTCTGATATCCTTCGAGGGAGGGACTGAGCCCTACGTTTCTCAATAAATCTGATACTTTACTAGTGAAGAACTTTACCGGTTGGGAATTTGGAGTAACATATGCAGATATCAGTCGTGGTTCAGAAAGACCAGGGAAGTGATCAAAGGGGATTATTGATACATCATCCGAGGTCCATTCAGCCAATCGCCTATCATCAAAAACAGTCACAGAGAAGTTTCCACGCGTTCGCTCCGTCTGATTCAAAAGATAGTCTGCGTTTATTTTAGACAGTTCTTGAACTTCGTTTGCAATGAGGTCAATTGATGCATATGGACCTAATGACGCATATACACTCTTCTCAATCAGAAAACCTTGCTCTGATTTGATTGTGATTCTAAGATTACTGAATGTCTTGTCGGTTTGATTCTCGATATATATTTTCGATATCAACGGGAATCCATTCTGGTGTAGCACATAATTGACTGAGGGGTTATGCTCTACTCTGATCAGCATCTCCTCTGAGGATTCATATTCATCAGCAGCTCTGTTGTCTAGCATTCTCCAACTCCGTTTTTTCCAGCATCTAACGCATCCTCTATCTCTGCCCTGTTGTAAAAAGATACAGGTCGGAATCTCGGATTCTTCCACAACATGTTAAAATTCTTCACGGCTCCGCAATAAAGTTCCGGAGATTCTGATTCAGAGATCCTTACCATGCATTCTATGCCTGTTGTCAAAGCAGATTTTGATAGATTCGCAGAGCCCATCAATAAAGTGCCTCTGCCTCCAGATCTGTGGAAGATATAGCTTTTTGAGTGGAATCTACGCCTATCAGCCTTTAATTCCATTTTGACTGACGTATTCTTCAATCTGAAGAGGCTGTGCAACGCATCCATTTCGGTGGAACCTGTGTATGCAGTCGTCAGAATCCTCGTCTGTGACTCTTCTTGTTTATTGGAAAGCGAATCATAAATCAAATTCAATCCTGAGCTAAAAATGAAAGATACGGCTATATCGATATGATCCGCGGTTTTTATCTGAGTATTTATTTCGTCAGAGATAGTGTATTCTTCATTCGAAACTATCAACTTTGATCTGAATGCGTCAGGCACGGTTCGTGGTACTCTGTTCGTTCTACCAGAAACACGCTCGTAATCCGGATCATCATATAGCATGAATTTGATTTTTCTCGAGCTCAAATACAGGGGATTGTTTTGAAATTCAGCAGGCATACAGTTCTCACAAACTATTGAATCCGAGATTTGGATAGTGCCTTCATTTTCATTGCAGATGGGACATAACTCTCTGTTATTTCTTTTCGAATTAAGCATGTACGAACTCACTCACCGTATTTACGAACACATCGAACGCTGTTGATTGCTTTCGTATGTCTTACATTAGATTTATATCTTCAAGAATGAAGCTATGAAAGAATGCGATTCTGACCCGAATCTATTGTTTCAGTAAACAATTAAGTTTATAATGGTGAGAGGAGCAGACGATATCGAACGGACGTATGTCCGTGAGATACTGTCTGTTTCTCCGCGAAAGTGACTGGCTGTTTAAAGAAGTGGGATTCTTCACAGGATTGTTGGAAATGCCAAGAAAGAATCCTGATAAGAGAGAAGCGAAACGACTAGAAAAACTTGAGGTTGCTAAACAGAGCCTGAGGTGGCGCGCCGCCGAGATGGTGAAGAACGGGCCCAGCCTCCGCAAAGCAGGCGGCATTCTCGGGACGAGCCACCCGTTCGTGAAGAACTGGGTCGACAGGCTGTTCGAGAAGAAACATGCGGGGGAGAGGACTGTCTATACGTTCAAAAGGGGGGCGAGAGAGCTTATCGTTACACGGCGGCCGGGCTCTGAGCCCGGCCGAGATCACGTCTGCGACAAGATACTGGCACAGGCGGTCGGGGTCAAAAAGAAGTATCCGTTCCTGGGGGTCGAGAAGATAAAGATCATGTCGGGCGCGGAGGCGTCCGCGCCCACCGTCCGCAAAGCATTGGCGAAGGCAGGATACGGACCCGTCACGATCAAGAAGGGGAAGGCGTACAAGACGTTCTGTGCCGGATGCCCCAACGAGATGTGGCAGATCGATTATGTTGATTTGAACGGCACCCAGTGGTGCGCCACAAGAGGAGGCGACACGAGATTCGGCAGCTTTTGCGAGGAGTACGGGATAAGACATATATTGGGAGTGATCCGCAAGCCCACGACAACAGGGGAAGTGGAGCGCTGGCACGGCACCATCCGGCGGGAGGCGGACCTCCCGGCAGATGGTGACATAGAAGCAAAGAAGGACGCTCTGGGCGGGTTCATAGAATTCTACAACACGCAGCGCCCCCATTACGCCCTGGCCTTCAGAACTCCGGACGAGATCTGTTACAAAGCGTGACGTCCCGCACCGCCGGATCATCCCCCCGTAACAGCAGACGCTCCCACGCCGCAGGCCGCGGGAGTTCCGTACGGGGGCAAAATTCGAAAAGAGACGCCGTCGGTCACTCGCAGACATACGTCTGCTTGCTCCTGACGGCGTCTCTCTTATCTACTTCGACAGTACTTTCTCTCAACTGTAAAGATATCTACTTTCTAAAATAATTGTTGTTTCAACTTGACTTTTTAGTATATTCGAAGAAGAACATTTCCCCGAATGTACTAACCCCAGGAAACCTCTGCAAAACATATAATGAAACCTCTGCAAAACATATAATGAAACCTCTGCAAAACCTATAATAGCATGACTCGGATGTAATATTCATGAAGGATCCGGTCATTTTGAGCGACGACGAGATCAGGGAGCATTATGTTCCGAGGATCGTCGATAAGGAGGTGAAGGACATGCTGGAACTATTCGGCGCCGTTCAGATATCCGGATGCAAATGGTGCGGAAAATCGTGGACGGGCATAGCCCATTCCAAATCCTCCATATTCATCGGGAATCCCAAGAACCGCATACTGGCTGATACCGATCCCGAGATCGCCCTCAGGGGAGACGAACCGCGCCTTATAGATGAATGGCAGGATGTTCCGGCATTGTGGGACACCGCCAGATACAACATCGACCTTTCCGGCCGAAAGGGCATGTACATATTCACGGGCTCTGTCACGCCCCCTCTTGAATCGACGAAACATTCCGGTGTCGGCAGGTTCGCACCGGTGAAGATGCGCCCGATGTCTCTCTTCGAGTCCGGAGAGAGCAAAGGATCGGTTTCGCTGTCAGAGCTCTTCCTCGGGGCAAGACCGGTGTCGTCAATATCCGAAGCGGGATATGAGAAGGTCGTGAATCTGATATGCAGGGGAGGATGGCCTGCCGGACTGAAACTTGATGATGACAAAGCGATGCTCATATCGAAGAGGTATGTGGACATGATAGTGAACTTCGACTTCTCCAGGACGGACGGGGTCAGGAGGAATCCTGCGACGGTGAGACGCGTACTCAGGTCGCTGGCGAGGAACAATGCGACAGAGGCGAGGATATCAGTTCTCGCCAATGATGTGAAGGATGCCGACCTGCCTATATCCCCTCTGACCGCATCCGGATATCTGGACGCACTGAAGAGGATGTTCATCATCGAAGAGCAGAAACCCTGGCTTCCGGGGATCCGATCGAAGATCCGTATGCGCAAATCCCCGAAAAGGCATTTCGTGGATCCGTCCCTTGCGGTGGCGGCTCTCGGAATCGGGCCGAAAGCGCTTCTCAAGGATGTTGAGACCGCAGGGCTCATGTTCGAATCGCTCTGCTACAGGGACCTCTGCATCTATTCGGCACCATTCAGGGGGAATGTTTACCATTACCGTGATGACAGCGGACTGGAGGCGGATGCGATCATCGAGGCGGATGACGGAAGGTGGGCTGCAGCGGAGATCAAGATGGGGCATTCCAAGGTGGATGAAGCCGCGGCGAACCTCATACGTCTGAAGGATAAGGTCACAAAGGAGGGGGATGTCCCGGAGCCTGCGTTCCTGATGGTCATCTGCGCTACAGCCATGTCTTCATACGTCCGCAGGGAGGACGGGGTCTGTGTTGTGCCCATAGACTGTCTCGGCCCGTGATAAACTCCGGCCCTCGGTGAATGCTTCGACCCCTTCTTGTAATTCGATTTAAAGACAATGCAAATTCTGTCGGTGCGGAACTGTTTCAGACACGATAACTTCGCACCATTTATAACGTCAGATTTTGTTGTATTCGGTATTGCGGTGCGGTAATGAAACTGACCAACGTAGCAGTGATGGCCGTCGTGTTATGTATTGCAGGATCCGGCGGAGCGCTCCTGATATCCGAGCAGGATTACTTCGATATTTTTCATGATGACGGAGTATCCATCGATGTCGACGGCACCGTCGGAACCGTGAACGGCGGGGGGAAATACACCAAAGGCGACACTGTGACGCTGAAGGCTGTTGCCCCTTCCGGATACCAATTCAAAGAATGGAAGGAGAACGGCCGCTCGATATCAACCAATGATACCCTGACCTTCATTGCAGAGAATAACCGCCATATTTCAGCAGAATTCATCAAGATCCACCAGATACGCTTAAGCGCCGAAGGTAAAGGTCTCAACGGATACGGCGGCGCCGGAGCATATCTGGATAAAGATACGGTGAACCTCACAGCAAATCTGAAACCGGGATACAGAGCCGAATGGTATTCCGGGAATGTTCTTCTGTCCTCGGGCAATACATACAGTTTCACCGCGACTTCGGATCTTTCCATCGTTTTGAAGGCCAAGGTGATCTATGATGCATCATTCACATGGACGAAAAGCGCGTCGGTCGTGCCCATCACACTGACTCTGATACCGAGTGTCACCGCGGAAGTTCAGAGCAGTACATGGGTGATCAAGGACACATTCTCCGGCGATACATTATTCGCATACGGATCTGACGGATACAGGCCGGCATTCACAAATCCTAAAGCGCTGACGATAACGCACACAGTCATATACGAGGATGGCCACAAAGAGGTCAGAACGGAGAACGTCATCGTCAACGGTAAGGTGAACATGAGCTACACCTGGTCCTATTTCTATACGAAGACGTATGATTTATTCGGTCACAGGATAGGAATTCCCATGGTGGGCACCCATACGATTTCCTACAATCTTGATTTCGAACGTTATGCGACATACAGGCTGTCGGATGTGGCCATCAAAACAGGACTGAACACATCCAAGGGTATGCAGAACAAGGCGACGCTCCTCACAACATACGACGATCCTTACATCATGAGTCTGGCGAACTACATCAATAATCTCACCCGTGATATGAATGATACGGACCGGGTCAGCTGTGCTTTGTCTTTCGTGCAGTCTTTGAATTACACAAGTGATCCAAACTCGAGAGGCTACCCTGACTATTGGAAATATGCATACGAGACTCTGTTCGACCATGGCGGAGACTGTGATGATATGGCAATCTTGTTCGTTTCCATTGTGGAAGCTATGGGGTATGACGCAGTCCTCTTCTGTGTCCCGGGCCATCTGGCAACAGGGGTTCATGTGGATGACTGCAATGGCAAATACTACACCTACAAGGGGATAAAGTACTATCTTGCAGACCCGACGAACAATCATCTTTCAGGGCAGTTGGCATACAATCTCGGAGACGGCCGGGATGATTGGTCGGCGTCTGATGTGACTCAGGTGCTTGCAGTCGGACGTTAAGGGTGGTTCTCCATAGGCTCAGGGCCGTGGCAGAGTATATCACTTGAACCGTATCTGCAGATTCAGCTTCAGCCTGTACTTCCCGTCGACGGTCTTGTAAACATCGGAGAACCCGTGCCTTGTCACGGAAGGAGTATCCAATTTCGTGTACCCTATGAGATAGTCCTCGAGATCACTCCTGTTACGGGGATGATAGCAGAGCACTTCCCCGTCCTCGTTCACGGTGATGTATCCTTCCGCCTGCTCATCCTCTTTCCAGGGGGAGGACGGGCGCATGCCCAGAGCATACGACGTCAACATCTTCTTTATCTTGAGCTCATAGTACGGATACTCACGGGGTTCCCTGAATCTCAGGGGATTCCTTTCCGAGAGGATTCCGATCTGTTCGCTTATGTCGCTTATCCCCTCGACATAGTGGAGCTTGAGCATCTCCGCCAGGATCTCCGGCAGCCGGGAATCTATCATCCTGAGATTGTTCTCCAGAACGGGATCCTGCGTTCCTGCGTATTCCATTCCGATGCCGTTCGAACGGAGCATCTGATATCTTTCGCTCAG
>JAAYKC010000158.1 GCA_012522645.1 Thermoplasmatales archaeon
ACAGAAAAGGAGTTCTTCTATGGAACATCGTAGCAAATCGAACCCGAACCTTCAACCCCTGCTCTTCACGCCCGAGGACTTTGCCAATTGCTTCTTCCGCAAGCCCTCGGACAGGGAGTACGAATTCCTCACCTACCTGACCATCTGCAGGCGGCTCTTGGGGGCGGAGGATCTGGCAAAGCTGGACGCGGTGAACGAGCTAGGCAGGACCGGCTACAAGCTGATGTCGATATTCGCCCTGCTGTCGCTCAAGCTGCTGTACAGCCAGGTGACCATGAAGCAGACGCTGGAGCTGGTGAGGGGGAACGACAACCTGAGGCAGATCATCGGCGTCGTCAAGGTGCCCAGCGAAGCGACGGTCTCCCGCCTCTCCGGGCCGACTCAGGCGATCGCCAACGTCGAGGTGATGCAGGCGAGGGTGAGAACCCTGTACTCCAAGATCATCGGGGGCATGGTCGGCCACTTGAGCGTGGACAGCACGACCAACGAGGCGAGGGAGAAGCCCATCAAGGGAAAGCGGGCGGTGGCGAGCGAGCGGCGGCCCAAGAAGCGGGGGCGCAAGAAGAAGGGGTCGCCCGAGGAGGCCGAATACCTGGCGGCCAAGGCCCTGGAGGAGGAGATGAGGGCCCGCTACCTCGCCGAATCGCCCGAGGAATCAATCTCCAGGCTCGAGAAACGGTGTTCCTTGACCGCCAAAATGAATTCAAAGGGTAAGCGGCAGTGGTTTGTCGGGTACAAGACGCACATCGCATGCGACGACTTCGGCGTGCCGCTGGCCTTCGTCGTCACCGGTGCATGCGTGCATGACAGCCGGGTGGCGGTGCCGCTGATGAAGCTGGTCCGGATGAACTTCGTCTTCCTCTACGCCCTGATGGACAAGGGGTATGTGAGCCCCGACATCGAGGAATACGTAAGGATGGTGGGTGCCAAGGCGATCATCGACCGGCCCGCCTACAACGGGGTGCCGGTACCGATGGACCCGGCGACGGCGCAGCGGTACAAGGCCAGGACGACCGTGGAGCGCACAAACAGCGAGCTCAAGGACGGCTTCCTGCCCGTGAAGCTGTACCGCAGGGGAGAGAACGCACGGTACGACATCTCCCTGGGCGTCCTGCTCACCACCATCAAGAAGGTGCTCGCGGTGGTGGCCATGATGCAGGAGCAGCAACAGGCCGCCTGAGATAGAGAGAAAACCAGCACGTAATCGGCATCTCCCCGTTGATGGGAGACGGCCCCCCATGCCCTCAGGAAGAGTGGGACGGTGGTTTCTTGCTCATTTGATCGCCCAGTTGATCGGGTACACTCGCTTCATACCAAGAATTTTATAGGATTGCATATTCATGCACTTGTTCTTGTATATTTATCGAAGGGTTCAGCTATTCTGAAACCGCCTCTGTAATTATTGATAATCGTTATAGATTTCTTTTGCTCAACTTCAATTCCATCTATCAAAGAAATCAGGGTGTCTTTATCAGTCTCTGATAGAAGCAGCTTGTATCTGGCGTTACCCTCTTCGAGCTGATTTATTAGATAATAATCAAAAATTTTTGCAGGGCTGAATCCAGCTTCAATTTCTTGTTTATCTTTAGGTAGTTTCTGAAGATGTTTCATTAAAGCTAACAAGAGTAATGTTACTGTTGTTAGCCGTTGTTGACCATCAATCATAAGTAAAGAAGCTGTTTCAGAAACTTGATACAGGCTTTTTTGAATATATACTATAGAACCTATGAAG
>JAAYKC010000032.1 GCA_012522645.1 Thermoplasmatales archaeon
ATACTCTCTGAGATCTGGGGCGGCAAAGGCGTTTTCACATGCACTGTCGCCAACACGCTCACCTCGACCATACCGGGAGTCTCCGATGCCGGCGACACCCCCGAGCTTACCCTTTTCACCCCGGCAGCTGACGCCGAGATGCTGGTGTGCGGTAAGACCCTCTGCATGGACGGCATACCCATCAACCCCGGAGGGATCCCGACCCCGGCAACGCTGACCATGGCGGCCCTTGAGCTCTCGGATATTCCCGCCTACATCGTGAACGGCGGGTGCAGGATAGAGCCGTTGATACCTTACTTCGATGTCGGAGGGGAATGCGGCGACTACATATCCACGGGAAAAGCGGTCAAGAACGTTCAGGAAGGCTTCGAAAGGGGGAAGATGCTGGGCAGGATGCTCTCCAGGAACAATGATTTCATAGTGGTCAGCGAGAGCTGCGCGGGAGGGACCACCACCGCTCTTGCCGTCCTCACGGCAATGGGCGCCACGGACGGGAACCATGTGAGCAGCAGCTCTCCGAATAACCCCCGGGAGCTTAAGATGAGGCTTGTGGAGGAGGCTCTTAGCAACGCCGGGATCAAGAAGGGGGATCTCGCCAGTGATCCCCTGAAAGCAATAGCCTGCGTCGGGGATCCCATGATGCCCGCCAACGTCGGCATGATAATCGGCGCTGCGGAGAAGATACCTGTGATAGTCGGCGGCGGGACCCAGATGGCCGCAGTGATAGCTGCCGCGATAGCTTTGGAACCATCCGTAGTAGGCCGCATAATACACGGCACGACCAGATGGCTGGTCAAGGACCCCAATTCGAACGTGACGAAGCTGATATCGGACATAAGCCCTGACGTGCCCCTTGTCTACATCAACATGGATTATTCCGACAGCCCCCATGAGGGACTGCAGGCCTATGAATGGGGATTCATCAAGGAAGGCGTTGGATGCGGGGGCGCATGCATCGCCGCAGTGGCCGCCAGCGAGGGCAGGATAGACTGCTCTGAGCTCCTGGACAAGGTGCACGAGATCTACGAGGACCTGATCAGTCTGTGATCCTTTCGTCGCACATCGACCTGGCCAGGTCCAGCTCGTACTGGGTATTCACGTTGACGGCTATGTCCGCCCAATCCGTCCTCATGTACTCCTCATTCAGATAGGTCCCGTTCAGCGTCTTCTTCCTGTCAACGATGCACAATCCGGAGAGCACCCATCTGCCGTCATCCAGTTCTATCACGTAAGAAGGTTTCACACCTGTCCCGAGGACCGTGCTCTCATCCACCACCACTATGGCGGATTCCATCTCCGGCCTGAAGAAATCGGCGAATGCGTCAACTTCCCATGCCATTATCATAGGCAGGTCCGAAGGCACAGTCATCACGAAATCAGAGTCCAGGACGTCCAGCGCGGAATGGAGGTCCTCCATGAAGCCCTCTCCCGAGGTCCTTATGGTCTCCACCCCTTTCGAAGAAAGGAACCTCTCTGTCTCGGGAGTATTGGAGCTCACGGACACAAGGACCCTGTCAATGGATTTTGAGCGGGATACGGCAGATACGACCCTCTGTATCGTAGGTATCCCGCCGACCTTATGCATGGGCTTCTCTGTCCCGCAGCGGCCCATACGGGTGCCCTTGCCGCCGGCCATGATCAGGGCGTTCATGTCTCAGATGCGGAACAGCAGACCCATGAACAGTATCAGCATCAGCAGAACGGCCAAGCGGCCTATCTCGTTTGATGCTCCCAATACATCCCCGTTGACATATCCGAAGTTCTTGTTCGCCACGTTGGCCATCACCACTCCGACCAGCGGGGCCACGACCGCCGCCAGTCCTGTTGCCACCACGAAATACGTATCGAATCTGATCCATGAGGTATCATAGACTATTATGCTCAGCCCGGTCATAAGAACCGCCCATATGACACAGACGACTACGGACATCAGATAGGACAGTATGAACTTGTCCTTGTTCGTGTTGCGCACACTGTCCCCAGCCATCCCATTACCGGGTTCCCCGAATGCAGCTGCAGCCACCTGGGTCGTCTTGGCTATGACCTCCCCTACGAAAAATACCGTGATCGCACCCCATATCCAACCGAATGACATGTATGCGAATAAGGTGGCAATGATGACGACTATGGCCGCGACGAATCCGCCGGCTCCCACATTGGTATCCTTCAGCGCACGCAGATGATCCCCTTGTGTTCCGGCAACGGTCAGACCGTCCGTCGTATCCATCAGACCGTCCAGGTGCAGCATGCGGTTCATGACTATCAACAGTGCCATAGTGAGGAATATCCCCAGATTGAAACCGAAGAACCATTGGAATACGTAGAAGGATATTGCTGCAAGAAGGCCGTACAGGACGCCTATCAGCAAAGGAGTGAGCCAGAAGTTCTGGTTCATGGCGTCTATGTCTTCTTTCCCCGCATCAACCGGCAGTATGGTGAAGAAGGAGATCATCCCCCTCGCGGCGGATCCCGCAGTGCTGGATCTGTCCTTCTTCCTGTATTCCTGCTCAGGTTCCTCCTCAGCCGTGAAGGCTGCGGTCTCCGCCTGAACCGGTTCCTCCTCAGCAGAATATTCTGCTTCGGCCCGGGGCGGTTCCTCCGTCGTGAAGTACTCCGGCTCGGCCCGGGGCGGTTCTTCAGGAAGGGATTCCTGAGACTGCTTCTCTGCAGGTTCTGTCTCGGACCCCTCTCGGAAGATCTCGGCCTCCGTCTGATCGGATCCCAGGACAGGCTTGGACGACTTATCGGGTTTCTCCTCGTCGTCGTTCAGACTCGTTTGTAGGTTTATCTCATAGTCTCTCATTCAGATGCCTCCTCTGAGCTTCTCTTTCCTCTCCTCCGTGTATCCCTCGGGGAAATCGTCGCGCCTCATCAGTGCGGTGGCCACTGCCTTCTTGACCGCCCTGGCGGCGGCAATGCCTATCGGTGTGCCCGTGCCTGTGAGGCTTGTGCCATTATCTCCCGGCGGGGATACGATGGCCACGGCATCGCTGGTTGTGCCGGTCTCCTTGTAACCCAGGTAATTCATGGCGGCCGTCTTGGCCTCGGTGACCGTGATGATCGCATTGACCTTGCCAGCTTCTGTCAGCGGTACGGATGATACGGCGATGATGTTTATCGTCCCGGGGCGCAGGGCGGCGCTGCGCCTGTTGGATAGCGCATGCCTCTCCTCCCAGTTCTCCAGCACTTCCCCGGCCACCACCTGGTTGCTGAGTCCCGCCGTCACGTAGGCGGTCATTTCCGCGCCTTCGTATTTCACATAGGCTTCCGTGAAAACATATTCCACCTCGGCCGCTGTCATGAATGAAACAGTGTCGAGAGGAAGACCCAGCGCCTTCAGTCTGGATATGACCTCGCTTTTGGGGTCCGGGCACATATGGTCCTTGGAGACCTGCATTATCATTACCGACCTGGACGTTCTTGAGCCGCCGTTCAGGATGACTGATGACAGGAACTCCATATCCTCATCGAACTCGATGACTGCATTGGACATCCCCTCCGCAGATTGTATGCGGCTCCTCATCGTCGGTCGCATCAGAATATCAACCCCGTAAGGATGTTCTCCATCCATACTTGTATATGGATTCCCGAGAGAGCATATAAAGGCATTGAGATAAGTACCAGGGCTATCAGGGAGGACAGCTCCACTAACCTGCAGCACCTCATTATGTCATCAGCTGCGGGCATCGGGCCGGATCCCATGACATAAGCATCCTTCTTCTCCATGGTTATATCCAACGCACCCGCGAAGGCGCCCATGGGCCAGCCGCTGTTGGGGGACGCTGTCTTCGAGCTCTCAGACCTGGCTGATCTGATGACATTCCTGTAATTCATCCTCAGCAGGAACGCTGCTGCGGCCACGAAGACGGGTGAGATCCTCGCCGGGATGTATCCGAGCACATCATCCCACTTGGCCGGGAAACAACCCAGGTCCTCATATTCATCGTTGCGGTAACCCCACATGGCATCCATTAGATTGGCGCATCTGAAGAGGAAGCCCCCGAAGACCCCCATGAGGCTGAAGTAAAGCATCGGGGAGACCACGCTGTCCGCATAGTTCTCTGATATGCTCTCGGTACAGGATGACGCTATGTGATCGGCATCCATTCCCTCCGTGCTGCGGCTGACGATCATCTGTACCTTGGCCGCCGCTTCCTCTGTCCTGCCTTCCCTGAGATCCCGGACTATCGGCCTGCAGTGCTTCCTGAAGGAGAAGACGGCGAAGACCAGTTTCATCATCACCGCCGTGACTATGATCCATGCTGCCTCTCCGAGATAGTGCCTCGTGAGAGCCGTTATAAGTATGGCCGAGCCGCCGAACAGCAGCAGCACAAGAACGTAAGAGAGAAATCCCTTCAGCACGGTCCTGCGCCTGGTGGTCCTCTTTATGCGCCTGTCCAGGAATCCCAGCACATTGCCCATCCACCTGAGCGGATGTATCCTGTTGGGGACCTCCCCGACCACTGCATCGATGGCTAGCGCCAAAGCGACTGTCAGAACGGCGCTGATCCACAATTCCGTGATATCACCAGCCCAGGGACCTTAAAGCGTCGTGGGCAGCCTGGACGAAGGCCGTGTTCCTTATCCGGTCCTTGACGCAGAATCTGACGTAACCGTCGAAGGGCCTCCCGAATGAGCTGCAGTCCCTGACGAGTATCTTGTTATCCAGCATCCTGTCCGTGAAAGTAGGCGCATCTATCCCGAGAGCGCTGGTCGGGCAGAAATAGAAGAATGAGTCCGAGATACTGCAGACAGGGAATCCTATGTCCTTGAGGGCACTGAACATCCATTTCTTCTCCTCGTCCATCATATCGGCGGCCTTATTCACATGGCTCATGTGATCCCTGAGCAGGATCTTGGCCACATGCTGCTCTATCGCACCCACATTCCAGGACATCCTCACCTTCTCCAT
>JAAYKC010000033.1 GCA_012522645.1 Thermoplasmatales archaeon
GCGATGGATATCAGAAGAGCCAGCATGGACAGGCTCAGAGATATCACGGTAGCAGAGATCATCATTTCCTTCAGATCGTTGCAGAACATGTTCGCTATGGCGGGCGGGATGGTTATCAGAGCTATGATCATTATTATCCCGATCAGGCTGGCCATCAGTACACAGGTCACTGCCACCATTATGTAGAGTATCATGTTCATTGCCGTTACGTTGATCCCGGAGAGCGTTGCCTGGGTCTCATCGAACGTAGTAAGCTGCATGTCCCTGAACAGAAGTGCCACCAGTACCAGTATCAACGCTGTTACTGCGGCCATGAGACACACATCCGATTTCGTCAGGAATACCATGCTCCCGAACAGTACCGCTTCGTAACTGGAGGGCGTGACCACCGACGTATCGACATAATGCATGAAGATAACACCGAGGGCCATCCCGACGGACCAGAGCACACCTATCACGGAATCCTCCCTGAGCATCCTGCTGACCTTCGGTGAAGCCATTATCACGGCCGCTGAGATTGCGAATATGGCCGCCCCCAGCATGGGCTCGAACCACATCATCATGAAATTGGACTGAAGGTAGAATGCCATGCCGACACCGCCGAAAGTGGTATGCGCTATACCTCCTGTGACGAAGACTATCCTCCTGACCACCACGAAGGTGCCCACTACGGCGGCGAGGATACAGCACACTGCTGTGCAGATGAACATGTTCTGGATCAGCGCTGAGGAGAATATGAGTCCCCAATCAGTCATTCCCGTCACCTCCGCAGGTGCACGGCCCGATATGCACCAGCTCAGGGACGCAGTGAAGGCTCAGCTCCAGCATCTCCTTTGTGATCTCCGGCGCATCGTTCACTATCATCCTGCGATTCATGCAGGCGACCCTTTTCACGTCATGGGATATGATGCTCATGTCATGGGTTATGATCATTATGGCCGTGCCCCTCTCCCTGTTGACCTTTCTCAATATATCGTAGGTGCAGTCCTTCATGTTGGGGTCCAGGCTCGCAGTGGGCTCATCCAGCAACAGGATGGGGGGCTCCGGTGCCAGCGCTCTAGCCAGGAACACCCTCTGCAGCTGCCCTCCTGAGAGATCGCTTATGCGGCGTCTTCCGAGGTCCGAGATATCAGCGTATTCCATCGCCATGACGGCGGCCTCCCGGTCCTCATTCGAGTAAGTGGGGCGGAGGCCCTTGCGCGCCCTCAGGCCCATGAGGACGACGTCCTCCACCCTTATCGGGTACGCAGGATCAGTTCTCTCCTTCTGCGGAACGTAACCGATCTGCCTGGAGCCCTTCGACGGGTCAAGTCCGTTGATGCTGACCTCTCCTGACATAGGCTCTATAAGACCCAGTATCGTTTTGAACAGAGTGGTCTTGCCTCCTCCGTTAGGCCCAATCACGGCCAGGAAATCAGAGTCCCGGAGTTCGAGGTTCACATTCTCGATCGCCGGCACGCCGTCGTATCCTGAGGTCAGGTTCTTTATCTCGATCGGTTTCACAGACATCAGTGCTCTCCTTCTATCAATCCTTCGCTAATCTTCAATATGGTATCGCCAAGGGCAATGAGCCAGTCTCCTGCAAGAGGGTTTATGATCTTCGTCTCGTAACCGGGAGCGGCCACTGCCGCACTGCGTCTCTCCGCCTCCGTTCCGACGAATATCGTGTACGGTTCGCCGTGGTTGAGGTCACCTAATCCGAGCACGGTTCCGAAAGAATCCGTCAGGCCCTCTATCGAATGCTGATCTATGCCGCAGTCCCTGAGCAGATATCCCCAGGATCCGTGCCAGACCACCAGCATAAGCTCCTTTTCATCGGCGAGTGCTTTGAGTGTGCTTTCCGCCAGGGCCTCCAGATGCTCGGTGCCGGAATCTCCGTACACATAGCGTTCATATCCTTCATCGAACACGGATGCATTCTCCGGGTCAAGGGCCTTCATCACATCAGTGACATATTCGGCGATGGCCGTCAGATTCCAGGGCGATGTCCAGATGTGGAGGTCCGGCGAATCCGCACCGCCTCCGTGGTCATGGCCCTCATGGGTGCATCCGCCGAGGTACGGTTTTATTCTGGCGCCGTTGAAGCAATCGAAGGTTCTGACGCCGCTGTCGGCAGTCGCATTCAGATATCTGCGCTCCCAATCCATGCCTGCGCCTATGTAAAAATAAGCAAGAGCGCTCCCGACCCTGGCGGCGTCCACGGGCGTGCCCTCGTAGTCATGGGGATCCTGATTGGCGCCGATGAAGGAATATACGACGTATTCTTCGCCGGTTATCTCCTGTATCATCTCCTTCTGCCAGTTCATGGACGTGTATATGACCGGACGCCCGTCCGTCTCACTGCTGTTCGTTACAGCGATGATGACCCCTCCGCTGACCATGGAGATGGCCGCAATCAGGGTGATGATGACCGTTACCCTCCGCTCCATGAGCGATGATTCCTGAATTTATTATTAAAGAATATCTGTTTGGTTAATAATAATTCCAAGGACGGAGCGGATGTATTAATAAATCCGGTCAGAAGGGTAAGATGGGTAAGGGTTTGGACCTCGAAGGGCAATCCGGGTTGATGCCCGGTTTACTTCTTCTTAGCGGGCTTTTCGTCCTTAGCGGGCGCTGCCTTTTTATCAGCTTTTTTGTCCGGTTTTGCGGCTGCCATTTTTTCACACCTCCGCACACGGTGAATTTTCTGCCGAGTATTAAAGCATATTTATTCGATGCATTTTTAATCGGTTTCCTGAAGAAGCCGGAGTGAACGTCTGATTTGAAAATATCGCCGGCCCGCTTGACAGAGCGGGCCGGTAGGGATCACTGGAGTTTCTCGGAGCAGTACGGGCAGAACCGGGGGGTCTTCGGAAGGCCCTCAAGACTCTCCCCGCAGTACGGGCAGTTCCTGAATCTCTTCTCGTTCCCGCCGCCGGGTGCCGCCGCAGCAGCGGGCTTTGCCGCAGGGGCTTCCAGTGCCTCCTCCTTCGGTGAGGGCTTACCGCACTCTTTGCAGAACCTGTACGGATAGTCATTCACACCTCCGCAGTACGGGCACATGATCTTCGGATTGCCGCTGTTCGCCCCCTGCTGCTGCATCTGTGTCATCGCCTGCTGCTGTTGCTGCTGGCTGAGCTGCTGATACATTTGGGGGAACAGGAGCATACCTGTTCCTATGGCGGCACCGCCGCCGGATGTCCCGATGGCGTCGGCCATGGATTCCATGACGCCGAACTGCTTCCATTCCCTTCCGCCGGAGGACCTGAACTGCTGGAACTCGTAGATGTTCTTCTGGTACTCATCCTCGGTGCTGACTGCGTTGATCTTCAGGTTGAGGAGCTGGACGCCCCTGTTCTTGAAATCATCCTCTATGTTCACCTTAGCGGTTATGGAGGCCTTCTCAAGATTGGAGAACACGTCCATATAATACTGCCTTGCCAGGTGCTGGCTGATCTGCTCGTTGATGTAGCTCTTCAGAAAATCAGACACCTGTCCGGTGGTGTATGTCTTGAGCCCTCCGATCATCTGCGTTATGAACAGCGTCGGGTCATCTATCCGGAATTGATAGTCTCCGTTGGACATCAGCGGGACCGGGGCAGCGTAATCCTCCGCCACCTTGACCATGGTCCTTATCCCCCATTTCCCGTTGAATTGCTTCTTGGAGATGAAGATGACCTTCGCTTTGAAGGCTCCTTCTCCGTATCCCAGGGCTTTTTCGTAGACCTTCGTCAGAACCGGTATGTTCGCAGTGGTTATGATGTGCTTGCCGCCCTCGAAGACGGTGAGTATCTGCCCGTCCCTTATGAAGACGGCCCATTGCCAATCATTCACCACCAGTGTTGATGCGGTGCGGACATACTCCTCATCATACTCCCACAGAATATCATTCGGCCCTGCGTCATCCCATTTTATCACATTGGTCCTGGTCATGTTCAGTCACCTCCTTCTGAAAGTCCCTTCAGGACCTTCTTCCTCTCTCTGAGGTTCTCCAGCAGGCCGTCCACCAGATCCTCGATCTCAGGGGCATGCACTCCCGGATCCTCTCTGAGCTTCCTGATGCCGGCTCTCAGCTCCGCCGTTCCCTCAAGGAGCCTGGCGTCCCACTCTACGACAGAGGAGAGTTCCTTGCCCTCGGTCTTTATGGCTTCCCAGAGGCCGGAATATCCTTCTTCCGCGCTCTCGATCTTCTTCATACCGGTGTCAACCTTGACGCGTATCCTGTCGATGTCCTTGGCCAGTCCGATATCTCCTCCGGACCTGACAACATCTCTGTGCACATTAGCCAGGGCCTCACCGGAGTTCTTTATAGTTTTGACGACCTCGGCCCGGACCTCCTTATCCATCTCCCTGCGGAGGTTACGGTCCCTGTACCCTCTGTAACCAGGCATATACATGGCCGCTCTTTCGAATATCCCTCTGTCCCCGGTTCCTTTGTCGGTGACCGTTTTGTCGTATGTCATCTCACATCCTCCCCTTCATGCTCTTGGCGATTATCAGAATTGCAACAAGTACGAGCAATATCACGAGCAGTATCCATCCTTCCAGACCGGCCAGGATGGCGGTCATCCCGACGGCTCCTGCGACAAGGAGCAGATATCCCCAGACCATTTCGAATTCTCCTTTAACAGGGGACATTCTCGCGGCCTTGTTCGTGAACACCGATCTTATCAGAAGATAAGCTCCGATCACGATCATGGAGACCAGAAATATTGAGTACCAAGGCAGGTCCGCGGTCTTCCAGACCACTATGCCCAATGCTAGTGCCAGGATAGAAACGCCCATAAAAATACCGGCATCGCTTCTGGCATTGATCCTGATTATGTCTATCGTCATTCCCTTTTTCTCCTCATATGTAAAGTATCGTGTTCTTATTCACTCTCTTCAGCCTGTCCGGAATCAGATCCCCGAAGTCGGACGGGAGGTGCAGACCGTTGCTCATATTCACCGGTATGTAGATCACCCTCTGTACCTCAGGCCGGCTCAGTCTGAGCTTGTTATCCGTGGCAGTGCGCTGTCTGAGGTATTCTGACACCAGGTTCTCCGCCTCTCTCTTGGTGCTGAGGGGGATTATGACCTTTCTCCCTCCCGGGGAGTCCTCGGCCACGGAATCCTGTATGCGGCCGATGCCCTGCCCCCGGCTTATGCTCGTCTCTCTGCCCTTTATGCCGGCGAGGATGCTGCTCTCCGGTCTGATCCTGAAGATGTCCGTGATGGCTGATGCAGGGTTGCTGAGGCAGACAGAATCGGTGACGAAGTCCGCACAGATCAGCAGATCCTCTTTGACCTCCACACTTTTCTTGGACCATAGCGCTCCCGTGGTGAAGCTGTATTTCAGGTCCACTTCCCAGAAGGGCATCAGATACTCCCCGCTCCCGCTGGATACAGGCAGCGTCCCTTTGCCGGCCCGGGCTGTCAGGATCGAGGATATATTACTGAATATCTCCCCGTATCTGTTGCGGTTGTTCAGGAGATGAGTCCATCCCTTATTCTGTGCCAGAGGAGAATCCATGACCTTCTTTATCACATTGAGAGTCTCCAGGCCGTCCGTGCCCGAGGCTGTTTCCATCATCCCGGCCACATTCATCAGAATATCTGATAAGGAAATCTCCTGATCGACTGCGCTCATCATAATACCCAGCTGTGGATCCGCTGCCGCCTTTGAACGGACATCCGTCAAGGCCTTGTTGCCTCTGCGCAGGCGTGAACCTGCATCGCCCGGTTTCCCCTCCAACAGGTACTGGCACCCGTCACATATGTCTGCCAGGGCATTAAATCTCAGAATGATCGCTTCATTGTCCCTGCCGTTACCGAGGGCCGATGCCGCCTCTCTGAAATTCTTCGCCATCAGGACGTATCTTCCGTCTTTATCTTCCGCCAGGAGATTCATGTTGTTTATCATCAGGGCGTAGCTCCTGGTAAGCGAATCCGCCTCTGTCAGAAGCGCTCTTCCGTCCTCGTCCACAGCCAAAGGTTCGACGGATTTTATCCGTGCGTTGAATTCGAATGCTTCGGCCGGGGTGTGCGCTGGAACATAGGATGACGAACGGGTGAAAGGTAATGCCATCAGACTGTTTCCAAGAAGACTTATGTTACCGAATTTGTAATTCGTGAGCTCCATGTTCACTCTGGGCCTTATATCTCTGACGAATATGCTGTTCCTGGCTATCGGATCCACATTCTCTGCGGCCGATATGTTGAACCCAGACGGTATCGCACTGCTTATCCAGGATTTCACCTGGACCATCATCTCTTCCAGGTAAGCCTTCGCATCCATCCTCTGCTGTGTGGTCCCGCAGCTGGAGCAGGTAATGTACGGGGCCACGGAATCCACGACCTCTCTCTCGAACGGAGCGCCGCAATACTTGCATCTCAGCGCCACGATATCGTTCAGCAGATCACCTCATCATCCTCAGGTAGTTGATCTGGCTCTCCAGAGAAGATACGGCCGCATGCATCTCTGACCTCATGTTCGCTATCTCTGTAAGCGCCATGTTGTGATAATATTGTGCTATGACGTCGATCCTCTTTGAAATGGCTGAATAGCAGGCTCTGCAGGCGTATATGGATTCGTAATTCTCATCGGCCGATGCGAGAGGGCTGTCCCGGGCATCTCTGAGCTGAGGGCTTATCTCGCTGGGCATGCTGAAGAAGTGCACATCCTCTCCCGAGACCTCCCTGCCGCAAATCCAGCAGGTGCATGATTTGGAGTATTTCTTTATCTTTCCCTGACTGTCCTTCCCCGCCTCTCCGAACTGACGCCAATAGCCGTTCGCCGTCTGCAGATATTCGGCCGCTTTCTTGATGTCCTCCCATACCATGCCCTCGGCCCTGCTCTCGAATCCGGCGGCCATCAGCATGGCTGACAGGCGCATGCCCGTCATGCGGGTGTTGCGGAACAGGTCATAGAAGATCAGGTCCCTGTTCCCGACCTTTGCCTGCATCCCCTGGGCGGCGTTTATGAGTGCCATTCCCTTCTTTTCATAGGTGCTGTCGTTGGCCGGCATCTGCTGTGCCTTCAGCATCTCGGCGGTGGCCTCACACTCGCTGATCACGTCGGGGGCATTCATCTGGGTCAGACCGAATTCAAAGCTCATGTCCCCGTTTTTCCTCAGGGTCTCTGCTGCGGACAGATAGGCTCCCGGGAGGTTCGGATTAGTCCTTATACCGAGTATGGAGAGCATGATGCGTGCCATGTCCTTCTTCGTGCACTTATCCTTGTCAAGGCATTTCTCGAAGGATTTCGTGGCTTTCTCATATTCCCTTCTCTTCACGAGGTCTACGCCCTCGTTGTACAATTCATTGCCGTCCTTGAAGAATCCGAAGACCATCAGGCTACCTCACGGGACGATTATGCTGAATCAGTCTTTAATCCTATTCAAAAAGGATGTGCAATTCCCGTTAAGGAACAGGAGGTCACAGTTCGATGAGAGGCTTCTCGGATTCCTCTCCTCCGTACTTGGAGAAGGCAATGGAGATCAGGATGCCCGCTGCCGCAGCCACGATGCCCGTGATCGCCTCTGTCGCCGTGTCTATTCCGGTGGAGAACAGGATTACGATGACGGATCCCACGGTCAGTCCGAGTATGAGATAATACGCGGGGCGGGGATATCGTTCCAGAATGTCTGACATGATCCTTGCGAAGAGCAGTATCCCGGCGACGAAACCGATGCCCAGAGAGGATATTACCAGGAGGTCGAGGTCAGCCACTCTTTCAAGGGATACCGTGAAAAGACCCAGAGCGAGCAGTATGGCCGTGCCGCTGAGTCCGGGGACGATCTTTGCCAGGGCCATTATCACTCCGCAGAAGATGAAGATGAGGGCGGTGATCAGATCGCCGGAGTGGAGACCATTCCCGGGAGCGGCGTTCTCGAAGGGGAGCAGGATGATCATCACCGCAAGGCCGGCAACAGCCATAGCGGTGTAGAACGGTTTTGTCTCGACGTCACCTCTTGCCAGTTTCCAGACGCCGGGCACCTGCCCTGCCACAAGGCCGAGGAAGAGGCACATCATCAGCACTTCATAGTTGCCGAATGCATAGTTCAGGCCCAGCACCGTGAGGACGCCCCCGAGCGCGAACCCGCTCCCTATGGTGGCCAAGAACCAGAAGTCCGGTCCCAGCCTTTCCCGCAGGTTACCTACGGCCGTTATCATCCGCTCATAAACTCCGAAGCCGACGGCCAATATGCCGCCGCTCACACCGGGAAGGACAGAACCGACGCCGATAATGAAGCCGATGATGATGTTCTTTAAACTCCGGTCCTCACTCATCCGCTGAACGATGCATTGCAGTTATTATTCCTTTCGGTCATGCGAACGTTTTGCGCAGGGATTTGATGACGGAATCCTCAAAGTACCACTGCTCCATGAAATGGCGGTTCATGTCATTGAACGTCATGAAGGCCCAGACGGGCAGGAAGAGACCGAAGGTCAGGGCGGAGATGATCGTGAACAGGAGGAAGGACCGGACTCCGATGACTCTTTCGAATTCCGTTGTTTCTATGCCGATCCGGGGAGATATGCGGTTGAACTCCTCATAGAACGGCAAAGTCCTCTTCTCATGTGCCCGGGGTGCATCAGTCAGTGCGGGTGCCACAGCGAATATCGCTATGAGGGACAGGATCCAGCACAGTACTATGATCCTGATCCCGTAGGTCTGCAGGTCCAGTAACAGGAGGGCTCCGATCCCGAGTGCCACAGGGAACATCAGGACGATCAGTCTGATCCTGTAGGCCCTCTCCTTCTCCCGGGAGCATATGTCGGAGTCGATCCTCTTCAATCCCAGAATATCGGCCCCTGAGGCCTCTGCGTAATCCATCAAACGGGCCCGTAATATTCTTTCCCGCCGCATATGCCTGACATTCCTGGATAACAGGAGATAGAACACCGACAGTATCAGGGCCATGCCTATCACGAAAATCGACATTATATCGAACATCTGGGACGTCGTCAGGTAACCGTCGAAGGACTGGAATGTCAGTGCATAGTACCGCAGCATTATCACCACATATGCGAGTATGACCACCGAAACCATGGCCGGGGGAACGTAGGAATCTGTCTTGTCCCGGTTGGCTATGTTGATGATTATTCCGTTCACGGATTCTTTGACATCCATCGCATGACGGAAAGCGAGCTACGTTTTATAGTATGTTGAGGGGATGACCGGTTAATGGCCAAAAGGACAGGCGGCCTTTTTGAGAAAGGCAAGGATCTGTTGGATAAAGGGACGGAGAGGATCAAGCCGTCCGTTCCCGCAGGGGTCTTCAGGACCAAGAGGGCGCATAAGTACTACAGGAAACCGCCGGTCACCTTACCGTTGGCGGCCACAGGTGCGATGCTTTTCTCGGCTATGTATCTGTACAGAGCATTATCCTATATACCTCAGGCCGTGGCGTCCGACAGCTTCGCTGCGAAGGTCTGGACTCTTGCCATAGTGGTGGTGTTTTTCCTGATGTTCGTCAGGTTCGCATCGAACATGTTCAGGCTCTCCTCGGGCAACCGCGCCATATGGGCCGGGACCGTGAGGTCCTCGGCAACGTACATATTAATGGTGCTGGCGGATATTATAGGACTGCGCCTGTTCGAGGTTCATGTCAATCTCGGCATCCTGGAGATACCTCCGGCCGTGATGGTCCTGGTCATGACGGCCCTGATAGTGTACATGTTCCTGCCCAAGATAAGGAGGTTCTTCACTCCGACGTACGCGGATGAGGTGCCTGTGGGGAAATGGTTAGGATACGTTGCGGGCAGCGATCCGTTCAAGAGCAGTAAGCTGACCCTTTAGAGGAGCCGTTTTTGCATTACGACCGTTCTGGGGCTGAGCCCCGCGGACCTGTACAACTGCTTGGCGGTCTCGTTAACGCTGCCGACGTTCAGGGTCAGGGAGAACAGCCCCTTCTTCCTGCACCACTCCTCTGCCGATCCCATCAGCGCTTTGCCGAGCCCTCTGCGCCGGAGGCGCTCTTCCACATAGACCTGCAGGACATACCCCGTCTCGTCGCACGTGAACTGGTCTCTCGATACGCCCATCCAGAGCAGTCCGGCCCGCCCTCCGTTCCCATCCCTGAGGATGTAGAGCTCATTATCCATGTCACCGGACTTTCTGACATTGAGCATCAGATTCAGCACTTCATCTATCCAAAGGTCGGATGAGGCCGCTTCGTCCCCGGGCACAGAGCCGATCACGCTCTCCCTGACAGCGTCGAAGAGGTAGTAATCGTCTGTATCCTCAGCATCCTCGAGACGATATCCGTCCGCCGGGAAATGAAGGCCGGTCATGGGTTTCGTATGGTGAAACGGTTTAATGATATTGCCGTTCAACCGTTATGCCGGCATCTGGGTGAGTATGCCGGGGTTCGTTCGGACAGGCGGGTGTTCACGACCTGTGTACTTTCTACAATTGAGTTATATTTATATAGAAGAACAAACTTTAGGCAGTTCAGACAATCCAATCGAATTGGAGGAATGAAAATATGGGCATGGGTAACGCACCTATAGTGATTCTTAAAGAAGGAACGAAAAGAGACAAAGGGAAGGACGCGCAGTTCAATAACATCGCAGCAGCCAGAACGATATCTGACTCTGTGAGGAGCAGCCTCGGTCCCAGGGGAATGGACAAGATGCTCGTTGATTCCATGGGGGACGTCGTCATAACCAACGACGGAGTGACGATCCTCAAAGAAATGGATGTACAGCACCCCGCAGCCAAGATGCTGGTCGAGGTCGCAAAGACCCAGGATGCAGAGGTAGGGGACGGTACCACAACCTCCGTCATACTCGCCGGAGAGCTTCTGAAGAAGTCCATCGACCTCATAGATGCCAATGTTCACCCCACCATCATCACGGCGGGCTACAAGATGGCCAACGATAAGGCCCAGAAAGTGCTCACCGAGGT
The DNA here is from genome assembly GCA_012522645.1 of Thermoplasmatales archaeon. Taxonomy (GTDB): domain Archaea; phylum Thermoplasmatota; class Thermoplasmata; order Methanomassiliicoccales; family Methanomethylophilaceae; genus RumEn-M2. The sequence continues at coordinate 10,877 of JAAYKC010000033.1, forward strand.
TTCCAGTAAAGTCTCCATCGATGACAATGACATGCTTATGAAGATCGCCGAGATAGCGATGATCAGCAAGCAGGTCGTAGGGTACAAGGAGCATTTCGCTCAGATCTGCGTTGACGCCGTCAAGACCATAGCGGAGAAGAAGGACGGCAAATACGAGATAGATCTCAAGAACATACAGACCGTCAAGAAAGCGGGCGCCTCCATGGAGGAGTCCTCTCTCGTGAAAGGCCTCATAATCGACAAGGAACCGGTCCACTCCGGCATGCCTAAGATCGTGAAGAACGCCAAGATCGCTCTCATCGATGCGGCCTTCGAGGTCAAGAAGACTGAGATCGATGCGAAGATCGAGATAACAGACCCCTCCAAGCTCAACGCTTTCCTCCAGGAGGAGGAGAACATGCTCAGGCGCATGGTCCAGAAGGTGAAGGAGTCCGGAGCGAACGTAGTGTTCTGTCAGAAGGGCATTGACGATCTGGCCCAGCACTTCCTCGCCAAAGAGGGGATCATGGCTGCCAGGCGCGTCAAGAAGACTGATATGGAAAAGCTTGCCCGCTCATCCGGCGGCAGCATAATAAACAAGATCGACGAGCTCGAGGCCTCCGACCTGGGGACCGCGGAGCTCATCGAGGTCAAGAAGGTCCAGGACGAGGAGATGACATTCATCACAGGTGTCGACGCCAAGAGCGTATCCGTTCTGATAAGGGGCGGAACCTCCCATGTCACTGAGGAGATCGAGAGGTCCCTCATAGACGCCTGGTCTGTCGTCAAGGTAGCGATAGAGGACGGCATGATAGTCACCGGCGGCGGATCCACTGCAGTGGAGATAGCCATGAAGCTCAGGGACTACTCCGCCACGGTCGGCGGCAGGGAGCAGATAGCGATCGATGCCTTCGCATCCGCTATGGAATCCATAGCCACCACTCTTGCGGAGAATGCAGGTCTTGATCCCATCGACATCCTGATCGAGATGAGGAAGCAGCACAAGGCAGGTAAGAAGCACGCAGGTCTCAACCCCTTCGCCAACAAGGTGGAGGACATGATGGCGCTCAACGTCATCGAGCCTTACAGGATCGGTAAGCAGGCCATCAACTCGGCCACCGACGCTGCCGTCATGATCCTGAGGATCGACGACGTCATCGCTGCCCGCGGCATGCCCATGCCCTCCGGCCCGCCCGGACAGGGAGGAATGGGTATGGACGGCATGGAAGACATGGACTGAGTCCGAAAACCGGGGGGTTACCCCCCCATATCCCACCTTATAGGCTAGACTACAGAGGCGATGCGCATGACTGCAAAGTCTGAAAAGAAGAAGGCTGAGGAAGAGGAGAATCAGATCCTCAAGGCGATGGAGGAAGAGCTCTCCGAGGCGAATGCCAAGGCGGAGGAGTATCTTGACATGGCCAGGAGGGCACAGGCCGACTTCGAGAACTACCGTAAGCGCGCCCAGCGCGACAACGAGGAATACAAGAAATATGCCACATCGGAGCTGATAGAGGATCTGTTGCTGACGGTGGACGACCTCGAAAGAGCACTGGCACTTGCAGAGGATCCGGACAGCAAGTTCGTGAAGGGCATCGAAGGAGTGCACAAGAACCTCCTGAAGCTCCTGGCATCGAAAGGGCTGGAGGAGATACCGACGGACGGCAAGTTCGACCCGTTGGTGCACGAGGCCCTGCTGACGGAGGAAGGGGACACCGACGGGAAGATCTCAGAGGTGTTCCAGAAAGGATATACTATCAACGGCCGGCTCCTTAGGTGCTCTAAGGTGAAGGTCATGATGAAAAAGGAAGAGAAAGGTGAGTAAAATGGCAGAGAGGATCATAGGAATCGATTTGGGTACGAGCAACTCGGCGGCCGCAATAATGGAAGGGGGCAGGCCGACCATGATACCCAGTGCAGAAGGCACAACCGTAGGCGGAAAAGCGTTCCCGTCTTACGTAGCATTCACAAAGGACGGGCAGCTCCTGGTCGGAGAGCCCGCCAGGAGACAGGCCGTCTCCAACCCAGACGGCACGATAAAGAACGTGAAGAGGAAGATGGGCACATCCGAGAAGGTCAAGGCCCTGGATAAGGAGTACACGCCGCAGCAGGTGTCCGCCTACATACTCCAGAAGATAAAGAGGGATGCGGAATCCTATCTCGGGGAGAAGATCTCCAAGGCCGTGATAACGGTTCCCGCATATTTCGATGACAATCAGAGGCAGGCGACGAAGGATGCCGGCGCTATAGCAGGCATGGAGGTCGTCCGTATAATAAACGAGCCCACGGCAGCCGCTTTGGCATACGGTCTTGATAAGACTGATGTGGACCAGAAGATCCTGGTGTTCGATCTGGGAGGCGGAACCCTCGATGTGACGATAATGGATCTGAGCGGAGGGGTGTTCGAGGTCCTGTCCACGTCCGGAGACACCAAACTGGGCGGCTCCGACATGGATGAGGCGCTCACGAAGCACGTCATAGGCCAGTTCAAGAAGGAGACCGGGCTCGACCTGTCCAAGGACAATATGGCGTTCTGGAGGGTCCGTGAGGCATGTGAGAAGGCCAAGATCGAACTGTCCACCACGATGCAGACTGAGATCAACCTGCCGTATGTTTCCTCGGATGCCGACGGTCCCAAGCACCTCGTGCAGACGATAACGAGAGCCAAACTGGAAGAGCTGGTGGAACCCACCGTCTCCAGATGCAGGAAGTCCATAGACCAGGCCATCAAGGATGCCGGTCTCAAGAATGACGAGATAGACAAGGTCATAATGGTCGGCGGCCCCACGAGGATGCCCATAGTACAGAACTTCGTGGAGAATATCGTCGGCCCTAAGATCCAGCGCGGGATAGATCCGATGGAGTGCGTCTCCATGGGAGCCGCAGTGCAGGGTGCCGTGCTCTCCGGGGATGTCAAGGGAGTGCTCCTCCTGGATGTCACACCGCTTTCCCTGGGAATAGAGACCATGGGCGGCATAGCGACCAAGCTGATCGAGAGGAATACGACGATCCCAACGAGGAAATCCCAGATATTCTCCACGGCCGCAGACCGGCAGACATCTGTCGAGATACATGTGGTCCAGGGTGAGAGGGACATGGCCTCCGACAACACATCCCTTGGTAAGTTCATACTTGACGGGATACCGCCCGCACCGCGCGGCGTTCCCCAGATAGAGGTGACCTTCGACATCGATGCCAACGGCATAATCAATGTCACGGCAAAGGACAAGGGCACGGGCAAGGAGCAGAAGATAACCATAGCGTCCTCCAACAAGCTCTCCAAGGACGAGATCGAGAAGATGGTCAAGCAGGCCGAGGAGTTCGCAGAGGCTGACAAGAAGAAGCGTGAAGAGGTCGAAATGGAGAACCAGGCGGATCAGGCGATCTACTCTGTCAGGAAGTCCATGGAAGAGCTCGGCGATAAGGTGTCCAATGAGGACAGGGCGAAGGTCGAGGCCGCCATATCCGATCTGGAGTCTGCAAGGGAATCCAAGAACGCTGACAAGATAAAGTCAGGGATAGACGCTCTCTTCAAGGCGATGGAGCCCATCTCGTCGAAGCTGTATGAGGAGGCCGCAAAGGAACAGGCCGCCGGAGCCGGAGGCGAACAGCCGCAAGGGGACTCCGACGGTGACTATGTCGATGCGGACTACAAGATAGTCGATGATGACGAGGACTGAATAGGACGAAAAGGGACCGACTATGCCTGAGGACTACTACAAGGTACTTGGCGTTGAGAAGGACGCCACACCGGACGAGATAAAGAAAGCGTACCGCAACCTCGCCCGTAAGTATCACCCGGACGTCTCTGAAGAGACCAAAGAGGTCGCAGAGGAGAAGTTCAAAGAAGTATCCGAGGCATATGAGGTCCTGTCCGACGCTGAGAAGCGTAAGCTGTACGATCAGTACGGTCATGCCGGCGTCAACAAGCAGTTCGGGTCTGACGGGTTCACCTGGGATGACTTCACGCGCTATGACGATATCAGCGACATATTCGGCGACATATTCGGCGATATGTTCGGATTCGGCAGGCGCCGCAAGCAGACCGCTTCGAGCTCCCGCACAGGGGAATCTCTGCGCTACGATGTGGAGATAGATCTGGCTGAGGCTCTGGCGGACAAGGAGATAGATGTCTCCTACTCTCAGACCCGCAACTGCTCCGAATGCAAGGGCACAGGCGGCAAGGACGGTAAATCGGAGACATGCCGCGACTGCGGAGGCCAGGGCAGGGTGCAGATGGTGCGCAACACCATGCTCGGCCAGATGGCCCAGGTCGTGGAATGCCCTGCCTGTCGCGGCAGAGGGAAGAC
>JAAYKC010000034.1 GCA_012522645.1 Thermoplasmatales archaeon
CAATATTCTTTGGACGTTATCGGATTCATTGTATGCCGGCACCACAATGCTTACGCGGACCATTTTAATCCCTTCAGAATATGTCTTGGATAAGTAGGTTTGTGTATTAATCATTTATATCGTCGTCTTTCTGTCCGAAGTGCTCTGCCTTTCTGAATCCGGGCAGCCTATAGTGTCAATCGGCGGTAAATCTTCTGAATGCCCTGCAGTTTGAGGGGGCGGATTCTCATCATAAGGACCATCCTCAGCCTCAGCGGATCGGGTCAACAAAGCATAGAACACAGAAATACTGCGCTTTGAGATATCCGTAATGAATATTACCCAGACAACGTTTATGCGTTCTGAGGCATACGGACGAATCCGTTTGGCTGAAGAGGTCGTGGATTTGGCGAGAATAACGTTATTGCGCAAGTATCCTGAATCGGAAAGCAAAGTCACAGGGGTCGGAGTATATTCGGATTCCTTGGAAGCTGCGCTCCGATCTTCGAATATGTCGTATGATCGGATAAAATTCAAACTGGACATCGACGAGGGGTATCTGAAATCACTGATCTACGGATTCGTGAAACCGTTCTTTGATGTGCTCTGGTCGAATGCGGACCTATATCACGCCACTGACGAGCTCTGTTGCCTCTACATGCCGTTCATGAAGGGCAAGAAGATCGTAACATTCCATCATGTGTTCCGGGGGAATGAGGGCAGGTCGCCAACCCTGAAGATAGTCTGGAAGTTTGCTGCCAGAGTGGCCGTGAGATTCTCTGATGTCATAATAGCCGTCTCCGAGCGGACCAAGGAAGAGCTCATTGAGAAGATGGGGGTGGAGGAGGAGAGGATACGCGTGATAATGCACGGTGCCGACCCGTATTTCGTTGATATGAACATGCCCAGGAAGAAAGTCATAGGCTTCGTCGGAGCTCTCATAGGAAGGAAGAATCTGGCAGGGGGTCTCCGAGCATTCAAGCTGTTCACAGAGATGCCGGGAACGGAGGATTACAGGTACGTCATATGCGGGAGAGGCCACCTCAAGGATGATCTGGTGAGACTTGCCGATGAATTGTTAATCTCGGACAGAGTGGATTTCATCTCCAGACTCAGTAATGAGGAGCTGTTGGAATTCTACAATACCATGTCAGTCTTCGCGAATTCAGCAATGCACGAAGGGCTGGGGCTCACGGCGCTGGAAGCACAAGCATGCGGCACGCCTGTGGTATTCTTCAGGGATGCGGATATACCTTCGGAAGCCACGGAGGATTTCATACCTGCAGATGATGAATACGATTTCGCCAGGAAGATGCATGAGCTGATTTTGGAGCCGTACCGCAAGCCCGTTACTGATGGTCATGACGGGGATAGACGAGACAGTTTCAAAAGGACCTTGGAACTGTATCGCGAGGTCTTGCAACAGGCGGACAGAACGCGGTCATGAATGTTCTTCCTGCAGGCACCGAGGATTTGCGTAGGGAATCGCTTGCCGGGAATACAGACCGTCCCGGGAAGGTTCTCAAGGGGGTTGAGAGCTGAAGAAGACACCGGCGAGCACGGTGTCCTCTCCGGAGACAGATAAAGCGTATCAGACAGCAATGTCAGGTAAGGCTGGATAGATATAATCGGCAATCCGGCGAATCATTTGAGGCAGGATCCGCCAAACACCTTGGGAGTATTCATCTCATCGACAATACGTCCGACGATGCGATAATATAAATTGGGTAAATGAAGTAATATAAAAATCTCTATATTTCTGGGCAGGTGAAGTTTGACGAGATCTCTGAAGTATCTGTCTTTTGAGACTGTTTCATATATGTCCTTCCTGGAG
>JAAYKC010000035.1 GCA_012522645.1 Thermoplasmatales archaeon
CCCGCCTATGCCTATCGCGTCGCCGACATTGAGCAGGTTATCCGTGACAACAACAGGATCGTCGTCCGCATCCGATACGGGCAGGAATACGACTCCCAGCACAGAGACCAGCATAAGGGCTGCGACTGCCACCGGCAATACTTTTCGTATGTTCATTCAAAATCACCTGACAGTGAATTCTTCTACCGTCGTAATATATCACGCTTTAGGCTTTATTAAATAGTTACTCAGCAAAACCACGAAAACGAGGACGGATACGCGGGCCGGGGTATTTCACATTCTCCGCAGAATGCCCGGGACCACTTTGTCTTCCTTACGGATGGGCACGGATCTGCATTCATCATCGACCCACCACACCCATCCTCCCCTTTCGACGGAGACCTCTCCTTTGAGGTATCCCCTTGATCTCATCATCATCAGGGACTTCACCAGGTCGTCGGGACACCTGTAGTCGAAGAGCTCGAAGAGCCTGATCTCCACCTCTCTCGTAGGGATCTTGTCCTCTCCGAAGACAAGCCAAACATATTCCACGAACGAGGGCTGCATGATGCGTCCGTAGAACCGCCTTCCCTAAAGACGTATCGGACCAGTATGAACGGCCCAGATGAAATTTTTAAATACGCAACAGCATAGCATCCGCATGGCTAAGAAGGACTTCAGCAGACCCATTCTGCTTTCAATAGTGGCGATACTTTCGATATTGGCCGGGATAGCAATTATCATCGCAGGCGCCCTGCTGCTTGCAGGCAGCGCCTACATCGCAACATCAGACTTTGATTTGGGACTGTTCGCCGGAGCAGGTTCTGCAGGGCTCCTGATAATGGGGATACTGTACGTTATAGTCGGCTTCGCGCTCATGTCCGGCAAGACCTGGGCATGGTGGCTGTCTGTGATAATCATCGGGCTGAGCCTTGTACTGAGTCTGTACAGCATGGATTTCATGGAAGCGGTCATCCCGGCACTGGTACTCATATATCTTATGGTGCCCAACACCAGAGGTTGGTTCGAGGTCTGATCAGAGGATGGATTCCAGATACTCATTCTGAATCCGGACCACTTCCCGGCTGTCAGCGGCCCGGGAGTAGTCCGACAGAAGATTCCCGTTCAGGCGCATGAACTCCGGGGCCCAGTTGAAACGTCCCAGGAAGGATGCGGCCTGCTTCTCCTCTCCCAGGATGACGAGGGCCGCCAATACGGCCTCTGCGCTGTTCAGCTCCATGGGCCTGCCCCAGTTCACGGGATTCGATGCCAGGAGATACGGTAATCCCCTCTCTTCTGTGCCCCTCACCTCAGGGAACCCGTCGATGTTCGTCCATGTGAGGTCCATGACCACCAGCCCCTTCCTGGCACTGTATGCGTCGGCGGGGGAGATGGCCTTCTCCGCGAAGGGGGACAGGACAAGCGCGCCCCGGGGTATGGCGGAGAGCGTCTTCGCCTCCCTCGCCAGACCGAACCTCACCATCCTCTTGGCCGTGCATTTCTTGGGATCGCACTGACCCTTGTCATAAACGTATACGGGGATCATCTGGCCAATTCTTCCAGCTTGCCCGGGTCTGCGAAGGTCTCGATGACCCATGCGCGAATACTCTCTACGAAGGACGAGAGGGCCTGCGCCAATTCCTTGTCGTCCGTTGCGTCCTTGCGGCTGTCCTCTCTCCTGAATCCCTTCAGGATCTGCTTGGCATCCCAGGGCATGACATCCTTCAGCAGATCGTGGGTGCTCTCCTCCACGAATACGATGTAATCCGGATTCTTGGGAAGGCCGGGGAAATCGAAATCCTTGGACCTCTGCCTCCTTATATCATATCCTTCCTGATACATCACGGATATCAGCTCGCAGTTGATGTAGTCCAGCCTCGGTCCGGCGCTGTATGCATCATACATATCGCCGTACTCCTCTCTGAGGAAATACTCGGCAACCTGGGACTGCAGGTCGTTGACCTCGTCGACGAATATGATCTCAAGCTTCTTGGATTTCTTCCTGCGCGCCATCTTTATCACCCCCTGATGCCCCTGACCTGTTAAACCTTTTCTTATTGTCGGTTCAAATATTCATTATATTTTAATCAATTAATATGTTTTAATATTTAATAATAAAATAACTATTTCGGACACCAAGAAAGATTTAACCGCCGCCGCCGATGGGGTTATGCCACGATGATGATCGTTTTCGGGCTGATCTCTGATGATAGACGGGCGAGCTGAGTGGTATTCTTTCAATAGATGTAAATAAACAGCTTCGGATTAAC
>JAAYKC010000036.1 GCA_012522645.1 Thermoplasmatales archaeon
ATAGCCGTGGACGTCTCCGAGTTCGGAGGCGGACTGGATGTGGCACAGAGGCTGGAGGATGCCAACATAATCTCCAACAAGAACATGCTCCCGTGGGATGAGAGCGCCGTCAGACCTTCCGGGCTCAGGCTCGGGTCCCAGGAGATGACCCGTCTCGGGATGAAGGAGAGCGACATGAAAGAGGTCGCATCCTTCATAGCGCGTGTGTGCAAGGGAGAGGACTCGAAGAAGGTGAAGGAGGATGTCAGGGATTTCAGGAAGAATTTCAAATCCGTGAAGTACTGCTTCAACGACAACGAGCCGGCATACGGGTACCGCAAACTGGTCCCATAAACCATCAGGGCCGGCGTTAATCGCCGGCCTCTTTGATTTTCTACAGAAACCTGTTCGGTCACAGGATTCGCGGGATCCCCGGATGAGGCGGAAGGAAGGCTGAGCGGAACCCGCGGGACGGCAGAGGAGAACCCCGGCCCGGAATGGGAAGACCGATCTGCTGTATGATTATTTAATATAGTTTATGGGTATTCCTAAACCTATGGTTACGGGCAATCAGGAGGATTACCTTGTAAACATACTGCGCCTCTCAGAGCACGGCAGTGTGGTCAAGACCTCTACTCTGTCCAAATTCATGGGCGTGTCTCCTGCCAGCGTCAGCGAGATGCTCAAGATCCTCGCAGATCAGGGGTTGGTCAATTACCGTAAGTACAAAGGCGTATCCCTCACGGAGAAGGGGGCCGAGTATGCCCGCGGCATAAAGCGGAAGCACAAGATCCTGGAGCGCTTCCTGACGGATGTTCTCGATGCCAGTGATATAGATGCTCATGAGGAGGCATGCAAGATCGAGCACGTCCTTTCTGATGATTCCGCGGAGAAGCTGGGCCGCATAGTCAACATCCGGAACGGCTCGGATCGCAGGAGTGCCAATTCCATGTCCCTGGATCTTATGGAACCCGGTAATAATGGCACGATATCCCATCTCGAATGTGACGATTCAGCCAAGATCAGGAGGCTGCTCTCCATAGGATTCGTGCCGGGAAGAGAGGTGAAGCTTGAGAACCGCCTGTCCTCTCAGGGACCTCTGATAGTTCGTGTGGGCAATTCATCCATCGCTCTGGACTTGGACCTGGCTTCTAAGGTCTTCATAGAGGAAGGTTGATATCCGTTGAATCGGGAAGGGCACGCTGATGAAGAGGCCGCGGAGAGAAGACCTCTCAACCTTTCTTTGATCGGGCAGCCCAACGTAGGCAAGTCCCTTCTGTTCAGCAGATTAACGGGTGTGGGCGTGATATCGTCCAATTATCCCGGTACTACCGTGCAGTTCGAGGAATCAACGGCCCTAAGAGGCGGCAGGATCCTGAATGTAAGGGATGTGCCGGGCACGTACAGCCTGTTCGGGGATACCGAAGATGAGTCCATCGTCGTGGATATGCTTGCGTCGGAGAAGAACGACCTCATCGTAATGGTCGCGGACGCATCGAATCTGGAACCGAGCCTGGTGCTGTGCCTGGAAGTATTGGAACTGGGCATCCCGACCATACTGGCTCTTAATAAGTTCGATGTGGCGAAGAAGAGATTCGATATAGACACGGCGCAGTTGGAGAAGACGCTCTCGGTGCCGGTGATACCCGTGTCCGCAAGGAGCGGCGAGGGCATTGAGGAGCTGTTGGAGGCGATAACCTCCGGGTCTGCGAAAGTATCCGATTACAGAGTGAGATACGATCGCCACATAAGGGAATATCTGGCAATCCTGCAGGGGCACGTTCCCGAAGGGCCCGGGGCCAGGGGCAGAGCAGTGAAGCTCCTGGAAGGGATAAGAAGATTCTATGACGGCATACCCGATTCCACGCAGAACCTCGTTTTGAAGATGCGCCGGGATTTCGAGGAGGAGCACGGCGAGCCTCTGAATGTGCACATGGCCCGGGACAGGTACGGTGATGCCGGGGTCCTTGTGATGAATAATGTGAAGGCGGTGGAGAGGAAGCCCACCACAGCCGAGAGGATCTCCGAGGCCACCGTGAACCCTTCCACAGGGATACCGATACTCATAGCGGTATTCGGAGTGATCTTCCTGGTGATGGTCCTCGGAGGATCATACATTGACGGAGTGGTCTCCGATCTCTATGAGCGGTACATAGGAACCGCTCTGCCGGATTTCGGCAGGAGCATAGGGGGTCAGGCGGGAGAGATCATAATGACCGGTCTGGACAACAGTCTGATGGCCATACTGGGTCTTGTCATCCCGTACATATTGGTATTCTACATAATGCTCGGAATACTGGAGGATACGGGATACCTTCCGAGGGTCGTTGTTCTCCTGGACAGGGTGACCCATAAATTCGGGATGCACGGCAATGCGTTCATACCCATGGTGGTGGGCCTCGGATGCAATGTACCTGCGATAATGGCGACGAGATCCCTCCGCTCAAAGAGGGAGAGGCTCATCGTCTGCACGCTGGTCGCGATGGCGATACCGTGCTCTGCGCAGATGGCGATAATCATGGGGGTGACGGGAACCTTCGCAGGCATCGCCTATTCTTTCATGATATTGGCAGTCCTCATCGTACTGGCACTTATCGTAGCCGCATTCCTGAACAGGATGCTTCCCCACGAACCGTCCAATCTTTCCATGGAGCTGCCGGAGATGACGGCCCCGAGCCTGCGGAATGTGCTGTTCAAGGCCTGGAACAGAATAAAGGACTTCTTCGTCATAGCAGTGCCTTTGCTGCTGGTGGGCAGCATAATCATCGAGGTCCTGCTGACGTATAATCTGCTTGATCCCATCGTCGAACCGTTCTCCTTCATAACGGTCACCATGCTCGGCCTTCCTGCCGTGACGATCATAGCATTCCTGGTCGGGGTGCTGAGGAAGGAGATGGCATACGGTATGCTGTTGGTCCTGGCGGCCGGCACGCCCATGGCGGAGTTCATGACACCTTCCCAATTCGTGGTATTCGGTCTTGTCATGGCGATATATCTGCCGTGCGTCGCCACGATGGCTGCGATGTGGCGTGAGATCGGCTGGAAGGAGACCCTGGCGGTGTCCGCGGCATCCGTGGCCACAGCGATCGTTGTGGGAACGCTGTTCAATCTCCTGCTCTGAGATCAGCGGTGGGCGAAGATGCAGAGCACACCTTCCGGGCTTCTGCGCTCTATCCTGACGAATCCGAATCTCTCGAACTGTACCATATCCCCCTTCCCGTCCAGGACGGCCTTCTCCGCCAGTCCTTTTACCGACGTTCCGTCAGGCATCAGCACCTCGGCCGGCACTGAATCATTGCAGACCCACTGGATCGCCCTGACGCCTTCTCTGAGTATCGATACATCATTGCCGTCGTACTGTGCAGGCAGACCGTAGGATATGTTGCACAGATCCTTCAGCCTGACCCTTCCCGCCTGAGAGAACATAAGGGAATCAGTCTCCGAAAGGAACACGGTCTTGTGTCCGCCCACCTGATAGCATCTCCATCCCCTCTCAGGATGATCGGGATGCAGCGGGGCTCTGCCCTCAAGGTCGCCGCCTCCCTCGATGTCGTATCTGACCGGGTCAGCGACGAAGAAGTACCTGTCCGCCGTGTCGTCTATCAGGTCCCTGTTCATGGCGAACAGGTTGTCCCATGAGAATTGTATATCGATGGGCTTGATGCCGTTCTCCACCCAGTACCTACGGATGGCCTCGGGCCTGATCCCCCGTTTCCTGAGAGCTCTGACGGTGCCGGTCCTGACATCATCCCATCCTGAGTACTCCCCGTCTTTTATGCTCTGTTTTATGAGGGAGGTCTTCAGCACGGTATCGGGTATGTTCACCAGACCGTAATGATAGAACTCGGGCTTCTTCCATCCCATGTAATCGTATATGTACTCCTGTCTGTGGGTATTGTTGAGATGGTCCTTCCCCCTGATGACGTGGGTCATCCCCATCATATGGTCATCGACGGCCACGGACAGATTCATCATAGGATATGCGATATACTTCGTACCGGTCCTCGGATGAGGGTGTCTGACCAGTCTGAGGGCGACGAAATCCCTTATCGCCGGATTGGGATGGTCTATCGCCGTTTTGATGACGGCGACCGCCTCCCCGTCAGCATATCCTCCTGACAGGAATCTCTCATACCTTCTGAGATTCTCCTCCGCTGAGAGGTCACGGCACGGACAGGGCTTCATATCCTCCTTCATCCTGCGCCACTCATCGGCGTCACAGGTGCACATGTAGCCGTGCCCCATCTCGATGAGCTTCTTCGTTACATCATAATAATACTCGAATCTCTCTGACTGGACAGCGTATTCGCTGATGTCCACGCCCAGCCATTCCAGATCCTCTTTGATCATATCGTAGGCGTCCGGCTCTATCTTATCAGGATTCGTGTCCTCGAATCTGCATATGAGCTTCCCTCCGTACCTTTTGACGTACTCATCATTCAGTATGCCTACGCGGGTGTGCCCGATGTGCAGCGGCCCGGACGGTCCGGGGGCGATCCTCATGACCACCTTCCCTTCGACGCCGTCAAGGTCCGGCAGTCCGTGGACCTTCTCCTTCTTCTCCCTGATGAGCATGTCCGAATCTATGCTGCCGAGCTCATCCGCCTGAGCTTTCGGGTCCATGGCGTTGACTTCGGACACGACCCTCTCCGCAGCTTCGGCCAGTTCTTTGGACCTCTGCCTGTATTCGGGGCATTCTCCCATGATCTTGCCGATCACGGATTTCGGATTCGCCTTACCATTGTAGAATACTGCATTCTGCAGAGCATACTTCCTGATCACGGCATCCATCATCTCATCGGCCATGACCCTATGAATCGAATCGCTCTATATCAATTCAGCCGCTCGGTCTCAGGTTACATTTGAAATATGCGCGGGTGCATGAGCAGTATATGTCAGTAAGGCGCTATGTTCCTGATTCTGCCTTCTTTGTCAAAGAGCACATAGATCCGGATACCCAGAGGACCACAGGGATCCTGATGGAGGATCAGTCAAGGACCGTTGTTTTCGAATCCCTTAACGGAGGGAAGGCAGTAGGCAACCTGTTCTCCACCCGGGAGAAGATAGCCGAGGCCATGGGCATAGCCCCCGGGGACATAACTGACGTGCTGTCCCGGGCTCTGGATTGCCCGGCGGCAGTCGAGGAGGTGAAGGACCCGGCATTCAGACAGGTATCGGACAAGCGGGACCTGACCGAGCTGCCCATATGCAAATACTACCCCGGGGACGGCGGAAGATACGTTGCCTCGGGAGTGATAGTCGCCGAGTACGGCGGGAAGAGGAACGTCTCATTCCACAGGATGATGATCATGGACGGCAAGAGGATCGCCGTGAGGCTGGTCCCCAGGCATCTGTTCACCATGCACAAGGATGCGAAGGCGAAGGGAGAGGATCTGAACGTCGCGATATGCATCGGCCTCCCTCCGGAGGTCATGCTTGCTGCGGCCACGTCCACGGCCTACGAGACGGATGAGATGGAGATAGCCTCCGCCATGCACAAGATGTCCACGGGCAGCCCCCTCAGGGTGGGGAGGACCGACAACGGCCTTCTGGTGCCCGCAGATGCGGATTATGTGATAGAGGGCAGGATCACCTCTGAGATGGCGGATGAGGGCCCCTTCGTGGACATAACAGGCTCGTACGACTCCGTGAGGAGCCAGCCTGTGATAGTCGCCGATAAGATATGGACGTGTGAGGACCCTCTCATGACATTACTGATCCCCGGAGGCAACGAGCATTTCCTGTTCATGGGCCTCCCGAGGGAGCCCATGATACACAGGTCCGTCAAGCAGGTGGTCCCGAAGCCCCACTGCGTACGCCTCACGGAAGGAGGATGCTGCTGGCTCAACGGAGTGGTATCTGTCACGAAGAACAAGGAAGGGGATGCGGTGAATGCCATAATGGCGGCGTTCTCAGGCCATCCGTCCATGAAGCAGGTCATAATCGTGGATGAGGACATCAACATATTCGATGACAGGGAAGTGGAATGGGCCGTCGCAACCAGATTCCAGGCCAACAGGATGGTCAGGATCGAAGGTGCTGCAGGCTCATCATTGGACCCGTCCTCTGACGGCACCACATGGAAAGTGGGGATAGATGCCACTCTGCCTCTGAATGCGGACATGAAGATGTTCGCCAAGGCGAAGTATTGAATACAAAAAATAAACCGGTGCGAAGGGAGACACTGCCTTTGCCACCGGTCTAAAGGGTTTTAAAGAGGTTTTGAGGGCCTTACAGAATCACCCCTTCCGGTCCTTCTTCTCGACGTCCTTCGCCTCCAGGCTCATGAATGCAGCTATGCATGCTATGATCATCATGATGAACATCATCAGCCAGAGGTTCTGGAATTGTGCGAGCGTTTTATCCACTACCATATACCCCGACAGGAGCTGCAGAATCGCTCCTCCTGCGAAGGGGAACAGGTTCAGAGCAGCCGTGCTCGTTCCCGCGATATAGATGGGGAACAACTCCTTGATCTGCGCATAGGATACGACGAAGAACCCTCCGAAGAATCCGAACAGGAAGTTTATAGCGAACTGTGCCGCATAGCTTCCGAGGTTGCCTGCGGTGAGCCATATGACTCCCCATATCACCGTATATGCCAGCGTTCCCACGATGAGCACTTTCTTTCTGGACTTGAGCACTCTGTCAGATATTATCCCGGAGAGAGGGCATCCGAATATCATCCCTGCAGCCACTGCCATCAGGAGGATGCTGTAGTCCGTTTTGCCCCACCCGTATATTGCACCATAGAACGGTCCTGCCTGAAGTCCCTGATATACCATTATGGTTCCGTACATGAAGAAGAACCATACGGCGAGAGGCCAGAACTTCCTGCCGCTTCCGAAGGTGATCTTCAGGGCCTTGGTCATCGGCATCTTTGCGGAAGTGGACTCCTGTATGGGCTCACCAGTTTCTTCCGAAACGATCTCCTCTATGGCAGGCAGCCCCATGTCATTCGGATGGTCCCTTACGATGATCCAGCACATTGCCGCTATGATCAGGGTTATAATACCGAGAACGGTAAAGACCCCTTTCATCCCAAGGGCTTCCGTCATCAGCACAAGCGGAGTAGTCGCCGCCAAAGCTCCGACGTTTCCTACCAGCAGCAATATGCCGCTCAGGGACGCGAACTCGTATTTTCTGAACCATATGGCGAGGACCTTCATTATGGGTATGTAGATTACGGCCACACCGGTACCTATGAGGACTCTTCCCAAGAGCGCCGTTTCAAAGTTGGGTGCTACACCCATGATCAAGGACCCGACGGCGGCCAGTATAACGAATATCGTTACGGTTTTTCTCGGACCCCACCGGTCTGTCAATATTCCGCTGGGCAGTTGCATAATCGTGTATGCATAGAAATACATCGAACCCAGCAATGCCACTCCCGCGGCACCCACACCGAAAGCCGATTGGATGTCGGGGGAAAGCACTGCAGTCGATGTCCTGTGGAAATACACGAAGAAGTAGGCTACGGCCATTATGCCGAAAATGGCCCACCTGTAGGACAGCATTTTCTTTTTCTTTTTAGGATCTATCATTGGATTCCTCCATCGGGCAAGGATCTCGGAATCCGACTCTGAATTTGAACCATTATA
>JAAYKC010000037.1 GCA_012522645.1 Thermoplasmatales archaeon
AATCTCATCGATTCCGCATGGGTGGCAGGTCTGGGGCCCGATGCCCTTGCAGCCGTCGGATTCGTGTTCCCCCTGTATTTCATACTCGTGGGGGTGGGCAACGGTGTCGGTGTCGGTGCCGCTTCGGCCATCGGAAGGGCCATAGGAAGAGGGGAGAAGGAGACTGCCAACAAGATAGCTTCCCAGGCAGTGGTGCTGGCGATCGCAGTGTCGATACTGGTCTCCGCTCTCCTGTTGGCCTTCCAGGAACCCATACTTTTCATGCTGGGGGCCGGGGATACGATAGGTCTGTGCCTGGAGTACGGCACGCCCATATTCCTGATGGGGGTGTTCATGATCCTGAACGGGGTGATGGGCGGGATACTCAGGGCGGAAGGCAATGCCAAGGCCGCCATGAACGCCCAGATCCTGATGGCAGGCTCCAATATGATCCTGGACCCGCTGATGATATACGATTACGGTCTGGGCCTCGGTATCGCGGGCGCGGCATGGGCAACCGTGGCGGCCAGCATGATATCGTTGGGGGTCATGATCTATCTGTTCTTCTTCGCGAAGAAGAGGACGTACATCACCATGTCACTCAAGGATTCGAAGCCCGACATGGTGATCTACAAGGACATACTCAGAGTGGGGATCCCCTCTTCCCTTGAGATGCTGATAGTATCCATAGTCTCTGCGATAATGAACGTGCTGCTGATAATGGTCGGAGGTACGGACAGCGTCGGCATATATGTCTCGGTATGGAGGCTCATAATGCTGGCCATGATACCGATGATGGCGATAAGCGGTGCATCCGTTCCTGTATGCGCGGCTGCCTACGGTGCCAAGAGGAAGGATAAGCTGAGAACCGCCTATTTCTTCGGGATAAAGCTCAGTACCCTGCTCCTCCTGGTGCTGAGCGCGATACTGTTCGTATTCGCAGAATACGTGACTCTGATATTCACATATGCTGAATCCACTGCATACCTGCGGGACGAGATGGTGCCCTGCCTCAGGTACATGTGCCTGTTCCTCCCCTTTGTGGGATGGGGCGGCATGTCAACGACCCTGTTCCAGGCGGTCGGGAAAGGATTCAACTCCTTCCTGTCCACGACCTTCAGGAACACTCTGCAGCTGCCTGTCTGCTACGTGCTCATCCTCACGGTCGGTACGCTGGAGTCTGTCTGGTGGGGGATAACCTCCATGGAGATCATAGGGTCCCTGGTGCCCGGAGTATGGAGCCTGATCCTGCTCGGGTCCATCACGAAAGGGATGAAGTCGGGCACATAACTGTTAAAATAAGTGTCACCTATCAGGGGTCGCTCATGTCTAAGATATTCATAGGCGTTGCTTGGCCGTATGCGAACGGCGTTATACATCTGGGTCATATGGCAGGCTCCATACTGCCCCCTGACATCTTCAGCAGATACAACCGGCTGTCGGGCAACGAGGTGCTCATGGTCTCGGGGTCCGATCAGCACGGAACACCGATAACAGTCACCGCAGAGAAGGAGAAGGCCAGTCCCGAACAGATCGCTGACAGGTATCATGCGATCAACAAGAAGGCGATCGAGGACATGGGGATCGAGTTCTCGCTTTTCACAAAGACCCACACCGAAAATCACATACGGACGACACAGGACTTCTTCCTCACGCTGCTCGAGAAAGGGCATCTCTGCAAGAAGGACAGCATGCAGTACTATTGCAGGAGCTGTGAGAGGTTCCTTCCCGACAGGTATGTCGAGGGCACATGCCCTGTATGCGGTGCGGAGAATGTAAGAGGGGATCAGTGCGATTCCTGCGGTGAGACCTTCGAAGCCGGGGACATCATATCCCCCCGCTGTATTCACTGTGACGGCGTTCCGGAGGTGAGGCCGACGGAGCATTACTTCCTGAGGCTCTCGGAGTTCAACGATGATCTGCTGGCATATCTTGAGAATAATGATTGGTGGAGGTCCAATGTGAAGACGTTCACCACAAACTGGCTCAAGGACGGTCTCCATGACCGGGCGATAACCAGGGATATGGATTGGGGGGTCCCCGTGCCGGTGGACGGCTGGGAGGACAAGGTGATATACGTCTGGTTCGACGCCGTGATAGGATATCTCAGCGCTTCCAAGGAGTATTCGGAGAAGGTCGGGGACAAGGACCTCTGGAAGAAGTATTGGCAGGACCCGGACGTCAAGCATTACTATTTCCTGGGGAAGGACAACATCCCCTTCCATTCGATAATATGGCCGGCCATGCTGATGGGGTACGGCGGTCTGAATCTTCCGTACGACATACCTGCCAATGAGTACCTCATGTTCCGCGGCGGGAAGCTGTCCAAGAGCAGGGGCGGTGCCATAGACATACCTTCGGTCCTGTCCGTGTATGACTCGGACCTCATTCGCTATTACCTCTCGGCTGTCATGCCGGATACCCACGATTCCGAATTCTCATGGGAGGATTTCGCGATCAAGATCAATAATGAGCTGGTATCGACCGTCGGGAATTACTACCACAGATGCCTGAGCTTCACCTATAAGAACTTCGGCTCCATACCTGAGGCAGGCGATACCTCTGAGATCGACTCGGAGATAGAGAGGGCATTCGAAGAGTATGATAATCACCTCAAAGGCTGTGATTTCAAGAAGGCTCTTAAGGCATTCATGGATCTGGCACATTTCGGGAACAAGTATTTCGATCAGATGAAGCCCTGGGCGCTCATGAAGACGGACAAGAAGAAATGCGGGGAGGTCCTCAACAGCAATCTTAAGCTGGTCAAGGCGCTGGCGGTGATGTCCTGGCCCTTCATGCCGAAATCCTCCGAGAGGATCTGGAGCTGTCTTGAGCCCGGCACCTCATTGGAGGACAGCGGGTACGCATCCATAACGGAACCGCTCAAAGCGGGGACCGTGCTGGAGAGCCCTGTCCCGGTGTATGCCAAAGTGGAGCTTCCAAAGGAAGAGAATAAAATGGAACCCAAAGAAGAGAAGGAACCGGAATCCAAGGAAGAGGAACCGGAGGATTTCGCGAAGTTCAGGAAATTGGACATAAGAGTGGCGGAGATAATCTCTGCAGAGGACCATCCCGATGCCGACAAGCTGTTCGTGCTCAATGTCGATGCGGGTGAGCCAAGGCAGATCGTTGCCGGGCTCAGAGCCTACTACACCAAGGAACAGATGGTGGGCAGGAAGGTGCTGATGGTGTTCAATCTCAAACCGGCGAAGCTCAGAGGACTGAGGTCCGAGGGAATGCTCCTGGCCGCGGACGATGAGGATCTGGGCGGCGAGAAGGTCCTCCTCCTCAGGCCGTCATCCGATCTGCCCAACGGGACGAGGATGGATTCGGGCCTGGGATCCAAAGGGTCAAGGATAGAGTACAAGGAATTCACGGAAGCGGTCATGAAGGTGTACTCCCGCAGGTCCGCTTCAGAGATGGGGACGGAACTGCCCGAGGGATCGCCCGACCCCGTTGTCGTCATAGCAGACGGGGACAGGACCTTACCTTTGTCAGACGGCAAAGGTTCCGTAGCGACATTGGAGTCGGCGATAACCGACGGGGCCTCAGTAAGATGAAGGCGGATATGCATATACACACGGAGATGTCCGACGGCAGCACCAAGGTGGAGGATCTGGTGGACATAGCCCTGGCGGCCGGCCTCGGATGCATAGCGGTAACGGATCACAACACGGTCGCAGCATATGATATGCTGAAGGATGACGGAAGGATAATCGTCGTCCCCGGCATAGAGGTGACATCCGCAGAGGGGCACATCCTCGGATACGGTATAACCGAGGATATCCCCAGGGGCATGAGTGTTCTCGATACCGTAAGGGCGATCCAGGAGAAAGGGGGTCTTGCATTCGCCCCCCATCCGTACAGGATGTGGTCCGGCATAGGGGAGAAGAACATAATACCGGAGTTCGACGGTCTGGAGGCCCTGAACAGGCGCTCATCCAAAAGCTCAAATGTGAAATCCCTGCGGCTTGCAAGGAAGATCGGTAAGCCCATCGTCGCGGGCAGCGACTCCCACAATCCCGACACCGTCGGTAAAGGGTACATTGAGATACCGGACTCCTGCAGGACGTGGCAGGATGTCATGGATGCGGTCATGAGGATGGAGGCTGTGCCGTTCAGCGGGCACAGGGGCATAATCAAGTCCGTCAAGTACGGGACCAAATCGATATCGAAATGGGCCTTCCGCGGATTCAAGAGGTTATGATCAGAAGTCCTCTTCAGTATCCGCTCTGAAATTAACCGCAGGACACGGTCCGAGGCAATCCCTGCACCTGATGCACATCTCGGGATCCATCTCCACCTTCCCGTTCACCATGCTCAGGGCGCCCTGTCTGCATCTCGCCACGCACAGAGAGCAGCCGACGCACTGCTCTGAGTGGATGATCAGCTCGAACATCTTCTCCATGTTGGAACGGGCATCCTTCTCGACAGCGGCCTTCGATATTATGGAACCCTCCCTGAACACCGTCAGGAAATCCACGGAGAGCCATTCCCCGTCCGGATCCAATTCCACCATGCTCCCCAGGACATGGGCGAAGCTCCGCAGCCTCTGCAGATCCACGGGTCTTGACAGTGCGCCCTCCACACTGTACCCTATGGTGCACGGGGAGTACCCTTCCTGCATCCTGAGGGTGAGAGGCTCCTTATCAGCCTTAACGGATTGCTTGGTCAGCTGGGCCACTTCCTTGCCGGACACGTTGGAGACATACTCGCGTATCGACTGCGGCACATTCTTCCATCTCCAGAGCTGATACTCCTTCCATTCGGGGGGAAGTCCCTTGGATGACATGTATTCATTCAGGTACTCATCCCACTGAGCGTAACGGTCGGAATTCCCGGCGACGGCCTCCGCCTCGGCGATATCGGATGCGGGACAGAGGAAGCAACCTATCCTGTCAAGTCCCCTGGTGTACCATACATTGTACGGCTCCTTCTTGTAGAATATATAGAGCCAGACATGCAGAGCATTCCATTCCTGTATAGGGGATGCACCGATCTGCCCGGGCGTCCACGGATTCTTCCAGATGCGGGATTTGTTCTTCCTGGCCTCTGATTCATAACGTCTCTGGCCTATGAAGGACAGAACTCCGTCCGGGAAATTATTGCTTATGGCCTTCACGGTGGGACCGAGCTTGTTCGTCTTGCAGCACCACCTGAAATCCTTTGCGGGAGGGCCGAAGAATACCAGATTCCCGAAGAAGGCATCGTCGGAGGGCCTCTCCGTTATCAGCTCAAGACCGTGGCGTCCGGCAACATCCCTGACGTGATCCACGGTCTCGGTGAACTCAAGGCCCGTATCCACGAAAAGAATTGGTAAACGGTATCCCGCATCCAGTGTCAGGAGCAGGGTGGCAAGGCTGTCCTTGCCTCCGGAGAAGGATACAACGGCAGGCAGGTCGTTGGACTCTATGGTGTTCTTTATGAATCGGACAGCTTCGTCGCGTCTGCGCTCGATCACCCCGCGGTTCGCTTCAACGATCTCATCCCAGGTGCGGCTCACCCCGTCAGGTATCTTCTCCTCCGGTTTCACCCATTTGGTCTTGACCGCAAGTCCCCTCTCACTGTCGATCATCTCCCGGGCGGACATCCTGGCCGCGCCCGTGGCAACGGCTCTTCTGTCCTCTGAGATCACTATGACCTCATCCCCCGGCACTATGTCAGGGTGGGCATCGTTGACCCCCGGTGCCATCAGGTTCTTGCTGTCCTGAACGAACGGGATGGCGGAATCGGCGCACACGACGTAGCCTTTGGTTGCGACCGGGGCAATCCTCATGGCGCCCTGCATCCTGTTCACCAGGACCCAGCCTTTGCCCATGTCGTATCGCAGGCTCGCCAGGGCCCTTCCTTCGCATATGATCTCATCCATCCTGTCCAGGGACGGGGCCTTGTTCAGGATGACGGCCCTGCCGGGCGGGATCAATGCATTGCCGGACCCCTCCCCGAATTGCATGTCGGCCTGTTTCCGTATGAGGTCCAGATCATGATCGAAGGCCGGCCTGATGTCGCCCGGCGGAGTGACATCCACCTGACGGGTCCCAGCGCCGCACACGGGGCAGGTCTTCTCCTCGAGTATAGGGAAATCGCAGGGGTCGCACCATCTCAGATGATTCTTCCCCAGCCTTACTATGGCCATAGGTCTGTTGAGCACCAGGATACATATTAAACGTTCCCCGGCGGGGGTGCGTATCCTCCTTCATATTAAATACGAATGATACAATCGACCCCCGAAACCGTATGGTCAGAAAGATTGTGGCTTCGGAAAGGTCCATGGCGATGGATTATGCGATCAGGGAGATATCCGTACCTGCGGACGAAGCGGCCAGGAACGGTAAGAAGGTCATCCGCCTCAACATAGGTGACCCGAACAAATGGGGTTTCGAGACCCCGGAGTACTTCAAGGCGGCATTGAGGGAGGCCGTCGATAATGTTGACAACGGCTACGGGGATTCCCAGGGGGAGCCGGAATTCCGGCGTGCCATATCCCAAAGAGAATATGAGAAGCACGGGGCCGTTGTGGACCCTGACAAGGTATTCGTCACCAACGGTGTCGGAGAAGGGATAAACATCCTCATGGGAACGCTGGTCGACCCGGGGGATGAGATACTGGTCCCCGGCCCGGGATATCCTTCCTATGCCCAGTACATCAAGTACTACGGCGGTAAGGTCGTTCCCTACAGGCAGATAGAGGAGGAGGACTGGAATCCGGACGTGGACATGATCCGCCGCCGCATAACGGACAGGACGAAGGCGCTGGTGATCATAAACCCGAACAATCCCACCGGGGCGGTCTACTCCGAGAAGGCGATCAGGGAGATCGGTGACATATCCGCGGAATTCGGGATACCGATCATATCCGATGAGATATACGATAAGATAACATTCGGGACGAAGTTCTATTCCGCATCACGTCTGCCCTCCGATGTGCCGAGGATAATACTGAACGGTTTCTCCAAGGTCAACCTGATGCCCGGCTGGAGGATGGGCTACGGATACTACATGGACGAGTCAGGGATCCTGGAGGATGTGTTCGAAGGGATGATGAAGCAGCTGCGTGCACGCATATGCGCCAACGTCCCGTGCCAATGGGCCGCCAAAGCATCATTGCAGGGGCCTCAGGATTACATAGTGGAGCTTAACCGCAAGCTGAGCGAACGTGCGGATTATTCATACAAACGTCTGAATGAGATACAGGGGATATCCACGAAAAGGGCGAAGGGCTCACTGTACATGTTCCCCAAGGTGGAGCTCACCGACTGGTCAGGCAGCAAGGAGTTCGCGCTGGATCTGATAAAGGAGGAAGGTGTGGTGCTGGTCCACGGCACCGGTTTCTGTGAGGAGTTCGGAGAGGGGCACTTCAGGACACTCATCCTGCCGTCGAAGGACATCCTGGAGGAAGCCTACGACAAGCTGGAACGCTTCATGGCGAGGCATCAGTGAGCTTTCTCAAGCCTCTTCAGCATCTTGACTACTGAATCCACTGCGTCGCGGCCCTTCTCTATCCTGTCGACTGCCTGCAGTCTTGTCATGCCCGGACCGGTGATACCGAGTGCCACAGGCTTGTTGAAATCAAGTGCCAGATCAGTGATCTTCCTTGCGGCCTGAGCTATTATCACCTCATCGTGCTCCGTCTCGCCCTCGATCACCGCTCCGAGGGTTATGACAGCGTCCACATCATCCATCTCCAGGAGGCTCTTGATGGCCAGGGGCATGTCGAACACACCCGGCACCAGGATCTTCTTCACTATGTCCACTTCAAGGAACTCAGCTTCCGCCTCAGCCCTCTCGATCATCATCGATGTGACGTCGAAATTGAATTCCGCAGCCACCATTCCAATCTTGTATCTTTTTGCCATATCGATCACTTCTTCCTTACTACCGGCCCCGCATCCGCGAAGCCCTGTCTCTGACCGGTCCCGGCCTGCTTGGACAGGACCTGAGGTCTGAAAATCAAATTGTATGCGTTCACGGCATGTTCCCTGGCCCTGTTATCTGCCAGTTCTGCCAGCTCATCAGGGGACGAGGCCTCATCCTCGTGGACGAACACCTCGATTATGTGCTTATTCGTCATAAGCTGGGCACGGATCAGGCCTGTGGAGGCCTCATGGGCGCACATCTTATCCTTTTCCTTGGGGCCCGGCATCCCGAGCGCGATAACGATATCGCAGTCCTCCTCCTCAATGAGCTTCTTGCATGCGACGGGCAGGTCTTTCATGCCGGGCACGGTGCGCCTTATGATCTTGAATCCCGTACCGGTCTTCTTCAGCTCATCCTCGGCGGCACCTCCCATGTCATATCTGGCGAAGGTGGTGTCGGCCACGCCTATGATCTTCACAGCCCCCCTCCCGTTTCAAGTATCTTCTGTATGATGCGCCGGGTGGCGGTCAGGTCGTCGGCGCATCTGTCGGCGCGGCAGACTCTGATATCATATCCTTTGTCGGCGAGCTTCCTCTCAAGTGCCTTCTCGTCGAAGGTCTGGTCATAACCGAGCACTATGACGTCCGGTTCTATCTCCTTGAGAATGGAGTATATGTCGCCGCCGCTCTTCCCCAGGACTGCTTTGTCCACAGGCTTCAGGGCATTGACCAGCCTGACCCTCATATCCTCGGGTGTGACCGGCTCATGCTTGCTCCTGCGCACGGTCTCATCACAGGCCACCACGACTATGAGCTCGTCGCCCATGGCCCTTGCCTGCTCCAGATAGGACAGATGGCCCGTGTGTATTATATCGAATACGCCCGAAGCCATCACTCTGACCATGTTATCACTCTTTGCTCTTCCTGAATAATTCCCACGCAGAGATAACCTCGTCACCGGTTATGAATG
Organism: Thermoplasmatales archaeon; assembly: GCA_012522645.1. Lineage (GTDB taxonomy): Archaea > Thermoplasmatota > Thermoplasmata > Methanomassiliicoccales > Methanomethylophilaceae > RumEn-M2. The sequence continues at coordinate 8,806 of JAAYKC010000037.1, forward strand.
CTAGCCCTTCCCTCTCGGCATAGGCCATCGTATTCTCCTTGGTCTCAGAGCCTCCGTTGTTACCGAGCATCTCGCATATTGTGGCGGAAGGCTTCACCCCGGCCATGATCATGAGGGCTGTGCACAGCTCCGTGTGCCCTCTTCTGGTGGTGAGGATCCTCTCGGATGCGTTCAGAAGGTGAACGTGCCCGGGTGCCCTGAAATTCCTGCCCAGATCCTCCATGATGCTCTTGTCGTCCTTCTCCTGGAATATGATCCTCGCATATTCGTTTATGGTCAGGGTCCTGTCGGCATCGGTTATTCCCGTGTACGTCTTCCTGTGATTGACGGTGACGCCGAAGGATGATTTGGTGCCGTCGTACGGTATGTCCGTCGGGGCCATGGCCGCCATGAGGGGGTATTTCGCGGAATCGTCGGCATATATGTCCGCCATGAAGGGGAGTCCCAAGGCCTTCGCCCTTTCGTAAGGGGTGGTGGTGCAAACGAGGCCGCCTGCATCCTTGCGCATCCGTCTCAGATCTTCCACCCTCAGGAACTCCGAGGCGATGGTCATATCAGTTTCTTTCTCTCTTTCATCAAAATCATACACGAGAACAATGCGTCCGTTTCTGATCTCGTCAAGAACACGTTCTATCCCCATTTACTCAACCTTCCTGTCCGGCAATGGATAGGTATAAAAATAATATTGTTGAAGTACCATGAAAGGTGTAGATAGACTGTAAAGCAGTAATGGCATCGTGAACGGGTGATGTCACCGTTTTATAGGAGGAAGATATAGATTGGCGGGAGGGTCGGTCTTGGAGAAGTTCGATATTTCGGGAACAGAGGTCAGCAGGCAGATAAAGACTCTGCCGGAGCAGATCGAGGCAGCGCTGGATGCCGAGATCCCCGATCTGCTGGAGACCAAGAAGATCTGCATATGCGGCGTCGGGACCTCTGCCATGGCCGGTGACATAATCTCGGATTACGCCGGTGGTTTCTCTGACGTTCCCCTGCCTGTCATACGCGGCATAGACCTGCCCAACTGGGTGAAGGAAGACACCACTGTCATAATCATCAGCTACTCCGGCGATACCACCGAGATGCTCTATCTCCAGAAGGAAGCGGTGAAGAGGAAATGCCCCCTCATCTGCCTGACATCCGGCGGGGAGCTCGGGAAGCGCTGCAGTGAGAAGGGATACGGCCCGAAGGTCCTCCTGCCTCCCGGCATGCTCTCCAGATGTGCGCTCGGCAGCATGGTCGGGCATTTGGGCGCAGTTCTTGAAGATCTCGGGTTCTGCGAGTTCAGAGAGCCCATGAAGAAGATGCTGCCCGGTCTGAAGGTGCTCAGGGATTCCTTCAATGAGGAGAACAGCCCTCCCTTCGGATTCGCAGAGGCCATCGTGGACCGCATACCCGTGATATACAGCCTGGCGAACATGCGCTCAGCATCCATGAGATGGAAGTTCCAGATCAATGAGAACGCCAAGATGGTAGCCTTCTTCGGTACCATACCCGGTTTCAATCACAACGAGATAATAGGCTGGACCGAGGACAAGATCTCGGAGGATTTCATCCCCGTGGTCATATATGATGACGGGGCGTCGGAGGTCCTCAGGTACATGACCGATTCAACCCTGGGGGTGCTCATGGACAAAGGCCTGGACGTTCAGGTCTACCATGTCACAGGCAACAGCAATCTGGAGAAGAATCTCCGATGCATCCTGCTCGGGGATTACGTATCGCTCAGATTGGCACAGATACGCAGCACCGACCCGGACCAGGAATACGCTGTCTCCGATGTCAGGGAAAAGGTCAGCGACGGCGAGGAATTCGACAGCGATTGAGGACCCGCTTCTGGAATACTTTTTTAATGCTTGCTGTAATCGCATGAGCATGACCATGAATGATGATGCCCGTTACATAAGAGAGAATGTAATGGCACACAACGCATGGTTCGACGAGTGCATCCCGATGATCGCCTCCGAGAACCTGATGAGCCCTCTGGCTAAGGAGATGCTCATATCCGACTTCGCTGACAGATATGCCGAGGGCATGCCCGGGAAGCGCTACTATCAGGGCAACATCTATGTGGACAAGGTCGAGCTTAAGGCCATGGAGCTGGCCGCGGACCTGTTCAAAGCCAATTTCGTTGACGTCCGCCCCATATCGGGGACGGTGGCGAATATGGCCGTCCTCTTCGCGTTGGCGGAGCACGGCGACACGATAACCACATGCGCTCTTGCGCAGGGCGCCCACATATCCACTCAGAAGTTCGGTGCCTTCGGCCAGAGGGGAGTGCGCTCCGTCAACTACCCTTTCAACGTTGACAGCATGAACCTCGATATCGACGGCACGATAAAGCTGCTCAGGGAAGTGAAGCCCAAGGTGGCTCAGTTCGGACTTTCGGTATTCCTGTTCCCTCCGCCGCTAAAGGAGCTGCAGGACACGTTCAATGAGATCGGATGTCTCGTATGGTATGATGCGGCTCATGTCCTGGGCCTCATAGCGGGAGGGGAGTTCCAGGACCCCCTCAGAGAAGGTGTCAACATAATATCGTCCAGCACCCACAAGACATTCCCCGGCCCCAATCACGGGCTGCTGCTGGGCAACGATCTGACCGACGGTCAGGAGAAGGCCCTGAGAAAAGCGGTCTTCCCCGGCGTCACGTCCAGCCACCACCTGCATGCGATGGCCTCCCTGGCCATAACCATGGCGGAGATGAAGGTGTTCGCGAAGGAATACGCATCCCAGGCATGCAAGAACTCCAGGGCGCTGGGTCAGGCGCTCTATGAGTCGGGCGTACCGGTTCTCTGCCCTGATCTGGGATTCACGAGATCCCATGCGATAGCCGTGGACGTCTCCGAGTTCGGAGGCGGACTGGATGTGGCACAGAGGCTGGAGGATGCCAACATAATCTCCAACAAGAACATGCTCCCGTGGGATGAGAGCGCCGTCAGACCTTCCGGGCTCA
>JAAYKC010000038.1 GCA_012522645.1 Thermoplasmatales archaeon
ACATCTATTCAGTCGAGGTCTTCGCATCTGACGGGACATCCCTGAAGACGTCGACCGTAACGGTTCATCCCGGCATGGTCGGAACGGGATTCGTGATAGACCTGGATGACAAGAAGGTCGAGATCACCGTTAAGAACATGTACGGGGAGATTCTCAGAATCGATTCACTCGACGGTCAAAAAGTAATCATCACCAACGTGGATACCGGGGAACCATATGACATATCCGCAGGTGCGGACCTGAAGATCGCTGAGGGCAGGGTTCCGGCAGGATGGTACATCGCTGCTGCCGCGAGCTCATCATTCGGTATCGGAACCGGTAGCTTATTCCAGGTCTCGTCGACCGCCTCGTCGACCACGACCACTGTTACATGCATGCCTGTTGAGGATGTTACCTCTTATGCACCTTCTGAGAATTATTTCCTGCAGGGGCCGACATTCGTATCCGTGAACGGGGTCTCCGTACCAAAGGGCGCAGATGAGGGGGCGGTCCCGGCATACTCTTTCTATAAAGCGGACGGAGACAAGGTGACATGGTACCTGACCTCCGGAACAGGGTCCGAAGAAGACGGATATAAGCTGTCTGGGGTGCTGAAGAACTCCTCGGGCAAGGCTGTTTCCGGTACGATCGCAGTGATCGCCGATGACGGCCGCACACTGTATTTGTCAGTCGGTTCGGACGGCGTATACAGTGTGATGCTGCCTGACGGAGAGTACACAATATACGCTTATACTACAACTCAGGCATCGATCGTTGATGAGATAAAGATCGATGGTGCCGCCGTTGAGAATGACATCTCCATGGGCAGCGCCTACAAGCTCTCCGGTACCGTTAAATGGGGCTCATTCAGCCTGCCGTATCTGAACATACTCGCCACGATCGGAGAAGACGACATCGTGATACCCTTGGCCACGGACAAATCCGGTGCATACTCCCTGATGATACCGGATTCGTGGAAGGCATCAGTCGAGATTCAATTCTCATCCGGAAGTGAATTCTGCTTCAAGGTTACGGACGAAGATAAAAATGTGACCTATCCTAAAGTCCTGGAGCAGAGTGTGAATGCAGGCAACACTTCGAACAGCGCACTCAACTTCACAGTTTATGCGTCCATTACGATAAAAAATGCCACGTCACACGAAATGAAAATAGGATCGACGACCGTGGCACCGGATGAGTATTACGAATCCACCAGCCCCACAAGCTCCAGCATCATGACGATCGAGACCGTAGATTCCTCAGGCAGCTACTTCAAACAGACCGGCATGCCCGTTTACAACGGCATGGTGCTGAAAGAGAACGTCAACGTGTTCACCGAGCCTTATTATGAATTAGAAATCACTTGTGACAAAGAAGACAAGGTGGAGATCAAAGCGGTCGACGACGGCAAGGTCATAAATCTGACTACTTCTGGCGCCACTCGCAAGTATATGCTGCTCGAGTCGTGCGAATACACGGTAACCGTGACAAGCGGTGACGGCAAGAGCATGGCCGTGAAGAATCTCCTAATGGGATCCGCCGATGAGACGTGGTCCGTGGACGAGTCCGAGATGCACCGCATCGTTACTTTCACCGGGGATGTGGGCGTATCCGCAGGCGGAACCATGGAGGTCATAACCGCAGGCGGCATCACGCTGCAGGGCACCGTGTCCGGCGGAGCATATTCGATAAAGGTCCCGGTATCCGAGGCCGATGACATAATCTTCTCAGTGGAAGTGACTCTGAAGTCCGACGGTGCGGAATACACATACTCCGGGACAAGAACGGTACCGTCCGCGAGCATCCTGGAAGAATGGGACAGCGCTGTGGTCAACCTGCCCGTGCTGGGCGATGGAGCAGGGGTGCTTGACACAGGTGTTGAGTTGGATACAACTCTGACGATGATGGATGCAAGCGACCTCAGGTACTCCAAAGTAGAATTCACGATAGATGTTACGATGATATCTGACAGAACGGTCATCCTCTCGGGGGGAGGGTGGAGGTCTCTGACCCTCTATTCTGATCCTGAGAGGACGGTTGCTGCATCCGCGATATCGGCCTCCGGAAAATTGTATGCAACAGGGATATTCGACGGTATGCACATGGCCGCACACGATCTGGCGGTCACTGCAACGGATCTGTCCGGCGAGAGTGTTGCAACGGCAACGCTGAATGATGCTGATTCAGATTGGAAGAAGACTGACGGAGAGGTCACCATATCCAGAGGGATCGATGTGATCAGCGGACATGAGTACAGATACGCCATATCGGCGAACAATACGTACAACTATGCCAAGACCTACACGGTCAACTCAATATCAGAAATCGAAGGGTGGCAGGTGGACCTGATATCTGCCGACGGTCTTACCATCAAGAGCCTGTATTCGGACGCACAGACGTTCGACGTCAAGGGGATGTCCGAAGAGACGGTATATGTAAGATTCACATCGATGACGCTGCAGGAGGCAGACGTCGGAGAGGTGCCTGGTGTGCACATAGTCGTAGAGGATGATGCATCGTCAGAGGCCTTCAACGAGAGCTTTGAGCACGAGACAGCGGAACTGTCCCTGGACAAGACGGGTGCTGAAGGCAGGGGCGCACTGAACCAGCTGAGCGGGATACCCACCATATTCTGGGCTCTTCTCGTCATCACGGTACTGCTCATACTTCTCACAGTATGGTTAGGCTACAAGAGGGGGGTGTTCTCACGAAGAAAGTGATACCTGCGCTGGCGATAGCGTTTATGCTGATGGCGGGCGGATTCCTGGTGCTGGCTGCCGATGACGGAACCGATGCGGCCGCTACGAATGTAGTAGGTGACCGCACATATGTGGAGACAGGCAAGACTGTGACCTTCACCCTGTCCGGGGTGTCGGGCTACACGTATGAAGGATCGCTCATCGACAGCGGCGGTAACAAGGTCTCATCCACTTCGGTCAGCGGAACCATGAACTCCTCCTCCGTGAATAAGACGATAACGGCACCCAGCACTGCAGGGAGCTATCGCTTCCATGTGATGTTCTTTGACAGCGGCAATCTGGTCTCGGAGGTCAAGGTCCCCATCAAGGTGGTGGACCCTATAGTTCTCAAGGTGACCCTGAAGAACACAGGATCTGTATCTGTTACGGCAGACGTCTTCTTCGTCGTTGACGGCAACCGCATGGAAGGCAGTGATACCACTGTGACGATACCCGCCGGCGGGACCAAGGAGATAACATACAACTTCGTTGTGAATAACTTCTCGGGCAACCACAGATTCTATGTTGATTCTGAGAGCACAGGGATGATAGGGCCGATAGAGGGCATCGGATCATCCTATTCGGTCTCTTTCCATGCCGAGGATTCGAGCTACAGCTGGCTCAGCTATCTGATGCTGATAATCGTCATAGTGATGATCTTGATCCTGATCTATGTCTACCGCAAACCCGTGAAGAATTACGGGAAGCCTAAGGGAAGGCGCTGATCAGGCCCTTCTGCGGCGTACGTTGCACGTTCCCAATGCGAAGAATGCAACAGCGCTGATCAGCATCACTGCGATGCCCGTCCACGGTTCCATCTGGAATCCTCCGACATAGAGATCGAAGCCCATCGTGTCCCTGAACACGTTCGCTGCGACCGCATCCCCGGAGAACATGGCATCTATCCCTCCGCCTCCGAAGAGATCCCTGAGGATCATGGCCGCATGGGATGCGGGGAGGGACCCCACCACAGCCCGGACGCTTCCCGGCAGGAAGCCCACCGGGATGTACGTTCCGGTGACGAATCCCATCATCGTCCCCACCACGGTGTTGAATCCGCCGTATGCCGCCTCCGTCTTTATGAATGAGGCCAGGAAGAACATTATGCCGCTGGCTGACAGGACAGAGGGGAAGAGCACTCCCGCGGCCAAAAGTATGTTCCCTGCCGGGATCGCCGCACCGTTGCTGAAGAGATATATCAGAGCCAGGACCATGACGGACAGGCTCATCACCAGGCTTACCAGGAATGTGCTGAGGATGTATCCTGCAGTGAATACCGCAGGCTTCGCCGGAGAGGACAGGAAGTCATTTGTGATGCTCGTGCTCCTGTCTCTGACCATGCATTGAAGGAAGACGCCCGCGGTCGTGACCGACGTGACGGCAACGACCCCCGCCATCATCCATCCGTCTATGACGGCGGTCGCTCCGGGATTGGACCCCATCCCCGTGAGATAGTTCTCTCTGAGGAACAGGATGTAAAGGGCCAGGATGATTATCGCGCCCAGGAACGAGAAGAATACGGCACTCTTGTCCCTGTAGAACAGCAGGATATTCCTTCTGGTCAGGGACAGCACAGCGTTGATGCCGCTCATTCTATGCCGCCCCCCGTTATGTTTATGAACGCATCATCCAGCGTCCCTGCCCGGACCTCCAGTGATACGAGATGCTCTCTGTACCTTTGTATGAGGTCAGCGGCGTCAAGTGTTCTCCCGACGGGGATAATGAACCTCTCCCCGCGCCTGGAGAATATTACGGAATCAGCCCTGAGAACACGGTCGAAGGCCACAGGGTCCTTCGGGACCAAGGTGAGAATGTCGGAGCTGTGCTCCTCCATCAGTTGGAACGGCGTCCCCTCCGCCACTATCCTGCCGTTGTTCACAACCACGACCGTATCCGCACCCTCCGCCTCCTCCATGTAATGGGTGGTCAGGAAGACCGTGACCCCGCTCTCCTTCAGATTCAGTATGAGGTCCCACACGTGCTTCCTGGTATTCGGGTCCAGTCCGGTGGTCGGTTCATCCAGGAATATCAGCTTCGGTTTGTTCACAAGGGCTCTGGCTATGTCCGCCTTACGCTTCTGTCCTCCGGAGAGGACCTTGTATCTTCTGTCCGCCAGGTCGGTTATGCCCATGGCCGCCATGGCGTCATCCGCCATCTCGGCGCATTCCTTTCTGCTCAGGCCGTAGAGGGACCCCCGTACCAGGAGATTCTCCCTGACGGTCAGCAGGGGATCCAGGACGCCGTTCTGGAAGACGATCCCTATGGATTCCCTTATCTTTGCGTCCTCTTCTCCGAGGATCCGGCCGTTTATCTCTGTGCGGCCTGAGTCAGGCTTCAGAAGGGTACAAAGTATGTTGATGGTGGTGCTTTTCCCGGCACCGTTCGGACCCAGGAAAGCAAAAAGCTGTCCCTTCTTGACAGAGAAATTGATATTGCTCACGGCTTCGACGTCTCCGAAAGCCTTACTGAGCCCGGAGACCTCTATCATGGCTTCAGATCTGTCAGCGGACACGTTATAGTATCAAAAAAGTCAGGATATATACCTTTTCGAAAGAACTACAGGGATGAGAAGAAGAGACTTCGGAGGGAGCACCTGAAAAGTCCCTCCTCAATTGTCTCATCCAAAAGACTGCTGTCCGGAACGTAGAATTCCACGTTCTTGTATATGATGTCCACCAGAGTCAGGGCGTCAGCCCTGGCGGTCCCGAAGGATATGCTCTCCCCGTCCAGGGCCCTCTGCGCATCCTCCAAGGCAGCATTCCCCCGGCCGACTGCGCTCACTGCGCCGACTATGCGCCTTATGAGGTGCCACAGGAAGAATCTGGCCTGGAATCTTATGACCGCAGTGCCGTCCCCCCATTCCATGCTTATCGATTCGATCTCCGTCTCCGTGGACTTACCGTCCTGCTTGCTGAAGTTCCTGAAGTCATGTTTTCCCTCGAAGAGCTTCAGACAGGCTTCGGTTGCATCTTTGTCCATTCCCGCTGTTTTCAGGACATATTTGTATATCCGGTGATTAGCCCAGCGGACGTTGAAGGTCTCATCCACTTCGGCTATCGCTCTGTAGTACACTCCGTCTGATACTGCATTCAGACCTTTGAGAAGCTCCCTGTCGTTACGGATATCTGTATTGAACACTACAACGTTACCGAGGGAATTGACACCGGAATCAGTTCTGCTGGCACATTTGAGATTGAACCATTCGGCCGTTCTCCCGCCGCCGATCATGGAAAGGTTTGACAGTATCTCACCCTCCACGGTTCTGAAGCCCGGTTGATACTGGGAACCGCTGAAACCCTCCCCCAAATAAGCTATCTTGACTGCCACCCTTCTGGTCATAGGCTCTTCATATGGTCTATTCTGCGCTGTATGAGCTCTTCCTTGCCTATGTCATGGCGGACGAATATGTGGTCGCTCTTCACATGCGCCAGAGCTCTCTCGCATTTCTCTTCTGCCTCGGATATGCTGCCGGCTATGCCGACGATGCCCACGGAACGGGACCTGCCTGTGACGAGTTTCCCGTTCACCACGTCCACATTGGCGTAGAACACCTTGGCCCCCTCAGAGGCTATGCCGTCCTCATCGACAACGATCTCCTTGCCGTATACGGGATCGGTGCCGTATCCTTCCGGAACTACGTATTTGCATACGGTAGCGGATTTCCTGAACATCACCATCTCGTTCATCTTGCCTTCCGCCATGCTGCGGCATATGTCCTCGAAGCTGTCCTGCAGCAGGGGGATGACGTTCATTGCTTCCGGGTCGCCGAATCTGGCATTTAT
>JAAYKC010000039.1 GCA_012522645.1 Thermoplasmatales archaeon
GGCATCCATGGCGGCCAGCAGCAGTTCCTCACGTTCTGTGGCGTGACAGATGGTCATCACATCGATCCAATGGAATGTTTGTGCCATGGTGCCTGCAACGGTGTGCCCGTATCTATTCTTTGCCGCATACTGTTCCATTGCGGAGATTCAGACAAAATCTATATATGCGGTTTCAATCTTGACTGACACCCAACAGGGCCCGTAGCTTAGACTGGCTGGAGCGCCCGGCTGATAACCGGGAGGTCAAGAGTTCAAATCTCTTCGGGCCCACTGCGGACGTTCTCAATATTCCGGCCGGACCGGTCATCCCTGTTGCGCTCAGATCTCATATCTGCGCACAGCTTCTACGAAGTCATCCGAAGGGGGCGTGACCTTCTTCCCCACCGGGCATACGGTTATGCATCTGCCGCATGGGGATATACCTCTCCCGGCCAATTCTCCGGACCTTTCAACGCACAGCATCTTATCCAGCCCTCCGGGGTAGGCATCCCCGCTCAGGGCGTTCGCAGGGCATTCCCTGACGCATTTCATGCATTTTATGCACAGATCCTTCTCCAGAGGCTTCCCTGCGGGGAGTTCTGCAGAAGTGATGATCGAAGTCAATCTCACCCTTGGCCCGTGGGTCTCGGTCAGAAGCACGTTGCTGATCCCGAATGTTCCCAACCCTGCAAGGTAGGCTGCGTGACGGTGCGAGAAGAAGGACGAAGGATCCTTCCTCAGACCCGCTATGCCGTGATATCCGTCCCTGGGCACGTATGCTGAGTCATATCCCCTGTCATCGAGCAAGGTCGCGATGCGCTGTGCGGTAATATCCAGAAGCGTGTTCAGTGTTTTGTAGTGCTCCCTGTAGTATATCGACGGTGCGGTATGCAGTATCGTCGCGGACACCGGGACCCAAAGCACAATGACGGACCGGGCAGAGGGCATGATCGCCTTAGGTCTGCGGGCCGCCGGTATCAGAGAGGATACCAGAGGATCCGTATCCCATGCCGCAGCGTCAGCAACAGCGAAGTTCGGCCAGATATCCCGGATCTTTCTGCGCAGATCCCTTTCAACATCGGACATGGGAGCAATGAATCGAATATATGCTATTGAACTTACCGCATCTTCCCGAAATCAGGAAAGCCTGTTCGCAGAAGAGAAGCGCGGATTCTAAGACCCTGCCACAATGTGGCAGGGGTTGTCGCGGTCATCAGTCGAGTCTTGCAGTCAGGAAGAACCCGGTCACCCGCATCGTGAGTTGCCGACCGGCCATTTCTCGTTCAACAGATTTACCTTGTCGTTCCTGTCTTCGCCGCAGATCCTGTCATAGTTATGTTTTAAAATTGGGGTCTCACCTCACTGTAGGTTAATCTATTTCATACTATATATAGTGGACTATTCTACGAAATTCGTATTATTTACATGAAATAATGCATTATACGTAGAATAAATACTGATTCACTTTAGTTCGAACGAATCCTTGGGGTCTCCGCAGACGGGGCACTCCCAATCGTCAGGGAGATCCTTGAAGAGCATGCCCTCTTCTTCCTCATCATAGACATACCCGCATGTGACACAGACGTATTCAGCCATATTATCAGCCGTCAGTATCTCCGTTCATAGTATAAATCGGTGTTTTATCTGCGAGCCCTCACATCCTTCAGGAAATGTCGGATGCAGAGGGGAAATGACCCGGGGACGGGGTCCATCCGGCCTCTGAGCTCCGTGAACAACGGCAGGAGCTTACGGACGCATTCGGATCAGATGATCTTCGTCTCATCCACATCCTCTCTGACCTTGCCTATTTCGTATACGATATGTTCCAGATACCGCAGTTCCCTGTCCGAATCCCCCTTCAGGATATCGCGCAGGAATACCGCTATGTCGAACAGGACGAAGACCGCTTCATATTCCTCCGCGCTTATGCACCCATTGTTCATTTTATCACCTTATGGAATTATGCTCTCTTCGTTATACGGGCGAAGGATTACAGTTAGGCTTACCTCAGCCGTCGTCCGACCCGGTCCTGGGTCGGATCGGACACCGTGTGCCGGAATGAAATGAACCAGGTTCGTGATTTTCACAGAGGTCCAGTTCACTGATCCGCAGGGTGATGCTACGCATATTCTTTACACATCTCAAAAAAACGTTAAATGAGATTAGTGTTTACGGGTACCTATTAAATGAAATCTGACTTAGACATATCCCGGGAGGCTAAGGTTAGGCCCATTGCAGAATTGGCTGAGGAGATGGGGATCCCGTCTTGCGAGACAATACCTTACGGCAGGGACATGGCCAAGGTCCCGTTGGATGCGCTGAGGCGTTTTGATGACAAAGAGGACGGAAAGCTGATACTCGTCACGGCGATAACCGCAACGCCTGCGGGGGAGGGAAAGACCGTCACCACGATCGGCCTCATACAGGGCCTCAGCAGGATAGGCAAGAATGTGGTGGGTGCGCTCCGGGAACCGTCCATAGGTCCGATATTCGGGATAAAAGGAGGGGCGACCGGCGGCGGGTACTCTCAGGTATATCCGATGTGGGACATCAATCTTCATTTCACAGGGGACATACACGCCGTGGGCAGCGCCCATAACCTCCTCTCGGCGATGGTGGAGAACCATATAGCCAAAGGCAATGAGCTGGGCATAGACCCCACCAACATCACCCTGAAGAAGGCGATAGACATGAATTGCCGGGAGCTCAGGAACATGGTCGTGGGCCTCGGAGGCAAATCCATGGGCGGGGTGCCCCATGAGAGCGGTTTCCTGATCACATCCGCATCGGAGATCTCCGCCATCCTCGCTCTCGCTTCTGACAGGGAGGATCTCAGGGAGAGGCTGGAGAAGGTGGTCGTCGGATACACGTACGACGGCCGCATGGTCACCGCAAAGGAGCTGAACTGCGTCGGTGCCATGATGGTCCTGCTCAAGGATGCCATCAACCCGAACCTCGTTCAGACTCTGGAGGGACAGCCCGTCTTCGTTCACGGATTCCCCTTTGCCAATATAGCTCACGGTTCCAACAGCATAGTGGCCACAAGGGCCGCCATGAAGCTCGGGGATTACGCTGTGACGGAAGCCGGGTTCGCAGCGGACCTGGGAGCAGAGAAGTTCATGGACATAGTCTGCAGACAGGCCGGCTTCTCGCCTGACTGCACGGTCATCGTGGTCTCTGCAAGGGCTCTTATGATGCACGGCGGTGCCGACATCAAGGATGAGAGCACCATGACCCTGGATGCCATGAGGGAAGGGTATCCCAACCTCGACAAGCACATATCCAATCTCAGGCTGCACGGCGTCCCTGTCGTGGTGGCCGTAAACCGTTTCTCGCAGGATACCGATGAGGCGGTCGCCGAGATAAAAGCTCACTGCGATTCCCTGGGCGTACCGTCGGCGGAATCCTCCGTGTACGCAGACGGCGGTAAGGGAGGCACAGAGCTGGCTCTCAGGGTCGTGGAGGCGATCGAGGGCGGGAAGGACTTCAGGTTCCTGTACGGGACGGATCTGACGATAAAGCAGAAGATCGAGACGATAGGCTACGAGGTGTACGGGACCTCCATGGTGAACTACATGCCTGCGGCCGAGAAGGTGCTATCCTCTCTGGAAGCAGCCGGTTACGGGAACCTGCCCGTATGCATAGCGAAGACGCAGGCATCCTTAAGCGATAATCCTTCCAGGAAAGGGGCTCCGACCGGATGGAAGCTCACCGTCAGGGATGTTTATCTCTCTGCAGGAGCCGGATTCGTTGTTCCGATATGCGGTCAGATGTCCCTCATGCCCGGGCTCCCTAAGAATCCGGCGGCCGAGAGGATAGATCTCGATGCTGAAGGCAGGATCCGAGGGTTGAAATGAGCCAGAGGGAAGATGGGGAAGATTACTGCGTGGGCATAGACCTGGGCACGATCAATACCGCCCTGGCTTTTATGGACGGCAGGGGCGACCTGACGGTAGACAAGGACCCGGACGGGTCCATGACCGTTCCCACGTCGGTCCTGTTCACGGACATGGGGAAGATAGTCGGCTCCAAGGCTGAGACCAAGGCGCGCACGGAAGGGTACGGGAACTTCCTGTCGGGCTTCAAGAGGCAGATGGGGACCAAGTACACCAGGACCGTGATGAACTCCACATACACTCCGACGGAGATGTCGGCGCTGGTACTGAGGAAGATGCTGCTGCGGTTCGAGGAGAATCACGGCGTCATGCCCACGAAGGCCGTGCTGTGCGTTCCCGGCGATTACGGCATCCCTGAGAGGCAGGCAACGATCCAGGCCGGCAGGATAGCCGGGCTGGAGGCCATAGAGCTGATAAACGAGCCGACGGCCGCCTGCATAGCCTACTGCAAAGAGAACAAGTTCAGGAACGGCAACATAATAATATTCGACCTGGGGGGCGGAACCTTCGATGCATCCGTCGTGAATGTCAACAACAACCGATTCAAGGTCCTGTCCAACGAAGGCAGCAGGAGCCTCGGAGGCAAGGATTGGAACCTTCATCTTGCCAATATCATTCAGAGGAAGGTCATAGACGCCTACGGGATGACCCAGAAGGAGGCGGATCGGAATATGAAGATGAGGCAGGACATAATCGTCGAGGCCAGACGGGTCAAGGAGCTCCTGACCGTCCGGAACCGGGTCACAGACACGGTGGACATCAACGGGACGCCTGTCACATACACGATCAGACGTGAGGAGTTCGAGGATGCCACCTATGAGCTGAATATGCGTCTGATCACGATGATGATGAACGCCTTAAGGTCCGCAGGTCTCAGGGAGAAGGATATCTCCAGGGTCGTAATGACCGGCGGCGAGTCGCAGATCTCAGCCATGATGAGATACGTGGACGATGCTCTTCCGACGGTCAGAACGGACATATTCGATCCGTTCACATCCATGGCGAAGGGTGCCGCGCTGTATGCGGACGCCGTCTTCTCCGACGGGGATGTGATCGTGGAACCGGTCCTGAGCAAGACTCTGGGCATAAAGGCGGGAGTGGACGGGAACGAGACGATATACAACATAGTCTTCCGGAGCACCCCTCTCCCTATGGCACCCAATGCTCTGTTCAGGCCGAAGAGGGATGACCAGGAGACCCTGGAGTTGGAAGTATACGAGACGAAGGCCAATCCCGGGACGTATTATACGAGCCTTCCCTACGGATTCATGATCCGGAAGTTCGAGATCCCCCTCACAGGGAAGATCTACCGGGGCAGGACCAAGATAAATGTGCACTTCACGGTGGACCTGAACGGACTGGTGCAGATGTTCGTGGACTGCAACGGAGAAGTGACGGAATTCGACATGAGCAACGGCATGACCATGCTCCCGACGCAGATAATGCAGTCGAAGAAGAAGGTGATGAACATCTTATGAGCGTGCACAGAGGAGTGGACCCGGCATTCGCATTCAAGAGATCCATGGAGCTGATCAATGATCCTGATATGCAGGAGGAGGCTCTGGCACTTCTGGAGTACTCGGCCGACGCGGGGAATCTGGATGCGGAGCTGGAGTACGGCACGATCCTCTGTGAGGGATACTTCCTGGAAAGGGATTACGAAAAGGCTCTGGAATGGTTCAAAAAGGCTGCGGACAAAGGATCGGATGCCGCCATGTATGAGATCGGGATGGCCTTCTTTGACGGCAAAGGACTCGAGCAGGACAGGAATGAGGCATATTCCTGGCTGCTGATGTCCGCCGAGTTCGGATATTCTCCCGCCCAGATGCAGATAGGGCGGATGCATGAATACGGGATCAGCGTCAACAAGGACCCGAACGATGCTCTCAGGTGGTACTCCCAGGCCTCTGACAGGGGTCTGCCTGAAGCGAGGGTGGCCAAGGCCGACATGATGCTGCTGTCCGGAGGTTCCAATACGGATTTCCATAAGGCGATGAAGCTCTACCGGCAGGCATCCGACGCAGGATATCCTGACGGGGATTACAAGCTGGGACTGCTGTATTTCAGGGGCAAGGGGATACCCCAGAATTTCGTTGCAGCGGCAAGGTCATTCAGGAACGGTGCGGAACTCGGCCATGACGGCTGCGAGTTCATGCTGGGAAAGATGTATGCTGAAGGCAAAGGCGTGGAGACGGATAAGAGCACGGCCATAAAGTACCTGTCAACAGCGTCCAGGAAGGGCAATGCAGCGGCAAAGGAATACCTGATAGATCTGACGTCTAAGGACAATGTGATATGGGATGACGGGAAGCAGGAGGAAGAGGAATTCATCCAGCTGAACACTCCGGACCTGCTGTCCAGGTCACGCATGAAGGTCTCCAGTGTCTCCGATATAAAATCCGAGAAGAAGAAAGGCTTCTTCTCAAGGTTCAGAAAATGAATAATAATGTACATTGTTGAATATTTTCAATACAATATTATATAGTTCCCGAACCATCGCCGTAGAGATGCGCCATGATGGACGATGATCAGCTGCGGATGATACTGGCAGGCCTTTCGGATCTGAAAGAGAGAAGCCCCTTCTACAGGAAAAAATACAAGGACCTGGACCTCAGTGCCGTGAAGACCGCGGAGGATTTCCGGAAGCTCCCTCTGACCGACAAGCACGAGCTCAGGGACGCATACCCTCTGGGTCTGCAGGCCGTTCCGGAGAATGAGGTGGTGAGGATCCACTCATCCTCCGGGACCACGGGCCTGCCCGTGATAATACCCTATACCAGACGGGACGTTGATGATTGGTCCAAGATGTTCGAGAGGTGCTACCGCATGGCCGGTGTAACGGATACGGACAGGGTCCACGTTACCCCCGGATACGGCCTTTGGACCGCAGGCATAGGATTCCAGACCGGAGCGGAGAGGCTCGGGGCCATGGTGATACCCATGGGGCCGGGGAATACGGACAAGCAGATCAGGATGATGCAGGATCTGAAATCCACGGTGCTGTGCTCCACATCATCCTATGCCCTGCTGCTGGCAGAGGAGATAGAGAAGAGAGGCGTGAAGGATGACATCCACTTGAAGAGGGCCCTCATAGGATCGGAGCGCTGGGGGGATAAGATGCGTAAGAGGATCGCATCGGAACTGGGCGTTAAACTTTATGACATATACGGCCTGACTGAGATATACGGCCCCGGCGTGGGCATAAGCTGCGACTTCGACAGCGGCATCCACTACTGGAGCGACTACATCTACATAGAGATAATAGACCCGAAGACGGGGGAGAACCTTCCTGACGGGGAGACGGGCGAGATAGTCATAACCACTCTGTGCAAGGAGGGGGCGCCTCTTATCAGATACAGGACCCACGACCTGAGCAGGATAATACCCGGAAAATGTGAATGCGGGTCCGAGTTCCCCAGGATAGCCACCCTTGTAGGCCGCACTGACGACATGGTCAAGGTGAAAGGGGTCAACATATATCCCGGGCAGATAGATGAGATCATAAGTGATGCCGAAGGTGCCAGCAGTGAATATCAGGTGATGATAGATCACCTTCAGGGCAGGGACATCATGACTGTCTTCTTCGAAACGAAAGCATCTTCGAAGGAGAAGGACGCTCTTGAGAAGACCGTCTGTGACATGTTCAAGTCCAGGGTCGGCCTCACCATAGTGGCGAAGGCCGTTCCGATGGGAGATCTGCCCAGAAGCGAGAAGAAATCAAACAGGATATTCGATAACCGCTACTGATTCACCTGTTGTTGCCGCCCACCATGACGAGATAGGCCAGCAGCGCCTCCAGCTGTATGCGCTCGTTGCTCCCCTCTATGATGCGGAACTCGATCTCCCCGGTCTTGTCCATCAGACGCACTTTATCGCCGTCGCTTATGGCCAGATCGAAGAAAGAGTTGTGGATCTGCTTGATTATGTCCTGTCCGGAGAGCCCGTAGCCGATCATGATCTCATCCAGCATGTTCCTTGCCGAGACGAAGTTCCCGGATATGGCCGTCTCCAGCATGTTCATCACTTCCTCCGGGTTCGCGATGCCCACGGACTGGTAGATCGTATCCATATCGATCATCTTCCCCATGGAGGCCGCCACCTGCAGTGAGTTCACCGCCCTTCTCATATCGCCGCGGGCCACATGCACCAGGCCATCCACGGCATCCGGCGTGATCTTCACGCTCTCGGCGGCTATGATCCTCTCCAGGAAGCCCTTCACGTCATCCTGGGTCAGAGGCCTGAATCTGAAGATGGCGCATCTGGACTGTATGGGGTCTATTATCTTGGAAGCGTAGTTGCAGGAGAGGACGAAACGGCATATGCGGGAGTATTTCTCCATGGTCCTTCTGAGCGCAGCCTGAGCATCAGTCGTCAGAGCATCGGCCTCATCCATGAATATGATCTTGAATCCGGCCCCTCCGAGAGGAGAGGTCCTTGCGAACTCCTTTATCTTGCCCCTGACGACATCTATCCCCCTTTCGTCGGAAGCGTTGAGTTCCATGAAGTTCCCCTTCCAGGAGTCAGAGTACAACTCCTTGGCCAGTGCCAGAGCGCAGGTGGTCTTGCCTGTTCCAGCGGGGCCGGTGAACAGCAGGTGAGGCATGTTCTTCATCTTGACATATGCCTCCAGTCTCTCGGTGACGTGCTTCTGCCCCACGACCTCGCTGAGGGCCTTGGGCCTGTATCTTTCAGTCCAAATCTCGTTCATCAGGATCCGCATCCTCCTTAACCTGGTCCCAAGTGATAAATGTTCCCCGAAAGCGCATACACGTTTATCAATCACGAAACCATACCCCGGGTCATGAAGCTCGGTCAGGCCTATGAGTTGGCTGTGAAGACAGGGATCAAGCACGATCCCAGGTCCAAAGAGGAGATAGACAGAGTTCTGAAGGAGGCCAAAGAGGCCGGGGACGAAGCGAAGGAGTCCGAGAAGTACTTCGATGAGGAGAGGCTCTGGAATCCCTATGCGGACTCCAGGTTCTCCTGGGGGGACAGGGATGCCGAGGTCAGCAGAGTGCTGTGGGGCATCGACATAGGCACGGGGGAGATGGTCCTGGCCGACAGGCTCCGTGAGAAGGGGGAGCGGGTGGACGCAGTCGTGGGACATCATCCCATGGGCCTTTCCAAGACGCCCTTCCCCGAGGTCATGTGGATGCAGACCGATATGTACCACGAGGCCGGGATGCCCATAAACATAGCGGAAGGGATAATGGCCCCGAGGATGAAAGAGGTCCTCAGGAATGTCATGGGATCCAATTACAATCAGGCGGTCGATGCGGGGAAGCTGCTGAACATACCGACGATGAACATCCACACTCCCGCGGACAACTGCGTGCAGAGCTTCCTGGAGAGGAAGTTCTCCAAGGAGGAGCCCAAACGTCTGAAGGAGATCATCGACAGGCTGATGGAGGAACCTGAGTTCAGGATAGCCACGGAGCAGAATTCACCCCCTAACATCGTATGCGGCGACCCCAAGGGACGCTGCGGCAGGGTCGTGATCAAGATGACCGGCGGCACGTCCGGTCCGAAGGAGGTCTACGAGAAGATGTCCCAGGCCGGGGTCGGCACCATAATCGGGATGCATTTCCCTGACAATCACATAGATGAGGCCAGGAAGCACAACGTGAACCTGATCATATCGGGGCACATGGCATCAGACTCCCTCGGCATCAACATAATAGCGGATGTCTGGGAGAAGAAGGGCATCGAGACCGTCCCGTTCTCCGGTTTCATAAGGGTGAGCAGGAACTGATATGTTCCCTCAGAAAGCCTCCGTGGTGATCAAGGACAGTCTCAAACTGTCCTTCGAGTACGTCCCGGAGGAACTGGTCCACAGAGAGACCCAGATGGATCAGCTTCTGATGCTGTTCCGTCCCGTGGTGGAGAGCGGGAGGTCCGAGAGCGCATTCCTCTCAGGCAGCGTCGGGACCGGGAAGACGGCAACGGCCAAGAGGTTCTGTGCCGATCTGATGAGATACGGTGCGGAGAACAACGTACCGGTGGATTATGTCATAGTGAACTGCAGGCAGAGATCCACCGAGGCAGGGATACTGCTCCACCTGGTCCGGCATTTCGATCCCGGGTTCCCTGACAGGGGCTTCTCCCCGTCGGAGATGCTGAGGGCTCTGGGCGGACAGATATCCAAGTCCGGGAAGAAGCTGATAATCGTGATCGACGAAGCGGACCTGCTGCTGAAGAAAGGGTCCGTGGATCTAATCTATCAGCTGTCCAGATTTAACGAGGAGAAGATCAACATGCAGTCCTCGGTATCCCTGATACTCATATCCCAGGAGTACATAATGGACAGACTTGATGAGGCGTCCATATCCACATTCAAGAGATCCAACGCCGTGCGCTTCCCCAAGTACACATTCGCAGAGCTCAAAGGGATCATCTGTGCCCGAGCCAAAGAGGCCCTGAGGGAGGGCGGGATAAGGGATGATGCCGCCGATCTAATAGCTGATATCGCATCGGAATGGGGGGATGCGCGATATGCCATAGAGCTGCTGGATATGTCGGCCAGGAAGGCCGAGATGCTGCCGGCGGGGGTCGTGACCGCAGAAGAGGTCAGGGCATCCAAGGCTGAGACGTACTCCGTGGTGACAGAATCCAAGCTGGAGGTGCTGGACGTCAACCGTCTGCTGACGCTCCTGGCGGTGGCCCGGTCTATAAAGGATCAGTCCTACGTATCCACGGCAACGGCGGAGAAGACCTATTGGGTGGTCTGCGAGGAGTACGGGATCACCCCCAGGAAGCACACCCAATTCTGGTCCTATCTCAAGGACCTGGACCATCTGGCACTTATATCCACGCAGAACATGGCCGATGAGGAGAAGGGCGGCAGGATCTCATACATATCCGTGCCTGACATACCTTCCAAGGAGCTTTCCAAGAAGATAGAATCGATCCTGAATACGGACCTCCCTCCGAAGCTTTACAACATACCCTGACCGAAATGCCTTTATCCGCAATGTTTGTGAGCATGACCCATGGAATGTGACCACTGCGACTCCCCGGCCGTTTCATTCATAAGATACAACGGCTCCCACCTATGCGCAGAGCACTTCAGGTCCTACGTGGAGCGCAGGGTCAAGAAGGAGATCAGGATCCAGGCGGACCTCCGGGCCGGGGACAAGGTCGCCGTTGCGGTTTCAGGGGGGAAGGACAGCATGGTCCTGCTGAGCATAATGTCCGACGTCTTCGACGGCAGGAACGGGATAGAACTGTCCTGCGTGACGGTGGATGAGGGCATAGACGGATACAGGCCCCCGAGCGTGGACATCGCCGAAAGATTCTGTGCCGGGAAGGGAATAGAGTTCAATGTGATCTCATTCAAGGATCTCTTCGGTCTGACGATGGACGAGGTCGCCCCTCTGTCCGAGGCCGGCAGCCCGTGCACATACTGCGGCGTCTTCCGCAGGAAGTGCCTCAATAAGGTAACGAAGGACATAGGTGCGAAGTACATAGCCACAGGTCATAACCTGGATGACATGGCGCAATCGATCATGATGAACTTCGTAAGGGGCGACGTGGAGAGGCTGGCAAGGCTGGGGCCGCATAACATAGTGCAGCCGGGCATGATCCCGAGGATCAATCCCCTCAGGTCGCTGCCGGAGAAGGAGAGCCTTCTCTATGCGATGCTCTCCGGCATACCGTTCCATGACGGCATATGCCCGTATTGGGAAGCGGCCCTGAGGAACGAGTACAGGGATATCATCGACGGGTTGGAGGCCAGGACCCCCGGCACACGTCACAGCATATTATCGTCCTATGACAAGCTGCGTCCGATGATACAGGCAGGACGCGGCCCCTCTGAGATGAGGGAATGCGGATGCGGCGAGTCCACATTACGCGAGAAGTGCAAGGCCTGCGAGCTCTCCGAGAGGATGCTTGAATTGATCAGAGGTCCCTGAACGGGACCAGGTCGCAGCATCCGCAGGCGAAGCACATGGTCCTGAATCCGGAAATATCAAGACCGTGCTTCATGAGGATCCTCTTCTGGGTCTTTGCCAGTCTGATCACCCTCTCGGCATCTGTGCCTGCCGGTATGCCCACGGCGTCAGATATGCGCATGAGCTCCTCCGGACCGGCCTTGAGCGGTCTCAGCCCGGGCACCACCCCCATTGCGCACAGCCTCTCCAGCATGTCCTCCACATCCCTGTCCGTCTCCCCGAGGCCTATGATGATATTGGATGCCACTTTCCCTCTGCCGAATACGGAGACAGAATGTTCCAGCATCCTCAGGATAATATCCTGATCGAGGCCCGGGCAGGCACGGTCGAATATATCCCTGCGGGCAGCCTCCACATTTATCTTCATCTCGGTCACGCCCGCATCCCTGAAAGCATCGATCTGGCTCTCATCATTGACGTACGGCTCCGCGCCAATCGGCAGATCCGGGAACTCCCTATGGAGAACGGAAACGCAGTCGATCATGTCCTTCACTGTGTCCTCCACACTTCCGAAGACTCCGCTGGTGACCGCTATACCGCCTACGTCCGCATCATCCGGCAGCCCGCGGATCATGGAGGCCATCGTCTCACCGGACACCCTGCTGCCGTTCTCCAGGTTCGGAGATTTGCAATAGACGCATCGGAAGATGCATCTGTTGTCCATGTTGAAGAATGCCTGACCCGGGGCATGGAACACTACCGGCTCCATCGTGACATTGTCTATGAACGCATCTCCGCCTCTGGTCAGGGACAGGCCGTCATCATTCGCAACCAGTTCGAAATCGCCGCCGGAATTCACGATCCCCTTCTTCACCCTGGTACCGCCGAAAGCGAATACCACCCCCCGTTTCCCGGCTCCGGGGCCCGCCGTGGATCTTGAGATCCTGAAAGGTACTCTGAACCCTTCCGGTATGCGTATGTCCCCTCCCAGGATGAGCTCCGCCTTCTTCCTGACTAGGCTCTCTTCCATTTCACACCGTCCGCGGTATCCTCCAGGACGATATCCGCATCCGCCAGTCTGTCGCGTATCTCGTCGGCCAATCCGTACTGCTTGCTCTTCCTGAGCTCGCCGCGTATGGCGATGAGTATGTCCATGACCTTATCGAGAGCATCGTCAGAACGCACCTCGGATGAGAATATCCCGAGTATGCTGTTCGCCTCGTTCAGGAAGGAGAGCACTGTCTCAGCGCCCTCTGAGGACATGGTGCCGTCCGCCATCGCTTTATTGGTCTTCTTGGCGAGCACGAACAGCGCCTCTATCGCGCCGCGGCTGTTGAAATCATCATCAAAGGATTCCGTGAAGGACCTGCGGGCCTCCTCGGTCTCCTTCGCCATATCGGAACCTGAGGCACCGGCCTTGGCCCTGGACTGCAGTTCGCGATAGTTGTTCACCAGCCGTCTCAGGGACAGAGAGGATTCCTCAAGGGCCTCCTCACTGTATATCAGGGGGCTCATGTAGTGCGTGTTGAGGAAATAGAATCGTATGGTCTGCGGGTCGTATTTCGAGGCTACGTCCTTCACTCTGAAGAAGTTCCCCAGGGATTTCGACATCTTTTCCCCTTTCACCTGCAGCATGCCGTTGTGCATCCAATAGTTCGCCAGAGGCTCTCCCGTGCACGCCTCGGTCTGCAGGATCTCGTTCTCGTGGTGGGGGAATATGAGGTCGTTGCCGCCTCCGTGTATGTCTATCTTGTCACCGAGATGGCTTCTGATCATGGCTGAGCATTCGATGTGCCAGCCCGGTCTTCCTTTGCCCCACGGGGAGTCCCAGGCTATCTCACCGGGCTTCGCGCTCTTCCATATGGCGAAATCCATCTGATCCTCCTTCATGGGATCCTCGGCTATCCTGCCGGACGATTCCATATCATCAAGGCTCCTGTGGGTCAGGCGGCCGTAGTCCTTCACCTTCCTGACGGAGAAGTAGACGCTGCCGTCCTCTGCCTCATATGCGAAGCCGTTGTCCATGATCTCCTGAACCATGGCGATTATGACATCCATGCTCTCGCTGGCCTTTGGGTATATATCGGCTTTGCCGATCCCCAGGGCCTCTGCATCCCTGAAATACTCCTCTATGTACCGTGCGGAGAGCTCCAGGGGCGGGATCCCCGCCTCGTTGGCTCTGTTGATTATCTTATCATCGACATCTGTGAAATTGGTGATGTGCGTGACCTCATATCCCGAATATTTGAGGTATTTGACAACCGTGTCGAAGACGATCATGCTCCTGGCATGGCCCATGTGTATGTCGTCGTACACGGTCACGCCGCACACGTAGATCTTGACCTTCCCCTTCTCAATGGGGACGAAATCCTCTTTCTTTCCGGTCAGCGTATTGTGTATCTTCAGAGACATGGTCGCTTTCGGACATTCACTATCGGTTTATAAAGTGTGCTCGGAGACCCATGTTCAGAGTTATCTCTCAAGATCTTCCAGGCGTTTCCTGAGATTCCTGATCTCGTTCTCAAGTTCTGAGAATTTCTCTTTCACAGGGTCCGGCAGGTCATCATGCCTCAGTGCCATCTCGACAGAGACGCCCCTGCGCTTGGTTATCTTGCCAGGTACGCCTACGACGGTGCAGTCGTCCGGCACATCCTTGACCACCACAGAACCGGCTCCTATCCGGACATTGTTCCCGATACGTATGTCCCCGAGGACAGTTGCGTTGGCGCCTATCACGACGTTGTTCCCTATCGTGGGGTGTCTTTTGCCCTTGCTGGTCGAGACTCCGCCCAGGGTGACGCCCTGGTATATCATGACGCAATCGCCTATCACGGCGGTCTCCCCTATCACGACCCCTGTCGCATGATCTATGAAGAATGATCTCCCTATGGCGGCACCGGGGTGTATATCGGCTCCCGTGGTCACGTGGGCCTTGTAGTTTATGGCCCTCGCCTCCTTCTTCCTGCCCTGCACCCAAAGGTCATGGCTCTCCCTGTACATCGCCACCGCGTGCAGTCCGGTGTGATAGTTTATGGCGTCTTCCTCATCTATGATGGCCGGGTCCAATTCCATTACCACGGCCAGATCCTCGGGGCGTATTCTCATATCATTCATTCGAACATCCCTGTGCTTATATATCTGTCTCCGCGGTCCGGCAGGATGGCCAATATCTTCCTGCCCCTGACCTCCGATGCCATGTTCAAAGCGGCATGCACGGCGGCACCTGAGGATATGCCTGCGAATATCCCCTCTTCCTTCGCCAGCCTCACTGCGGTCCTGACGGCATCATCCGTGGAGACGGTCACAACCTCTTTGATGAATTCCTTGCGGTAGTTCCCGGGCACGAAATCGGCACCTATGCCCTGTATGCCGTGACGGCCGTGCGTACCCTTGGTTATCATGGGGCTCTCAGCCGGCTCCACGCCTACCACGAATGCCTTCGATCCGTAGAGCCTCAGTCCCTCACCTATCCCGGATGCGGTGCCTCCGGTGCCGATCCCCGCCACCACAGCATAGACATCCGGGACCTGTTCCAGTATCTCCTTCGCCGTACCGGTCACATGCGCTTTGCTGTTCGCCGGATTGGAGAATTGCCTGAGGATGATGCCGTTCCTCTCTGCGGCCAGCTCATCCGCCTTCTCTATCGACCCGGTCATGCCCTCGGAACCCGGGGTCAGAACGACCTCTGCTCCGTAAGCCGTCATCAGGCTGATCCGCTCGGCGCTCATGGTGTCCGGCATGACGATGACCGCCCGATATCCCTCGGCCGCGGCCAGCATGGATATGCTTATGCCGGTGTTCCCTGAAGTGGGCTCGATGATGGTACCTCCGGGACGGATGAGGCCTTTTGCCTCTGCGTCCCGGAGCATCGATAAAGCGGCCCTGTCCTTCCCGGAACCGCTGGGGTTGGCACCCTCGATCTTAACGAGGACCTTGGATGCCAGTCCGGCCGAGAGATTCCTCAGCTCGATGACCGGCGTGTTCCCTATGAGACCCGCTATGCCGTTCCCGATCATATCAGCTCCTCTGAGAGGAGGATCAGGACATCAGGCCGACAGCCCTGAGCTCCGCGGCTATCTTGTCAACGGCACGCACTACGTCCGGAGGGATCTTCGCCCCTGTGCATACCATCTTGCCGGATCCGAACAGAAGGACCACGACCTTGGGGTCATCCAGTCTGTAGACCAGGCCGGGGA
>JAAYKC010000040.1 GCA_012522645.1 Thermoplasmatales archaeon
CGCGGCCATTATGGAGCACGGATTCAGCACAGGCATAGACGATGAGGACATACCCAGCAGTGCGAAGCTGCAGATCCAGAGCAACAATGCGGATGCGGTGGAGAAGGTCCAGGATTATGTGCGCTCCTTCAAGGCAGGCACACTGGCACCCATGCCCGGACGCACAGTGAAGGATACCCTTGAGGTCAATGTCAAGAAGACCCTTGAGGAGGCCCGTGATACGGACGGACGTATAGCCGAGAAGTATCTGGGTCTTTCCAATTCCGCGGTCATCATGGCCAAGGCCGGAGCGAGAGGTTCCATGCTGAACCTCACTCAGATGGCGGGTTGCGTCGGTCAGCAGACCGTCCGCGGAGAGAGGCTGTCGAGAGGATACTGGCAGAGGACCCTGCCTCATTTCCAGAAGGAGGACCTGGGCGCATATTCGAAGGGATTCGTGTCCAGCTCCTACAAGGACGGTCTGTCCCCGACCGAGTTCTTCTTCCACTCCATGGGAGGGAGGGAAGGGCTGGTGGATACTGCGGTCAGGACATCCAGGTCCGGTTACATGCAGAGGAGACTCGTCTCCGCGCTGGAGGACCTGAAGCTGACCGAGGGCGGTTCCGTCAGGAACACGGCCGGGACCATAATACAGTTCCTGTACGGAGAGGACGGGGTCGACCCGACCAGGTCCGTTCAGGGCAAAGCGCTCAATCTGGACGATCTGTTCACAGAGGTCCTCGGCGATGAGGCGGACGAGCTTCTGAAGCTTGATACCCGTGATGTCGGTGAGGATTACGGCACCAGAGAGAAGGATGAGATGGAGTTCGAGGAAGAAGAGGAGTCTCTTGAATCCGAGGACTACGAGGCCGATTACGGAGGTGAGTAAGATGGCAAGGAAAGATACGATCAATGCCCTCGTCAGGAGAGGCATCGAGGAGAAGACGGCGGAGACGCTGACTGATACGTACAACACCCTGAAGGACATAGGGAACGCCGGTGTCCAGGACATCACCGCCCTCGGCATATCCGAGGAGGATGCGAAGATGGTGCTGGACAGCATAGGCAAACGCCCATCCAGGTCCTCAGCGCCCGCGAAGGCGAAGAAGGAGGAAGAGGCGAAGCCCCGGGAGCCTATGGAGATCCAGAGGAATACCCATATCTATTCTGCGGAAGAGGAGAGGCTTCTGGCGGTATGCGGGAGGATCGGAGCGGAACTGCCCCTCAAGACCATAATCGAGATCGCCGGGCGCATAGAGGATGCGAACCTGGATGATGAGACCGTCGAGAGGATAATGGCCGCTGCGGACCGCATGTACAAGGAACGCCGCATGGATCCGAATGAGTCAGTCGGCATGATGGCCGCCCATTCTATCGGAGAGCCGGGTACTCAGATGAACATGCGTACCTTCCACCACGCGGGTGTTGCCAACATCAACGTCACCCTGGGTCTTCCCAGGCTGATCGAGATCGTGGATGCCAGGCGCATCCCCAGCACACCTTCCATGAACATCCCTCTCGTAGGGGAGGCGGCGGAGGACGAAGGGATTGCCAGGCGCATAGCCTTCGAGATAGAGACGACGGTGCTGGAGAACGTAGCTACGCTCAACGCGGATTCCACCAATATGGAGATAAACGTGGAGCTGAACAACAACGCCCTCAGCGCCCGCGGCCTGACCAAGGAGGAGATCGCGGACAAGCTCAACAAGGTCAGGACCCTGCGCGGTCTGGTCGAGATCAGGGATTTCGATCTGCTGATCCGCTGCGACGTGCCGTCCTTCAAGAGGCTGCAGACCATCTATGAGGCCGCCAAAGCGGCCAAGATAAAGGGAATAGACGGGATCTCCAGGGCGGTCCTTGCCAGGGACGAGAAGACCGGCAAATGGTACATCGTCACGGAAGGCAGCAATCTGAAGGAGGTCCTCAAGGTCCCCGGCGTCTACGCCGAGAAGACGATGACCAACAGCATCCTTGAGATCGGGGAGGTCCTGGGCATAGAGGCCGCAAGGAACTCCATAATGCAGGAGGCCAAGGGCACCCTGGGAGAAGCAGGTCTGAATGTGGACGTGAGGCATATCATGCTCGTGTCCGACCTGATGACCAATGACGGTTCTGTGAAGGCCATCGGCAGACACGGGATATCCGGAAGGAAATCCAGCGTACTGGCGAGAGCGGCCTTCGAGATAACAGCCCCGCACCTGCTGCGGGCAGCCATGAACGGAGAGGTGGACAGCCTCGAGGGAGTGGCGGAGAACATCATAGTCGGGCAGCCCGTGACACTTGGAACGGGCGCCGTAAACCTGGTTTACTCACCTAAGAAGAAAAAGGGGGATAAGAAATGATAGACATAGGAAAGGCACTGAAGGCCGCCATAACCACGGGAGACGTGGAATTCGGGGTCATGCAGACAGAGAAGGCCGTGAGGTCCGGCAAGGCGCAGATAGTCATAGTGGCTAACAACTGTCCCAGCAAGGCTCTCGTGGCCGGGGACGCAGGAGTCAAGGTCCACGTGTTCGAAGGGAACAATATGGAACTGGGCGCCTTATGCGGCAAACCCTTCTCGGTCTCGGCCCTGGCGGTCATAGACAAGGGAACATCCAACATACTTACGTTGTGAAATCATGGCAGCGGACATAGTGCTGAATGAGGATACGCTGAGGTACATACGCCTCTTTGAGAGCGTGACCAAGACGAACGTGAGGGACTGCATGGTGACCAAGGACAAACTGGTCTTCGTCGTAGATAAGAGCCAAGGCAACAAGGCCGTAGGCAAGGGCGGCGAGCACATGCTCACCATGAAGGACCGGACGGGAAAGGACATCCAGGTAGTGGAGTACTCAGAGGAGCCGGAGCAGTTCGTGAAGAACGTGTTCTTCATCTACGGCCCTCAGAAGGTCGTGATAGAGAAGCGCGACAACATAACCCACGCCACCGTCACCGTGGACCCGAAGCTGAAAGGCAGGGCCATAGGCAAAGAGGGAAGGAACCTTCGCATAGCCCGGGATATCGTCAACAGGCATCATGAGATCCAGAGCATAAGCGTGGACTGATCCGCTTCCCCCGCACTTAGGAAACCATTTACCCTTTGTACTTTTGATTCAGGGGCGTTCTCTCGACCTCGAGACCGTCTGCCGTCGGATAGCGCTCCGAGATGTAGCACCTGTAAGGCAGCTCAGAGGCCAGATCCTCTAAGACCCAGCTTGCGATCTCCAGGCCGAAGCCGGTGACCTTCATGAGCTCCTTCGGGACGTCGTATTCTCTGATCATCAGCTCCTCAGCCGCACCGGGGTCGTCTGCGTAGAGAAGGCCTCTGAGTATGGTGCCGTCATCAGTCACCAGGTCGTATTCCTCGGCCACACGCTCCGCCCTCCGGATCAGGCGCCTCCTGAGCTGGACTCCGTCCTTGAACGCTGAGCTGCAGAAATGCACGGGGGTCTTGCGCCGCCTCTTCATCACAGCAGCGGCAGCGACGGCGGAACCTCTCACCGCAGACGAGGTCTCATCCAGAACATCATATCCCATGTCATCCATCATGTGCCAGTTGCTCTCTGAGAATTCCAGCTCATTCAGATTGACGAAGCTAATGCCCGCCGAGTCAGAGAATTCCAGCAGGGCTCTGAGCCCTTCTTCATGACCGGGCAGTGCCGGGACCTCTATGCCGACGTCTATCCCGTCCAGGCCGGCGATCTCCCTCAACGGCGTCTCATCCAGACGGTCCCACATGCGGCTGGGAGGATGGAATCTTATCTCATCGAGGCCCGCATCACGCAGTGCCTCCGCCTTCTTGACATCCATGGTGGCTGTGTAAAGGTGGATATGGTGGTCAGGTCCGAAACGCTCCTTCAGCTTTCGTATGAAGTACACCGTGCGCTCCATGTTCATCAAAGGATCGCCGCCCGTTATCCCTGTGCCCGTTGCGCCTATCGAGACGGCCTCGGCTATGATGTCGTCCTCCGTTGATGCGAGCATCTCGTCCGCATAGATCACATCCTTATCCTTCCGTTCGAAGGATACAGGACAGTAGAAGCATCCGGAATCGCACAGTCCTGTCACGAACAGTACCATTTTACTGCCGTTGAGACAATGCTCGCAACCCTTCGCCAAAGGGCCGGCCCTGGCGGAGCCGCATTCCATGCGTGTGATCCTCATATCCGTCTGAACGGCGCGATGTTTTAATAACTGTTGCGAGGCTATGCTCAGCTCATGAAGAAGGACACGCGCATAGTCCTGGCTCTTGACGAGACAGACGGCAGGAAGGCCCTGGCTGTAGCCGAAGATGTGTCAGGCCACATCGATGCGGTAAAGATAAACTGGCCCCTTGTTCTGTCGGCAGGGTCCGGCATGATCTCGGAGCTCTCTGAGATCACTGACGTCATATGTGATTTCAAAGTCGCAGACATACCGAACACGGTGAGACTGATAGTCAGCAACGCCGTTTCCAGGGGAGCTTCCGCCGTGATAGTGCATGCGTTCACAGGGGAGGACTCCATGACCGCTGCCGTTGAAGCGGCGGGCAAGGCGGAGATCTATGCCGTCACGGAGATGAGCCATCCCGGCGGGATCACGTTCACGGCACCTCATGCGGAGGACATGGCCGCCATGGGAGTAAGATGCGGTGCGGCGGGGTTCATAGCCCCTGCGACACGGCCGGAGAGAATAGCTGACATCAGACGCATCATCGGGAACAGGAAGATCCTGTCACCCGGAGTGGGGGCCCAGGGCGGATCCGCGGCAGACGCCGTCAAGGCGGGAGCGGACTATGTGATAATCGGAAGGGCGATATACGGTTCGGCAGACCCCCGGGAAGCGGCAAGAGCCTTCGAATCGGAGATACGTTCC
>JAAYKC010000041.1 GCA_012522645.1 Thermoplasmatales archaeon
GTGCAGGGTGGGAAATGCTCCACAGAGGGCGATTCCGGTCCCCCTCTCTTCGCGATAAACAGGAGCAGGGACCCGTTCGTCGCCAGGGAGATCGAGAAATACGGGATACGCGTATTCAACAGCAGTATCGTCAATCTGTTTGCAAATGATAAGTATGCCACATACATCCTGGCGAAGAATCTTGATGTGCCAGTGGCGGAAACGAAGATCCTGGGGAACGATCCCGTTCTAAGATTCCCGTGCATCGTCAAAAGAAGGTCGGGGCACGGAGGCTCGGAGGTATTCCGCATAAACGATGACAATGAACTGAAGGATTCCCTCGGATCCGCCGACCGGGACGGATTCATCATCCAGCCCGTGGTCACGGAGACAGGCGAGGATTTGAGAGTATATATGATCGGGGGAGAGATCATCGCGGGAGTAAAGAGGGCCGGCAGACCTGGTGACTGCAGATCTAATTACTCTCTGGGCGGCACAGCAGAATTAACAGAGGTCCCGGAAGAGGTCCGCGATATGGCGGCGAGAATACAGAAGGAATTGGGATCCGATTTCATAGGCCTGGATTTCATGATAACGGACGGATCATACATCCTGAACGAGATCGAGGATCCCGTCGGTTCCAGGATGCTGTATGATGTATCGGACACGGACATCATAGACCTGTATGCTCAGTATGTGTACGACAATTATCAGCAAGAGAGTGCCGGGGAGGCGCTGCCTTCTCCTTTCATAGACGATCTGAGCAGATGGGGTGGAATCAAGAACCGCGTCTCGAAGATGATCGTTGACAATTCATTACCCGCATCAACACCGATAAATTCCGTAGGCATGAACAGAAGGACCGCCAATTACATCGGAGTGGTACATAATGAGGAGCTTCTCATACACTGTAACAGGACTGGGAAGGGAGCTCAAGTCAGGACTACGATAATCGAACAGAATGATGACTTCATACTGTCCCTCAAGAGGGATACGTTCTCATCCTATCTGTGCGATGAGAATAACAGAACACTTGAATTAATCTGCTCTTTGATCCCTTTCGAGCAGATACGGGTCAGTAAGATCGTACCGCAGCCTGTGAATAACATCGACCAGAGCACAATATACGTTTCCGGATCCATATATGACAAGATCTCGGAAATCGATTCCAAGTTCTTCGCGTTGAGGCATCTAACATACGGCTATACGCTCATAATCAGAAAGAAGGACATAAAGCAGGGCAGTCACCTGAAGGACGGCCGTGTGAGTCTCAGCAAATACCAGAGGATCCTCCTGGGCGCTGACGGGTCCCTTCATATGGCCGTAGATCACCTGGAGAATCTGGACAGCCCGGGCGAGGATGCGGGCGAGGATGCATCCTGGCTCAGAGCCGTTTTGTATGAGGGGAGGGAATTCTCAGAAAGACACAGCGTGTCAGAGTGCCTGTCCAAATATGACATAAACAAATATGTGCTGTTCCCGTTGTTCCTGTCTAAGGAAGACCACCTTGGTGAGGGTGCACTGACCAGGATATCCAATTTCTTCATCGGTAACAGCGAGATTATGTTGAGATCGTGCCGCCCTTACAACAGCGACGAGGGCAGCAGGATAATACGCATGTCCTGCGAGAACATGAAAATGATCGGAATAGATGAGTCCGATCAGATTATCCTGGAAACGGGCTATTCCTCTGTGAAGGTGAGGGCATTCTCCTTCGAGAACGAGGACCTGGCCAGGGAGACGAACAATATCGGCAGGATATTCGATAACCAGTCCATAGTAGGCATCCCGGTGAATATACGCAGGGAGATCAATCTCTCTGATATCGGTTCCACGGTCCGGGTGAAGCGTGATACCACATTCGTCCTGAAGAAGAACCTCAATATACAGCTCATCTCTCTGGTACTGTTGTTCATATCATTCTTCCAAGTGGCTACGACAATGTTTGAACCGCTGGCGGCGACCGGTCTGTCGCTGCTGTTCATCATCTGCGGCTATCCTCTGATCCTGTACTTCGTATTGTCACGCGAAAGATGCAGGACCAGACAAAGATGACTAGAAGACCGATCGGGACCCGTTCATGGGATTTCTGATTTCTTACCTTCTGTAGCAATGAGTCCTGTTCTGACACAAATATTTGTAAAATGAATTCATCGGCCGAGATTCGATATCATTGCATCTTCCCGTCGACGAAATCACCTTCGATGCGGCTTCCCTCAGAATGATGGAATGTCCCTTTGTGGTTGGGTATCTCGTTTACGAGA
>JAAYKC010000165.1 GCA_012522645.1 Thermoplasmatales archaeon
CTGCCACCGCCATCTTTGTGCCTTTCACCACCCAGGAACTCTTTCAACCCGCTCCGGCCTTGTACTACGGTCTGAACGCTCTCTCGAACAATCTGCTGATGGCAGACCGCAGGAAGCTCAAGACCCCCAACGGTCTGATCATCGGCACACCTGGCTCAGGTAAGTCCTTTGCTGCCAAGCGGGAGATCACCAACGCTTTTCTGGTGACCGAGGATGAGATCATCATCACCGACCCGGAAAGTGAATACGCTCCCTTAGTCAACGCCCTGCAAGGCGAGGTAGTGCGCATCTCAATCAATTCCAGTCAATACATCAATCCGCTCGACCTCAACCTGGACTACAGCGAAGAGGAGGATCCTGTTGCACTCAAGATGGACTTCATATTCTCCTTCATGGAACTGGCAGCTGGCAGGAAAAGTGGGCTCAAGCCGGAAGAAAAATCTGTGCTCGACCGCTGCGTCCAGCTGATCTACCAACCCTACCTGCAGGACCCCAAACCAGCGAATCTGCCCATTTTGGAAAATCTCTATGTGCGTCTCCTGGAGATTGATGAGCCTAGTGCCCGTTATCTGGCAACCGTACTGGAAATCTATGTTACCGGCTCTTACAAGGTCTTCAACCATCACACCAACGTGAATACCGATAACCGCCTGATCTGTTTCGATATCCGTGAACTTGGCAAACAACTCAAGAAGCTGGGTATGCTGGTTATCCAGGACCAGGTCTGGAATCGGGTCACCAGGAACCGGGCAGCCAAGAAGACCACCTGGTTCTATCAGGATGAGTTTCATCTAATGCTCAAGGAAGAACAAACCGCTGCCTATTCGGTTGAAATCTGGAAACGCTTCCGCAAATGGGGTGGCATCCCAACGGCTATCACTCAAAACGTCAAGGACTTGCTGGCTTCCCGTGAGATTGAGAACATCCTGGATAACTCCGATTTTATCTACATGCTCAATCAGGCAAGTGGTGATGAGTTAATCCTGGCCAAGCATCTCAACATCTCCAAAGATCAGCTTTCCTATGTTACCCACAGCGGTGAGGGACAGGGATTGCTTTTTTATGGCAATACCATCATCCCCTTCAGCGACCACTTCCCCAAAGACACGCAGCTTTATCAGATCATGACCACCAAACCGGATGAGGTCTAGAAAGGAGCCTGGGATGAGCCAAAAATCAAGATTGAGAAGTAAAGAAACCTATCAATACCAACCAAAAAAGGAAGGAACGGTACCGAACCAAATACTTGCGGGTGATCAACCATCTGTGGAGGCGCCTCCTAAAGCTGTTCATGATGCAAGCGTCCCTATACAAACAGCTTTAGCAGAACAAGCACCACAGATCGCAGTAAAAGATAAGGCCACATCCAGACAGAGAGCCTATCGAAAACTCAGCCATACCTTTGTGGTTGAGCAGTCCAAGGTAGTCGCTTTGCGACAAGAGGAACAAATCCAGGATGCTAAGCCCAAAGTTTCCAAATTGCGTTTTGAAAGTCAATTGGATTCGCCTGTTTCTGCCCTGCAATTCGGGAAACCAGTCAAGGTGGCAAAGCTTAAGAAGCCAAAGA
>JAAYKC010000042.1 GCA_012522645.1 Thermoplasmatales archaeon
ATCGGGACCTCAGATACTCAGTCGGTGAAGGCATGACCGAGGATAAGGCGATAAGAGAAGCCCAGGAGAAGTTCGGCCAATTATTGAGGAATCAGCTGAACAGAGTCGAGAGACTGAAGAAGGAAGGGGACTGGACTGATTACTCCAAGCTTGACAAGATGATCATAGGCGTCTGCGGCGGTGACGGCATAGGCCCGTACATCAGCGCATCCGCTCAGAGAGTGATGGAATTCCTGCTCGCCGACAAGATAAAAGCGGGCAAGGCGGAGATAAGGGTGATAGACGGCCTCACGATCGAGAGGCGCGCCGAGGTCATGAAGGCCATCCCGGATGACACCCTTGAGGAGCTGAAGCAGTGCCACATCATATTGAAGGGCCCGACGACGACGCCCAAGAAGGGCGACGAATGGCCCAACATAGAGAGCGCCAACGTCGCCATGAGGAAGGAGCTTGACCTCTTCGCTAACGTGAGACCGGTAAGCGTCCCCGAGCTTGGGATCGACTGGACCTTCTTCAGGGAGAACACAGAGGGCAGCTACGCCCTGGGAAGCGAGGGTGTGGATGTCACACCGGACCTGGCTATGGATTTCTGCGTGGCCACGAAGCAGGGCACCGACAGGATCATGAGGGCGGGATTCGAGCATGCCAGGAAGACAGGCAAGAATTACGTTTCAGTGATAACCAAAGCGAACGTGATCAAGACCACCGACGGCAGGTTCCTGACCGTCGCAGAAGAGGTGTCCAAGGATTATCCGGATGTCAAATGGGACGACTGGTTCATCGATATACTGACGGCGAAGCTCCTGGATCCGGCCAGGAGGAGCGATTTCAAGGTGTTCGTCCTTCCGAACCTTTACGGCGACATAATAACGGATGAGGCGGCCCAGATACAGGGCGGCGTCGGCACGGCCGGCTCCGCGAACCTCGGCAAGAGATATGCCATGTTCGAGGCGATACACGGTTCCGCCCCCAGGATGGTCACCGAAGGCAGAGCGCAGTACGCCGACCCCAGCAGCATGATAAAGGCCGTGGCCATGATGATGGACCACATCGGCGAGACCAAGAAGGCAAAGGATCTGGGGATGGCCCTGGACATCTGCTGCCAATTCGAGAAGAAGCTGAAGGTTACCGGCAGGGACACGGGAGTGACCGGCAACGAGTTCGCCGATTACGTCATGGAGACGATGCAGAGGAAGGACCTGGAGAAGGCCTGGAATAAATACGTGGATGCGGCCGTTGCCGCAGCCAAGAACTGATCCGATGCTCATCAGGGCGGAATCCGTCACAAAATCCTTCGGGCCCGTGAAGGTCCTGACGAAGGCGGACCTCCAGATAAACCGGGGGGACAGCATAGGCCTCATCGGTGTCAACGGGGCGGGCAAGAGCACTTTCCTGAAGATACTGCTGGGAGAGGAGCGATGCGACACCGGCGAGATCATCAGGAACACTGAGAGGATAGGCTACCTCCCGCAGTTCGCCGACTCATCGGAGGATACGGTGAGGGATGTCCTGGGACGTTCCTACGGGCACCTGGAGCACATACGCAGGAGGATGAGGGAACTGGATTCGGTGATGTCCTCCGGAGAGGACATCGACTGGAACTCCGTCACCTCCGAGTACGCCGTTCTGGAGAGCGAGCTGTCCGGCAGCAAGGCCGAGGATGAGAAGACCCAGCTGGCCGCCCTGAAGAAGGTGGGTCTCCCGCAGGAGTTCATGGACCGCTCCATGTGCACCCTGAGCGGAGGGGAGCGCACCAAGGTCATGCTGTCCAGGATCGTCATACAGGCCGAGGGCTGCGACGTGCTGTTCCTGGACGAGCCCACCTCCCACCTCGACATCGATACCGTGGAATGGCTGGAGGATTTCCTGCTCAACGCCCATGTGGCAACGGTCATAATCAGCCACGACAGGTACTTCTTGGATAAAGTGGCGACGAGGGTCTGCGAGATCTCCAACGGGAAGACCCGTGAGTACAAGGGCAATTACTCCTCATTCCTGGAGAAGAAGATGCTGGACCTGGAACGCATGGAGAAGGAGTACCGCAAATACACCATTCAGAAGAAGAGGCAGGAGGAGATCGCCGCTGAGATGCACAGGGACCAGTGGTTCTCCGCAGTCCACAAGACGAGACTGAGGATGGCCGACAGGCTTGAGGAGAAGGAAGCTCCCGAGACCATGAAGAACATAACCGTCAGGATCCAGTCCGCTCCGAAATCCGGGAAGAACGTGATCACGACAAAGGACCTGACCGTGGACCTGGGCGGGAGGCGCATAATCGATGAGTTCTCCGCGGACGTGCACAAGGGCGAGAAGATAGGCATCTTCGGAGCCAACGGCCAGGGGAAGAGCACATTGGTGAAGGCGCTTCTCGAGAAGATACCCTCCGGCGGAGAATTATGGATAGCCCCGGGGGCGAAGATAGGCTACTTCGATCAGAACCACGGCGACCTCATACCGTCCTTCACCGCAGAGGAGCAGCTGATGCATGTCATAGGCAAGGAGCGGCGCGGAGAGGCCAGACAGCTCCTGGCAAGGATGCTCCTGACGGATGAGAAGGTGGAGAAGCCCATATCAACGCTCTCCGGGGGCGAGAGGGCCCGGGTCGCCATGGCCGTTCTCCTGCTGAAGGAGACTAATCTCCTGATACTTGATGAGCCGACGAACTACCTGGACATACCTTCGAGGCATGCCATAGAGGATGCTCTTGAGGAGTATGACGGAACGATAATCTCGGTCACGCACGACAGATACTTCCTGGACACCGTCTGCAACATGGTCTGGGAAGTGAAGGACGGGGATGTCACGACCTATGCCGGGACATATTCCTCGATGAAGGGCAGACCGAATGTCCGGGAGATAGTCATAGATGCTGACGAGTACCGTGTCACGGCGCCTTTCACCAATTGGGTGACGAACAGGAAGCTCGCTAAAGGGGACCGTGTTCTGGTGGCACCTTCGGAGATGAAGAGCTACGAATGGGCCATAGAGCAGGGCAAGATGCGCCGGACAGGCGGAAGGCAGCGCAAGAAGATCTCCGTGGAGACCCCTTAGCAGCGGTCTATCTCTCTTGCTTCCTCATCGAAGGGGTCGCTGCTCCTCTTAAGTTCCGTGTAAAGATACAGCAGCTCATCGGATGTGAGGCTCCTGTGCAGTTCCACGGCCGCCCTCCTGGTCATCGCCAGGAGCGTCTCGGCCTCATCCTTCGATACCTCTATGCCGCGGTTCCCCAGGTCCGTGATCAGGGTCTTGGATCCGGAGTGCTTGCCGATTATGATCTTCCTCTCGAGCCCCATCTCCTCAGGGTCGTAGGGCTCATAGTTCTGAGAGCTCTTCAGGACGCCGTCCGCATGTATCCCCGCCTCGTGGGCGAAGCAGTTGGATCCCAGCATGGGCTTGGATATGTGTATCGGGCGACCGGATGCGTGGGCGACGAACTCCGCCAGCGCCTTGAGCTTGCGGGTGTCGACGCCTGTCTCCATCTTCAGCAGATGGCGGCATGACATCACTATCTCCTCTAGGGCGGTGTTCCCGGCCCTCTCGCCGAGACCTCCCACCGTGGTGCTGATGAACTTCGCACCGGCCTTGATCCCTGCCAGCGAATTTGCGTTGGCCAGACCGAAGTCGTTGTGGGTGTGCATCTCCACATCTATCCCTACCAGCCTGATTATGGTCCTGACCCTCTCCTCAGCTGTGAAGGGGTCCTCGCGCCCTATGGTGTCACAATATCTGACACGGGATGCGCCGGCCTCCTTGGCCGCTTTGGCGAAATCGATCAGGAACATGAGGTCCGCACGGGATGCGTCCTCTGCGTTGCATGATATGTAGAATCCGTGATCCGCCGCATACTGGACGGACTCGGAGACCTGCTCAAGGACCCACTCACGGGACTTCTTGAGCTTGTGCTCTATGTGTATGTCGGATGAGGACATTGACAGAGCGACGGAATCAACATCGCAGTCTATGCTTGCGTTGACGTCATTGACGTTCGCTCTGTTCCAGCCGAGGATCGACGCATCGAGGCCCATGTGGGCTATGTGCTTTATGGCGATCTTCTCGTCGCCTCCCATGACCGGGATTCCGCATTCTATCTGGGGAACGCCTGCATCATCGAGCATCTGCGCTATCCTGTACTTCTCAATGTTAGCGAATACTACGCCCGCTGTCTGCTCTCCGTCCCGCAGCGTGGTGTCACACATGACGACCTGGCGGTCAAGTTTCTTCAACACGTCATCCTTGCTCATGATAATCCGTCCTTCAGATCGGTATTCCCGAGGAAGTTGTTAACCCATTAATCACGGACTCTTAATAAAACATTTGGTAGAGATGACATTTTATGTCGTTTTATATCTCAAAACAGCGGCTATTCCGCCCAATGCGTCCAATTGAGCACCGGCGTCATGCTTCGAAGACACCACGAGGACCTTCCCCCGCTGACCCTCCACTTCCTTTATCACTTCGTCCAGGTCCTCCTCTCTGATCTTGGAATCAAGGACCAGCAGCATCTCCACTGCCCCTGCCGCCGCTGCAGCGAGCACTTCTGACGGGCCGTAGGTGGCAAGGCCGTCCCTGCCTATCTCCTCCATGAGCCTCTCCACCGCCTCCATCTCCAGACCCGTCCTGGATTCCCTCAGTATGTCGGCCCCGAGTCCCTTCTTCATCAATTCGTTAATGCCCTGCATGCCGGACTGCCCCGTATGGTACACATGGGGCTTCGGCATATCCGGCTCCTTATTCCTCATGGTCTCGGCCAGATACTCCTTCTCGAAGCCGGGCCCCAGTATTATCAGGGGGGAGTCATCCTCCAGCACGGCCTTAACCTTGCTCAGTATCTCGTCATGATAGCCGTCAGGTCCCTGCTTCTCCTCGAATCTCTTGCCGGACCTGCCGGACCTTATGGAGGCGACCTCCTTCAGACCGTACTGCCTCATCACGGCGACAACAGCGTCATCCTGATCCAGCGAGACGAATACCGCCCTGGGCTTCGCCGTATCGTCCACCGCCCTCTCCAACCTTCCCAACTGAGAGGACTTCCACCGTTCCTTGGATATCCTGAGGGTCTCCCCGGGCTCGAATATCAGAGTATGATGCTGTCCCAGGTCCTGAGCCCCGGTCTCTATGATCCCCAGCGCCTTCAGCCTCATTTCGGAATCGGAGAATTCTATCTTCTCAACCCTGATCCCCAGGGTCATCCTCTTCTTGTCCGCCCTCTCCGCCCTTATCTTGTCCGCGGCCTTCTCCTCCCTCCGGGTGGTGGATGCGGTGATGAGATCGGATACTTCGAGAACGTTGTACAGATGCCAGACATCCTCGTCGCATTCCAATCTGATGGATACGCTGTTGTCCGCCCTGTCCCTGCCGAGGATCCTCATGCCGTCCGCATAGGTGTGCCTGTCTTTTTCACTTTCGTTCTTTAGAGAGCGTTTTGTCGGCCATCGGACATGAGATTCATGAAGTTGTCATACTCCTTTGGGAGATATTATATACAAAATTAGGTTGTGTTTATTCCCCGATGTCGAGCAGATATCTTGTACTCGAAGACGGGACGGTTTTGAAGGGAAAGGGCTTCGGCTATGACGGGGCCTCGTACGGAGAGGTCGTCTTCAACACCGGCATGGACGGCTATCAGGAGGGTTTGACCGATCCGTCCTTCCGCGGACAGATCCTTGTCTTCACATATCCGCTCATAGGCAATTACGGCATAAGGAGAGAATTCAACCAGAGCGACGCGGGGGCTCAGGTCAGCGGCGTCGTTGTCAGCGAGTACTGCGACGATCCTTCTCCCATGTACGGCGGGGAGCCCCTGGGGGATCTGCTTGAGGAGAGCAGGGTACCCGGGATATCCGGCATAGACACCAGAAGCCTGGTCATAAAGATAAGGGACAGCGGGACCCTCAGAGGCGCCATCGTCTCAGACGAGGCGGATGTGCGCGGGGCCCTGGAGCGGCTGAAGTCCGAACCGCTGCCCGGCGACTCGAATCTGGTCGCCCGGGTATCATCCGGGAAAACCGCATTCATCGACTCCGGCAAGGACCTGACCGCAGGCATACTGGACTGCGGCGTCAAGAAATCGATAATCGATGAGCTGTCATCCAGATTCAACGTCAGGATATTCCCTTACAGCACAACGGCCCAGGAGATCGCAGATTCAGGGATAGACGGCCTCCTTGTATCCAACGGTCCCGGGAACCCCGCCCATCCTGAGCTGAAGGGCACCGTCGTCAGGACGGTCTCCGATCTCTCACAGGTCATGCCCCTCATGGGGATATGCTTCGGCAGCCAGATAATCGCGCTTGCCATGGGCGGCGGCACATATAAGATGAAATTCGGCCACAGAGGCAGTAACCAGCCTGTCAGATACGACGGCAGGGTGTACATCACATCACAGAACCACGGATATGCCGTGGAGGCGGAGAGCCTGGACGGCACCGGCCTGACGATCAACCAGATCAATATAAACGACGGTACCGTGGAGGGCGTTGTCCATGAGGACCTGCCCGTGTTCACCACGCAGTACCATCCGGAGGCCTGGCCGGGTCCCAGGGACACGGTGTTCCTCTTCGACCGCTTCGGCAGGATGATGGAGGCGGAGAGATGAAGGACCCTTACAAGAAGCTCATGGTGATAGGCTCCGGCCCCATTGTGATAGGCCAGGCGGCGGAATTCGATTTCTCAGGCTCCCAGGCATGCAAATCGATCATGGAGGAGGGCTATCCCACAGTACTGGTCAATTCCAACCCTGCGACGATACAGACGGATACGGACATGGCCGACAGCGTCTACATAGAGCCTCTGCAGGCGGATATGATCGAGAAGATCATCATAAAGGAGGGTGTCGACGGCATCCTGGCAGGGATGGGGGGTCAGACCGCCCTGAACATCTGCTCGGAGCTGGCGGAGAACGGTGCTCTGGAAAGGCACGGCGTCAAGCTTCTGGGAACTCAGCCCGGGGCGATAGCCATGTCCGAGGACCGGGAGATGTTCAAGGAGGCCATGGAGAAGATTGGCGAGCCGGTCCCCCTCAGCAGGAGCGTCCACACCATAGCCGAAGCGAAGGAGGCCGTGGAATTCATCGGCAGATACCCCGTCCTGGTCAGGCCCGCCTATACATTGGGAGGCACCGGGGGAGGCATAGCCCACAACGAGTCCGAGCTGGAGGAGATCTGCGCAAGGGGCCTTGCCTACTCGCGCATACATCAGGTCCTCATCGAGGAATCGGTCCTCGGATGGAAGGAGTACGAGTACGAGGTGATGAGGGACAGTGACGACAACTGCATCATCATCTGCAACATGGAGAATCTGGATGCCATGGGCATCCATACGGGGGAGAGCATAGTCTGCGCCCCCTGCCTGACCCTGTCCGACAGGGACCACCAGCGCCTCAGGACCGCTTCAATAAAGGTCATCCGCGCCCTCGGCATAGAGGGCGGATGCAACGTGCAGTTCGCTCTGGACCCGGAGACGAAGGAGTACCGCCTCATAGAGGTGAACCCCAGGGTATCGAGGTCATCGGCACTGGCATCCAAAGCGACAGGATATCCGATAGCCCGCATATCCGCCAAGATAGCGGTGGGGTACACCCTTGATGAGATACCCAATAAGATAACCGGGAACACCTGCGCCGCCTTCGAGCCCGCTTTGGACTACGTTGTCGTGAAGATACCGAGATGGCCTTTCGACAAGTTCCGCACCGTGGACAGGCACCTGGGGACCCAGATGAAATCCACAGGGGAGATCATGGCCATCGGCCGCAACTTCGAGGAGGCTCTGCTCAAAGGGATAAGGTCCCTTGAGATAGGCACCAGTTACCTCGAACCGCAGAACTTCACCGCCGCTGAGCTCATGGATGAACTGGAGGAGGCCACCGACAGGCGCATATTCGCCATAGCCGACGCCATCAGAGTGGGAATGCACCCCGAGGAGATCGCCGCCATAGCCAAGTGGGACATCTTCTTCGTCAGGAAGATAGAGAACATAATCAACATGGAGAGAAGGCTCGAATCGGAGAAGATGACCGATGAGCTCATGAGGGAAGCGAAGCGCATGGGCTTCGCCGACTCGACCATCGCCGACCTCACAGGCAGGAAACAGGAGGAGGTGCGTGCCGGGAGGAAGAAGATGGGCATCATCCCCACCTTCAAGATGGTTGATACCTGCGCTGCGGAATTCGCCGCGGTCACACCATACTTCTATTCCACATACGGGAACGGCTGCGAATCCGTCCCCAATAAGCAGAACAAGAGAGTGGTCATAATCGGCGGGGGCCCCATACGGATCGGCCAGGGAATAGAGTTCGACTACTGCTGCGTCCACGGGATCATGGCTCTTCAGGATGCAGGGGTCGAAGCGATCATGATCAACAATAATCCGGAGACCGTTTCGACGGACTTCGATATCTCGGACAGGCTCTACTTCGAGCCCCTGACCCTGGAGAGCGTCCTGGATATCCTGGAGAAAGAGGACGCCGACGGTGTGATAGTGCAGTACGGCGGACAGACCAGCGTCAACCTGGCCGTCGACCTGGAGAGGGCACTGGAAGGGAGCAGGACCAGGGTCCTCGGGACAAGCCCCGACGACATGGACATAGCCGAGGACCGCAGGAGATTCTCAGAGCTCATGGACAAGCTGAACATAAGGCAGCCCGAATCCGGTACAGGTTACTCATTCGAGGAGGCCAGGAGCATAGCCGAGAGGATAGGCTACCCCGTATTGGTCAGACCGTCCTATGTCCTGGGAGGCAGGGCCATGGAGATAGTCTATTCCGAGGACGAGCTCAGGACGTACGTGGAAACAGCGGTCAAGGTCTCCAGGAACCATCCGATACTCGTGGACAAGTACCTGAATGAGGCCATCGAAGTGGATGTTGACCTGGTGGCGGACGGAAAGGACGTCTTCATAGGCGGGATGATGGAGCACGTGGAGTACGCCGGGGTCCATTCCGGGGATGCCACGATGGTGCTTCCGCCTTTCACGCTCAGCGGCGAGATCATGGAGAGGATGAAGGAGATCTCCAGTGACGTCGCTCTGGTACTCAATATAAAGGGCCTGATGAACCTGCAGCTTGCCGTCAAGGACGGCGAGGTCTGGATGATCGAGGCGAATCCCCGCTCGTCCCGTACGGTGCCCTTCATATCCAAGGCCACGGGGATACCTTTGGCGAAGGTCGGCACCAGAGTGATGCTCGGGGAGAGCCTTGAGGAGCAGGGCTACGGCAGCGGTTACAAGGAGGTAGACCACTTCGCGGTGAAGGCCTCTGTGTTCCCGTTCCTCAAGCTGGTGGGGGTGGATTCCATCCTCACGCCGGAGATGA
The DNA here is from genome assembly GCA_012522645.1 of Thermoplasmatales archaeon. Taxonomy (GTDB): domain Archaea; phylum Thermoplasmatota; class Thermoplasmata; order Methanomassiliicoccales; family Methanomethylophilaceae; genus RumEn-M2. The sequence continues at coordinate 9,308 of JAAYKC010000042.1, forward strand.
AGTCCACCGGCGAGGTGATGGGGATCGACAAGGACTTCCACACAGCCTATTACAAGGCGATGATCGCCGCAGGCAACAGGCTCCCGATGACCGGCGGAGTGTACATCACAGTGAACGACCAGGACAAACCGGAGGTCCTGGAATCCGCCAGAACGCTCACCGACCTCGGCTTCACGGTGTACGCCACCAAGGGAACGTCGACGTTCCTGAGGAGGAACGGCGTGAACACGACCACGGTGTTCAGGGTCAGCGAGAACCAGAAGCCGAATGCGCTCGGCCTCATGAGGGACGGGAAGATCAACATGATCATCAACACACCTTCCATGAAGTCCGGTGCCAGGCGCGACGGCTATATGATGCGCCGTGTCGCCGTCGAGCTGGAGATACCTTTCCTCACCACGGCCAACGGCGCCAATGCCGCAGTCGGCGCCATAAAGACGGCAAGGGGCAGGGATATGACCGTCCACAGCCTCAGGGAATTCAGCGAATGACGGTCCCGTGACCTCAGAAGGTTTATCATTACGCAATAACAATCCGAAGATTCGTAAATGTCAGAGAAGCACGAACGTCTGCTGTATCCGTTTTCCGCCATAGTCGGTCAGGACCTCATGAAGGAGGCCCTGCTGCTGAATGCGATCAATCCGTCCATAGGCGGAGTCCTGATAAAAGGGGAGAAGGGCACCGCTAAATCCACTTCAGTGCGGTCCCTCGCCTACCTGCTGCCGGACCAGGAGTTCGTGGTAGGATGCGAATTCGGATGCGCCCCCGATGATCAGTCATCCATGTGCCAGAAGTGCAGATCATCCGATAAGCTGGACGTGATCAAGCGGAAGATGATCGTGGTCGAGCTCCCTGTGTCCGCAACGGAGGACAAGGTTGTCGGTACGCTTGACATAAGCGAGGCGATAAAGCACGGGGAGAAGAGATTCGAACCCGGGATACTCGCTGCGGCGCACAGGAACATACTGTACGTGGACGAAGTGAACCTTCTGAACGATCACATAGTCGACGTCCTCCTGGACGCGGCCGCCATGGGCGTGAACGTGATCGAGAGAGAGGGCATCTCATATGCGCACCCTTCGAAATTCATACTCATCGGGACCATGAACCCCGAGGAAGGGGACCTCAGGCCTCAGCTGCTGGACCGTTTCGGTCTCTGCGTCAACGTCACAGGGATAGCCGATCCCGACACCAGGATGGAAGTGGTGAAGCGGAGGATGGAGTTCGAGAAGGACCCCGAGAGATTCGCGAAGAAATGGAAGAAGGCCGACGATGCGATAGCCAGAAGGATCGTCTCGGCCAAGAGGCTCCTGCCCAGGGTGACCGTGCCGGACGAGCTCACCAGGATGATCATCGACATATGCATTGAGCTGGGAGTCGACGGCCACAGGGGCGATATAAACATGATGAAGACCTCGGCCACCATAGCGGCATACCAGGGCAGGAAGGTCGTTACCGAGGATGATGTGAAGGAAGCTGCGAAGCTCGTTCTGTCCCACAGGATCAAGAGGCTCCCCTTCGATGATGATACCGGGTCGGAAGAGAGGATAGAGGAGGCGGTGGAGAACGCCGGTCAGAAGCACGAGGAACGTGATGCGGAAGGTGACCCTCCGGACGGCGGAGGGCCTGACGGGTCCGGCTCCACGCAAATGGTGGCCTCGGACCCTTTCGCCTGAGATCCTCGGAACTGGACCCGCGGCCGGGGATCGACGGCATCGTGCGGGAGAGCACGGGGAAGCGGGCTGTGACCGAATCCACATCCGGCAGGTATGTCGGAAGCAGGATGCCCAAAGGCGAGCCGAAGAGCATCGCTCTTGATGCCACCCTCAGAGCGGCGGCCCCGCATCAAAAGGACCGGGACGGCGCCGTGGCACTGAAGATAGAGAAGAGCGATGTCAGGGAGAAGGTCCGCGAACGCCGTACGGGATGCACGATACTCTTCGCCGTGGATGCCAGCGGATCAATGGGGGCCAGGAAGCGCATGTCTGCCGTGAAAGGGGCTATGATCTCCCTTCTCACGGACGCATATCAAAAAAGGGATCGTGTGGCACTTATCTCCATGCGCGGCCCGAAGGCGGAGCTCCTGGTGCCTCCCACCGGAAGCGTGGATATGGCTGAGAGGAGCATGAGGAACATGCCCGTGGGGGGCAAGACCCCTCTTTCCCACGGTCTGCTGCTCGCTTATGATGTTCTGTCAAGGGAGAGATCCCGTCATCCCGAGTCGAAGCTTTTGCTGGTGATGCTGACGGACGGCAGGGGGAATGTCTCCGCCTCCGGGGGCAAGCCGATGGCGGAAGCGAGAGCCGCAGCATCCGCGATACATGAGGCGGGCATAGACTGCATCATCATAGATACGGAGGAAGGGGGATTGTCCCTGGGCATGGCCAGGAGCCTGGCGGAGTCGTCCGGGGGCAAGTATATCAAACTTGAGAACTTGGAAGGGAACGCCATAGCGGAGGTCACTAAGGCCGCCGTGCGCAGGATCTGATCATGAAGCTCACCGCCTTGCTCTGGGATTCCCTCCATCCTCTGATGGTCAAAGCCTTCTCGGGATCCGGTTTCAGCACCAGCATATACGCCAACCGACAGGTGGATTCCTCCGAGGATGCGCTGGACAGGGCGTGCCGCGATATGGAGGGCTCGGACCTCATACTTCTGTACAGGACCACACACGGATTCTGGGATTCCATCGATGCTTTCCTGGAATCCCTGAAGGCCAAGGGCAAGAGGATCATCTGCGTGGGTCAGAACCCCGCTTTCTGGGCCCTCAGCACCGTGGAGCCCAGGATAGCGGCCGATGTGTACAATTATCTTCAGAACGGGACGGAGAAGAACTTCCGCCGCCTGTCCGGGTACCTGGAGCATGAGTTCCTCGGCAATCCTGCGGTACCGGAGCCTCCCCGCGAGATACCGTGGCAGGGTCTCGTGGACCCGGGCTCCGAAGAGGATGTTTTCGATTCCCTTGAGGGATATCTCTCGGCATATCCCTCTGAGGACAGAAGACCCAGGGTCGCGGTCGTGGTCTCAAGGAGCGCCTGGATATCAGGTCAGAACTCCATAGAGAAGGAGCTGATAGAGGCCCTGAGGTCGGAGGGGATCGGAGTGCTGCCCATCATGACCAACTCCCTTCATAATGAGGACACAGGCTCCCTTAACATCGCGGAGTGCCTGATACGGCACACCATCAGGGACGGCGAGCCGGTCATCGACGGGATCGTCAAACTGGTCACATTCATGGCGGGAAAGACCCCGGACCTTGACCAGGAGGATTCGGCAGGCGAATCCTCCCACATATTCACGAAAATGAACGTCCCGGTCTTCCAGCCGGTGATATCCTACAACATGAGCCTGGAGGACTGGAAGGAGAGCGACGGCCTGACCGAGGACCTCGGATGGGGCATGTCCATGCCTGAGATGGAGGGATGCATAGATCCCATTATGCTGGGGGCAACCCGCGCCGCTTCCGAGGACTATTATGAGAGAGCGGCCATACCGGGAAGGTGCGGACTCATCGCAAGGCGCATAAAGAAGAGGCTGGCTCTTAAGAACAAGCCTGCGTCGGAGAAGAAGGTCG
>JAAYKC010000043.1 GCA_012522645.1 Thermoplasmatales archaeon
AGGACAAGGAAGTCCCTGCGCACCCTGTTCGGGGAGATACCTAACCTGCTGCAGAGGATATGCCCGTGCATGCTCATGAGCCCCCTGTCCGTGGCCCAGTATCTGGAGCCGGGCAGGTTCGGATTCGACATGGTCATATTCGACGAGGCGTCCCAGATACCGACGCACAAGGCCATCAGCGCTCTCGCCAGAGGCGACAGCGCGGTGGTCGCCGGGGACCCGAAGCAGCTTCCCCCGACCACGTTCTTCGAAGCGCGCGTAGAGGACGGGGACGAGAACGCCGAGGACATGGAGAGTTTCCTGGAGGTCTGCCTCGCACTGCCGATGCCCAGCACACATCTGGAGTGGCACTACCGCAGCAGGCACGAGAGCCTGATCGCCTTCAGCAACAGGACGTACTACGGCAACAGGATGCTTACCTTCCCATCCCCTGATGATATGGCGACCAAGGTGTCCCTGAGGCAGGTGGACGGGGTCTACGGCAGAGGGGGCACCAGGACCAACGAGATCGAGGCAAAGGCCGTAACGGAGGAGATCGTCCGCAGGCTCAGGGACCCGGAGCTCAGAGGGCAGAGCATCGGCGTCGTCGCATTCAACAAGAGCCAGCAGGAGATGGTCGACGATCTTCTTTGGTCGGCGATAAAGGATGACGACGTATTGTACAGGGCGGCCACGGAAGGGAACGAGCCTGTGTTCGTCAAGAACCTGGAGAATGTCCAGGGCGACGAGAGGGATGTCATCCTGTTCTCTGTGGGCTACGGCCCCGACTCAAGAGGAAAGGTGTCATCCAATTTCGGACCGATAAACAAACCGGGAGGGGGACGCAGGCTTAACGTTGCCGTTTCGAGAGCCAGACAAGAAATGGTTGTTTTTTCGTCAATGAGATCGGATATGATAAAGGTGGAGGCCACCACGCCGGACGGCGTGAGGCAGATGAAAGGCTTCCTGGAATATGCGGAGAACAGTGGCCGTTTCAGAGGCACAGAGCAAAATCCGGAGATGTCCGCCCTTGCAGGCAGTATCGCTAAAGCATTGAACGAGAACGGATACAAGACCCACTTCGGTATCGGGAACTCGAAGTTCAGGATAGACGTGGCGGTGATAGACCCGGTGAGACAGGACCGCTACATAATGGGGATAATGACCGACGGCGACAGCTATGCCGATTCCAAGAACACCAGGGACAGGGAATTCGCCAGGGCAGATGTCCTGAGGAACCTGGGATGGAACATCGAGAGGGTATGGTCCGTCGAATGGTTCTACAACCCAGAGGGAACAGCGGACCGCCTTCTGCGCGCATTGGACGACATAAGGTGCGGCAGAATGCGGGAATCCGTTACCGTGACGGATTACGAGCCGCAGTATGTGGAGACGACGAGCACCGATACGGCGGAGCGCTTCTCCGCCGCGGAGATCACGCCCCGTATCATATCCTTTGAGGAAGCTCTCGGCAACGAGGTATCCATAGCGAACGCGGCCTACGGGATACTCGCAGAGGAGGCCCCGGTCACCGAAGGAAGACTGGTGAGGCGCATTGGGGAGGCGTTCGACATCAACCGTCTCACGCCGAAGAGCAGAGAATCCATATTGGAAGTGCTGGGAAGAT
>JAAYKC010000160.1 GCA_012522645.1 Thermoplasmatales archaeon
CAACTGCATTGAATTGGAATCCGTCAACATCCCCGACAGTGTCACCAGCATCTGGGATTATGCATTCTCCGACTGTGTTAAACTGGATTCCATCGAGATCCCTGAAGGTGTCACCAGCATAGGCGAGGGTGCATTCTCCATCTGCCGTGCCCTGACATCCGTTGAGATTCCCGACAGCGTAACCAGCATGGGAACCCGTGTGTTCAACGTATGCATCAATCTGGAATCGGTCAACATCCCCGACGGCATTACCGGCATTGGAGAATACACATTCTACTGCTGCTACGCTCTGGCGTCCATCGAGATCCCTGCAAGTGTCACCAGCATAGATGATTGCGCATTCTACGGATGCACCTCCCTGACATCCGTCGAGATCCCCGGCAGCGTCACCGCTATTGGCGACAATGCGTTCTCAGGCTGCACAAAGCTGACATCAATTGATATCTCTGACAACGTCACAGGCATCGGCAGCCACGCGTTCTCCGAATGCACCGCTCTGGCGTCCGCGACCATCGGCAGCGGAATCACCAGCATAAGCAACAGCATCTTCTTCGGCTGCACAAAGCTGACATCAGTCAATATCCCCGTCAGGGTCACTGACATAGGTCGCAACGCATTCTCCGGCTGTGAAGCCCTGGCATCCATCATGATCCCGGACGGCGTCACCGGCATAGGAGAATGTGCGTTCTCCGAATGCACCGCCCTGGCATCCATCAGGATTCCTGACAGCGTCACCGGCATAGGCGAAGAGGCGTTCTATGGGTGTTCCTCGCTGACGTCAATAACCTTCGAAGGCAGTAAACCTGCGATGGAGTCCGGTGTGTTCGACTTCCCGGGCTCACCGAATATTCCTACTAACGTTTATCGTTATGATGCAACGCTGAACATTGACGATTGTTCGGACGGAAGGATCCTGTCCTATTATGAGATATACAGGATCTCATTCATGGACGGGGATGACGTGCTCCGCAGGCAGTACCTGCTCCCCGGAGAGGGGCCATCCTTCGGAGGAACGCCTGAGAAGGAAGGGCATACGTTCAAGAGATGGTCCCCGGCGATACCGACGAGCATGCCCGCCACAGACGTGGCGGTCTATGCCTCCTGGACGATAAACCAGTATACGATAACCTTCGACACTGCAGGCGGTTCCGTCATACCGGCCATAACGAAGGATTACGGATCGCCGATCACCGCACCGGCGAATCCGATCCGGAGCGGATATACATTCGTCAGATGGGACCCGGCGATACCTGCTGTGATGCCCGATGAGAATGTGACGGTCACTGCGGTCTGGGCTGAAGCAGAGCCTTCTCTGCCGGGTTTCGGGAGCGATATGCTGCTGTATGCAGGGATAGCCGCTGCAGCGGTCGCGGCATTGGTAATCGCCGCGGTATTCATCAGGAGGCGCTGAGGCTTCAGCACAGTGTCCGGAAACCTCCGCTGCGCGACCGCAGCGGATTTCAATCTCCTCGTATTTTGGGACAAGGGATGATGTACCCGTCCGAGCGGCGGTGTTCCCGTTTCTTTCCGGTTCCGAGAATAGGATGTAACGGAAGGATCATGCTCATTTTTTGTGCTGTCTGCGGATCATGAACCATCGAAGCGGGATGTGCTCTGTGTGAAGCTCTGCCCAAAGAACACGTCTGCTTACGATTATTAACATGATCCCCGGCATAATTGCATAATCTCAGCCGATAAGTTCTCTGTTTCTCAAGGGGCCTCTTCATGTTTTTTGATAGATGTTATATATTTGCTTTTCGTAATTATATATATGTATGACTCTACGAAGATAACGCTTCTGACGATCGCGGTCGTCTTTGCTTTTGCGGCCGGAGCCTTCGTTACAGGAACGAACGAGGTCTTCGCAGACGACAGCGGAAGTGCAGGGAATAACATAACATGGAATTACAACTCAACTGACAAGGTACTGACGATCACCGGGACCGGGGATATGTATGATTGGCATGGCGCCACCATACCGCCCTGGAAAGATCACAAGTCAGATATCTTGTCTGTCGTAATAGATGACGGCGTAACATCCATCGGCAATTATGCGTTCCATTCGTGCGGAGCCCTTAAGTCCGTGGTCATGGGCGATGATGTCACCACCATCGGCAATTATGCATTCACCGGATGCAGGGACCTGGTGGACTTCCCCACAGGTAACGGAGTCACCACCATCGGCGATTGGGCGTTCTGCAGCTCCGGCCTGGAATCCGTCATGATCCCCGACAGAGTCACCACCATCGGCGATTGTGCGTTCTATTTCTGCACGAGTATGACATCCGCCTCCCTTGGTAACGGCATCACCAGTACCGGTGATTGGACGTTCTGGGGGTGTATGAGCTTGGATCAGGTCTCCATAGGCAGCAGCGTCACCCATATAGGAAACCGGGCATTCGATGAATGTTCTGCTCTGAAATCCATTGAGATTTCCGACAGTGTCACCACCATCGGCGATTATGCGTTCAGCAACTCCGGCCTGGAATCCGTCATGATCCCCGACAGCGTCATCACTATCGGCAGTAATGCATTCTCCGACTGCGGGAACCTTGTATTCGTTTATATCGGTGAAAGCGTCACCCATATAGGAAACCGGGCATTCAACGAATGCGCTGCCCTGGAATTCATTGCGATCCCCGACAGCGTTGTCACCATCGGCGAGTATGCATTCTCTGGGTGCACAGATCTTGCATCAGCCATCATAGGCAGCGGTGTCACCACCATCGGCAGTCATGCATTCTCCGGCTGCGGGAACCTTACAATCGTTTCTATCGGTGAGAGCGTCACTACCATCGAAGAGGGAGCCTTCTTTATGTGCGCCCTGATATCCGTCACGATCCCCGACAGAGTCACCACCATCGGCGATAAGGCGTTCTTCCGTTGCGAATCACTCACATCAATAACCATTGAATGTGTTGGACCTTCTTTGGGTTCCGAGGCATTCGGAGCATACACTTTGCCCGACATCGCCACCCAGGTCTTTCGTTATGATTCAACGTTAGATATTGGCAGCTATTCGTACGGAAGGGACCTGACTTATTCCACGATCTACAGAATCGTATACATGGACGGGGAAGACGTGCTCGGCAAGAAGTATCTGCTCCCCGGAGGGGATACTTCCTTTGACGGAATTCCGGAGAAGGATGGATATGAGCTCACAGGATGGGATCCGGTGATACCGGCACATATGCCTGACAACGACGTGACGGTCTATGCCCAGTGGTCCCTCATCAAATATACGATAACATTCATCGTAGAAGGGGCCGACGGAACGACTCCGACCCCGGTCGAACAGTATTATGGCACGGAGGTAATCCTCCCGGGAGTCGGAGATTTGACCAAGAGGGGATATACCTTCGGCGGATGGTCCGAGACTCAAAACGGAACGGCATTGGAGTCATACACCGTACCCGCAGAGAATGCGTCCCTGTATGCTGTATGGTCGATTAACAGGTATACGATATCATTCGACGTCAACGGGGCCGACGGAACGACTCCGGCCCCGATCGAGCAGGATTACGCCACAACTGTAACCCTCCCGGGAATCGGGAGTATGACCATGACAGGGTATTCCTTTAAAGGATGGTCTGAAACCTCCGGCGGAAGCGTGCTGACCTTATATTCCGTACCTGCGGATGATGCGACCCTCTATGCGGTATGGTCGGTCAACCAGTACACGATAACATTCGTTTCCGCAGGAGGATCCGCCGTCGGTGCGATCACGCAGGACTTCGGAACAGCCGTCACCGCACCGGACGATCCGACCAGAGTGGGGTATGTGTTCGCAGGATGGGATACGGCGATACCTGAGACCATGCCTGCGGAGAACATGACGATAACTGCTGTCTGGACCGCATCCGGGTCTGAGAGTGATATTCTGATGTATGCCGGTATAGCCGCCGCAGCGGTGGCGGCATTAGTGATCGCAGCGGTATTCATCAGGAGGCGCTGAGCTCTCGGCCTCGGAAACCTCCGCTGCGTGACCGCAGCGGAGTTCAATTTTTTCATATCCTGAGATAACTCATCCGAGCATCGTCGTTCACATAATTTCCCAATCCTGAGATCAGAATGCAATAAGATGATATTTTGAGGAATGGTGCGACCGCCGGGATTCGAACCCGGGTAGGTAGCTTGGAAGGCTACAATCCTAACCAGCTAGATTACAGTCGCTTGTATCCATGTTAATCTGGAGCACATATTTAATCATGATGAACGGGAAC
>JAAYKC010000044.1 GCA_012522645.1 Thermoplasmatales archaeon
TAATTGATGAATATCAGGATATCGAGGAAGAACATTCGAAGATGCTGGAATATGTGAAATCCTTCAACCCCGAGATGCAGATAATCGCTGTCGGCGACATGGAACAGAAGATCTATGACAAGACCACATTATACGTTCCTGAATTCATCGAGCAATTCTTGGGCGAACATGTCAAACTGGAATTCACCCGTTGTTTCAGATTATCTGCTGAGCTTGCAGCGAAGCTCGGGCGGATATGGAATAAGAACATAGTCGGTGTGAACGGGAATTGTGTGGTCGAGGAGATGACTGCTGATGCAGCCGCGAAATTCCTGGCGAAACAGAATCCGGGAGACATCTTGTGTCTGGGGGCAAGGAACTACGGTGCGGCAAAGATGTTGAACCAACTCGAACAGGAATATCCGGACCGTTTCAACAAAAGTACCGTTTACGCAAGCATATCCGACAAGGACGGGATGGGTGCAACACAGCCCGGCAGTAATTCAGCGATATTCACCACGTTCGACAGCAGCAAAGGATTGGAGCGCAAGATCTGCATGGTGTTCGATTTCACCGAATCCTATTGGAGTATCAGAGCAGACAAACCGCGGCAATCATATGAGATCCTGCGCAACATATTCTGTGTGGCGGCAAGCCGCGGAAAGGAAAGGATCATCTTCGTGAGCGGTGATGAAGCCATTCTTTCGGAAGAAACACTATCCAAGAATACCGATGGCGGCATAATTTTTGAAAATGTGGACATCTCAGAAATGTTCGATTTCAAGTACAAAGAAGATATAGAGAAGTGTTATTCTTTGTTGAAGAAGGAGCCGATGACGGCTCCCGAAGGTCTTTCTGAAATAGAGATAAACAACAGAGACGAACTGATCGACCTTTCACCATGCATCGGAACATATCAGGAGGCCGCGTTCTTCAAAGGTTATGACATAGATAAGTCCATTGATCTCTGGCTGAAGCTCAACAAAGACAAAAAATTCCTGTATACTGCAAAGGACAAAAAACTGCCGATCGAAGATAAGATACTGATTCTCACATCGCTTCAAACCTCGCAGAATCGCTACCGTAATCAGGTCGATACCCCGTTCGTGAATGCTTCCGGGAAAAAGCAGATTACTGAAAGGCTGAGCACCGTATTCACATCTGATGAGAGAGTTCAGCTTCCCTGCTCCATAGATTTTTCAGACAAAAGGAGGGGTATACTTCTTTTCTCAGCTCAGGGTTTTGCAGATGCAATTAAGGACGACGTCGTATACGAACTGAAATTCGTCTCAGAGCTGACACATGAGCATTTCCTGCAGTGTGCATGCTATATGGTCGCATTAGGGTTCGAGAAAGGTGTACTTTGGAATGTACGAACGAACGAGAAACATAAGATACGGATTCCGAACAAAAGAAAATTCCTCGATGCCGTGACAAAAACAATTACTAGAGGATGCTTGAAGAAGTATTACGAACCCGGAAAAGAGAGCGGATGGTAACTTCGGCAATACTCATGCAAAATACGTCGGGTTCAAATTGGATAAAAAGAGAACGGGCGGCCGTCAGGGCCGCCCGGATAGGTTTCACTTCTCTTCTTCAGAGGCGGGCTCTTCGGCTGCGTCCTTGTCCGCTGCGGAAGGCGCCCTGGTCCAGGTCTCGATGAACTCGACGGTGTTTATGCCGAAGGCGTCCCTGAGGTCGGAGACTATCCTGAACTTGGACATGGGCCATCCCTGGTTGAACTTCACCAGGTCGGGCATCCTGACGGATACCTTGTCGTCGCCGAACTCGAACCCGAATCCGTCAGAGGTGCCGAAGTCCATATCCAGGATCGCTTTGGCCTTGTCCTCATCGCCGTCGACGATCTCGGTGATCTCGAACTCGTATCTGAGGTTCTTCCCTGCAAGAGGGTTGTTGAAATCCACTTTGACACGTCCGGCCCCCACGGTGACCACGGTCCCCCTGCGGTCCCCGAGGCTGACCTCGAGACCGGGGTACGGGTTGATCTCCTGCTTGTGGAATTCCCTGAGGGGGTGCACCTCGAAGAGCTTGGGATCGCTTGCCCCTGCCCCCTCCCCGAACGGTATCTCGACGACGGTGTGCTTGCCTATCTCCGCAGCGGATATCTCTGCGTCGAGGGCGGGGAAGAGCTTCCCGGAGCCCACTATGTAAGGCATGGGAGCGTACTTGTACTGCTCATTGTACATCTCGTTCTCCTTCGCCTTCTCCTCGTA
>JAAYKC010000045.1 GCA_012522645.1 Thermoplasmatales archaeon
AGCTCGGACAGCGGGCCTGTCTCCTCAAGGTCGCTGACCTTCTCGTTGTAATCCGAGAGCGCCTCCTCCAGATGAATGTCCAATGACGGCATGCTGTCTTCATTGCGGTAAGCGATAAAAAACCTTTCAAGATCGCCGTGGGCATATTTTATGTACGATATAGCGAATGTGCATCGCGATGTCGAGACAGCAGCGCGTCGCAGCCATACATGACATATCCTGTTTCGGGAGATGCTCGCTTACGGTGGCATTGCCCATAATCTCATCCGCAGGGATAGAATGCAGCGTCATCCCCACGGCGGTGCTGTCCACCCACACAGGGGGATTCACCGGCTTCACATACAGGGACCTCACAGACGATATCGCACCGATAGTGGATCACTGGAAGACCCTTGATCTGAAATTCGACGGCATATACACGGGATTCCTCGGTTCCTTTGAGCAGATAGATATCGTCTCGGACACATTCGACCGCCTCAGAGATGAGAACACGCTCATCGTCGTCGACCCTGTTATGGCCGACAACGGCGTTCTGTATCCGATATTCCCGGAGAACTTCCCTCAGGGCATGAGGAAGATCTGCTCCAAGGCCGACGTGGTCATACCGAACATTACGGAAGCCTGTCTTCTTCTGGGCGAGGAATACAGGGAAGGACCCTACACCAAGGATTACATCGAGAGCCTGCTGAGGAGGCTCTCCGATCTGGGGCCTGAGAAGGTCATCCTCACTGGAGTCCATTTCGACAATGAGGAACTGGGTGCCGCCGCCTATGATGCCGGCACCGGCAGCATCGATTACGCGTTCCGTGACCGCATACCCGGATACTATCACGGCACCGGGGACGTCTTCGGATCCGCAGCGGTGACCGCCCTCATCTCGGGGAAAAGCCTGGCTGAGGCGAACAGGATAGCCGTGAATTTCACCGTAGGCAGCCTGCTGAGGACGAAGGAAGCGGGAACGGACATAAGATTCGGAGTTGACTTCGAATCCGGGATATCGGAGCTCCTGAAGGAGCTGGGAATCGGAAGATGAGCGCGGACAGAGAATTGGCAAAGGAGATCGCCGGACTCGCGAAGGAGATATGGACCGAATGCTTCACGGACATGCTCCCCGAAGGACAGACGGAGTACCTGATAGAGAAGCTGCAGTCAGAGGAAGCGATACTTGAGCAGATGGCCGAGGGCTACATCTACGATCCCATCTTCTTCGGCGCGCGCAATGTGGGATACAGCGCCATAAAAGTGGAAGAGGACAGGGTCTTCATAAGCAAGATCTACATCCTGAAGAGCTTCAGGGGCAGAGGCCTTGCATATGAGCGGTTCACGGAGATAGAGGCCATCGCCCGCGACCTGGGGAAACCGAATCTCTACCTCTCGGTGAACCGCAGCAACGAACCCGCCATGCGGTTCTACCGCAGCATGGGCTTCTTCATCGAGGACAAGGTCGACAAGGACGCCGGCGGCGGATTCTTCCTGAACGATTACATCATGAGGAAATTACTCTGAGATCACGATTGCAGCGCCGGGGCAGATCTTCTCCACATTGACGACGCAGTCCTCCTCATCCTCCCGGGGCTGGCGCCTGATCCGGGATATGAGATCATTATCCAGTTCGAATATCTCCGGGCATTCCTCTTCGCATCTTCCGCAGCCTATGCAGTCCGATTCAATCACTGAAACCTTCATTATGAATCACTGCCTGTGAATCCTGCTGACAGGTTATTGTACTTTCTGTTCCAGGAGCTCCGCACACCGGGGCGGTACCGCTGAAAAGGTCCTTGCAACAACATAAAATAGGCCGCCGATTGTAGAGATGCTGTGTTCATACCGACTACCGCCGAAGAGGTGAGCCGAAGGGGCTGGAAGAGCCTTGACATAATACTCGTTTCAGGGGACGCCTATTATGACAGCTCATACAACGGCACGGCGATCATCGGCCACTGGCTCATAGAGAACGGGTTCAGGGTCGGCATCATAGCGCAGCCGTGGACAGACTCCGGCGAGGACATAACGCGCCTCGGGTCCCCTGAATTATTCTGGAGCGTCAGCTCAGGTTCCGTGGATTCCATGGTCGCGAACTATACGGCAACGAAGAAGTTCAGGAAGGAGGACGATTTCACACCCGGAGGGGTCAATGACAGGCGTCCCGACCGTGCCGTGATAGCATATTCCAACCTCATCAAGAGATACTCCAAGGGGAAGCCCGTCGTCCTGGGGGGAGTCGAAGCCAGCCTGAGAAGGCTGGCACATTATGATTTCTGGTCCGATTCCATACGCAGATCGGTGCTCTTCGATGCCAAGGCCGACGTGATAACATACGGCATGGGGGAACGTTCCAATCTCCTGCTGGCACAGTACATGAGGGACGGCAGGGACTGGACGAAGGTCAAAGGATTGTGCTACATCTCCAGGGAGGTGCCGGAAGGTTATGAAGTGCTGCCGTCCTATGAGGAATGCTCTGAATCGGATGAGAGGTTCTCAGAGGCCTTCTGGACGTTCTACAGGAACAACGATCCCGTGACCGCGTTGGGACTGGCACAGAAGCACGGTGACAGGTACCTGATACAGAACCCGCCGCAGCCTCCCCTCGACCGGGAGGCGCTTGACCGCGTCTACGGGATGGACTTCGAGAATGCCGTTCACCCGTACTATGCGAAGCAGGGTCATGTGAGGGCCGTCGACACGGTGAAGAACTCCATAACGACGCACAGAGGATGCTACGGAGAGTGCAACTTCTGCTCCATCGCCGTGATGCAGGGCAGGAACGTCGTCAGCCGCAGCAGGGAATCGATACTCAGCGAAGCGGAGCGCATAGCATCGGCAAAGGGCTTCGACGGAGTCATACGTGACGTGGGCGGCCCCACGGCCAATATGTACGGGTTCGACTGCCCGAAGAAGGCAAAGGTCGGCGCATGCGCCGACAAGCGCTGCATCTACCCTGAGATATGCAGATGGATGCCTGTTGATCACAGGCCGGTCATAGAACTGCTCAGCGACATAAGGAAGATAGACGGAGTGAGGAAGGTGTTCGTAGCCTCGGGCATACGCCACGATCTCGTCATCGCCGACAAGGAGCACGGTGACGAATATCTGGAATGCCTGTGCAGGGACCACGTCTCCGGGCAGATGAAGATCGCCCCCGAGCATGTGTCCCCATTCGTCCTTGACATGATGGGCAAGCCCGGGCCCAAAGACCTGCTGAGGTTCAAGAAGCGCTTCGACGATATCAACGGGAAACTGGGCCGCGAGCAGTTCCTCACGTACTACATGATGGCCGCCCATCCCGGATGCGGAGAGAGGCAGATGGACGAGCTCTCGGAGTTCTGCAGACGCGAGCTGAAGACGAATCCGGAGCAGATTCAGGTCTTCACCCCGTCGCCTTCCACAATGTCAACGCTGATGTACCGCACGGGCAGGAATTGGCTCAGCGGGGAGTTTATTAAATCCGAACGGTCTATGCAGAAGAGGAAGAAGCAGAAGGACGCCGTCCTTAAAGCTCGCAGAAGGTGATTTGATGAGACACGGAGATGTCAATGCGCTGATCGATCTGGCCGATACGGGGGACATCAATGCGATGGCCCAGCTGGGCATCCTCTATCTTAAGGGGGACCGGGTGGAGCAGGATTACGGGAAGGCGTTCCTGCTGCTGCAGGATGCCGCCCTGGCATGCGACGGGGACGCGATGATGCACCTGGGCAGCATGTACGAGAACGGGTACTGTGTGGAGAGGGACCTGTGGGTCGCCATGAATCTGTACAAGAAGGCGTTCACGCTCCTCGTCCCGGGGGCGAGGAGGGCCCTGGGGAACGTGTACGAGCTGATAGCCGACAGCCTGACGAAGACCGAGGGAAGGCTCTGCATAAGCTCCGATTTCCAGATGACCGTGTGCTGCGAGAAGATGAGGGACGGGATCAGGATGGGGAGGATCACCCTGCTGGAGGACGCCTACGGCATCGGACTGTTCCAGACGTCTCTGACCCAGGACTCTCCGCTGTCCCAGTGCCCCTTCTGCGGAGCCGATATCGAGGTCTTCGAATGCGATTAGGCATCGTGGCATGCGACATATTGAAGAATGAGATAGAGCACCTCACAAAGGACGACCCGGACTTCGTCAGACGGGAGTATCTGGAATTCGCCCTTCACGTATATCCGGATGAGATGAGGGCGAAGATAGAGGATACGGTCAATTCCCTCAAAGGCGAGGTGGACGCCGTCCTCGTCGGATACGGGATCTGCAGCTCCCTCACGGGACTGACCGAGACCCTGGACGTGCCGGCGGTCATGCTGGAGGGAGCGGACTGCATAGACGCGCTGCTGGGTCCCGATGAGTACAACGGGGAGAAGAAAGCCTGCATAGGCACATGGTTCTCATCACCCGGATGGGCGGAGCAGGGCGTCGAGGGGCTGATCAAGGAACTGCGCCTGGACACGGCGGAAGGATACGACCCGAAGTTCTTCCTTGACATACTGTTCGATTCTTACGAAAGGTGCCTCTTCGTGGACAGCGGCGTGGGGGATACCGCGCAGCTCAAGAAAAGATCCGAGGACATGGCCGAGTATCTGGGTCTGAAGCATGAGTGCAGGGCCTGCGGGCTCTCGAAACTGGAAGAGGCTATATTGATGGTAAAAGAGCTGGGTGCTTCTCAAGCTTCATAACGCCGGCAGGTTGAAGTACTCTCAAAAGCAGTTCAAAACATGGCACGAACCGAAGGGCGAAGGTGGAGTGAAGAAGATACCATCCAGTCTCTCTTTCTGTATCGTAGGATCAACATAAATCAGATAAGTCCCAGGAATAAGGATGTTCTGAAATTGGCAAAGTCAATCAACAGGACGCCTTCCTCCATTCAGATGAAATTGCACAATTTTCAGTCTCTCGATCCCGAATTCGTGAATATGGGCAAGGTCGGCCTACGCAATGCAAGCAAAATGGACAGAAGGATTTGGGAGCAATATGCAGATGATTGGGACAGACTGTGTGCCAGAAATTATGAGATTGAGAAGGGCCCCCTGGATTCAGACGAATTCATAGAAGAAGGAGAAATGGATATCCCGTACGGCGGATTCTATGTAATCTCCAGAAAGGAGAGGAAGGGACAATACTTGTTCAGAAGCATGGTGCTTAACGCATATGACAATAGATGTTGCATCACAGGTATTGATGACCCGGGTCTCCTCATTGCCAGTCACATAAAGCCATGGAGCGTTTCGGATCCCGCGAAGGAGAAGCTCAATCCATCCAACGGAGTTTGCTTGAACGCTCTGCATGATCTCGCTTTTGATAAGGGCCTAATCACCATAAGCACGGATTACAGAGTCATAGTTTCTAAGAAGCTATCCGATAGCCTGTCGGACGAAGCATATGAAATAAATTTCGGGACATATGATGAGAAGAAGATATCCTTACCCAGTAGATACAAACCCGATAATGATTTCTTAGAATATCATAATAGGAAAGTGTTCGTCGACTCATTATGAATCTGAGGGCATTGCACGAGTTTCAATCTGACTGCGTGTACCCTAGATATCATAACATCGGCAGGTATTTGGCTGCGAATCACGGTCGCATCAACACATGGATCTGAAATATGGGGTTTATGAGCAAATCATAAACGAGGCCATATCTGAAGCTTTGGAATCCTTTACTGACGATTCCGTCGAGACACGTGAAATCGAAAAGGAAGAAGGCCCCGCGGTTCTGGCCAGATATATGCAGAAGGCCCTGGAGCATGGGTTGAATGTAATCAAAGACCGTACTAAATCTCAAGAAAATCTGGACAAACTCAATCCTGAAATCAATGCTTGTAATGAGATTCTACAACTTCTGTCAGAACTTGCTGATGAAAAAGATATCCTAAAATGGAAAATAGGGGAAGAGGGCGAACAGCTTTACTCCATCTGGACTAAGCTTGCTGGGAAGTCAAAGAAAAAGAACAGACCGAACACTTCATTATCGATTAGCTCTCTGTTGACTGGATCTAACAAAGAATTATCATTCTCCGAAGAACTATCCAGAGAGATCCAGACCTCGGACGAGATAGATTTCCTCGTATCTTTCATCAAACATTCCGGCATCATAAAGATATTCAGAGAATTGGAAGATTTCACAAGATCCGGCGGAAAATTAAGAATCATCACTACGACGTATATGGGCGTTACGGATGATTATGCAATCAATAAATTGGCTAAGCTTCCGAATACAGAGATAAAAATATCATACGATTCCAAGAATACACGCCTGCACGCAAAATCATACATCTTCAAAAGACTGAACGGATTCACAACTGCATTCGTCGGATCCTCCAATTTGTCAGGTGTGGCACTTACGGACGGAACAGAATGGAACCTGAAAATAACGAATCAGGATATGTCCCATGTAATAAGTGCTATGGATGCCACATTTGAGAGCTATTGGAATTCAAAGGACTTCGAGAGCTATGACTGGGAACGGGACAATGCAAGATTGAAAGACGCTCTTAGGAGCAACAGAATCAAGGTCTCAAAAGAATCAAAAGTCGAAGACGGCCGGGAATACACCGTCGTCAGAATAGAGCCCTATCCGTTCCAAGAAGAGATACTCCGCAAACTTGAAGCGGATCGAAACCGCGGGAGAAGGAGGAATCTTGTGGTGGCTGCTACTGGCACCGGAAAGACGATCATTTCCGCTGTCGATTACAGGCGCTACATTTCAAAGAATCCGGGCAAGAAGAACAGGCTTCTGTTCATAGCCCACAGGAAGGAGATCGTGGAGAACAGCCTCATAACATTCAGAATGGTCCTCCAGAACAGGAATTTCGGGGAGCTTCTGACAGGAGACGAAACACCTCAAAATTATGATCATCTGTTCGCTACGATACAATCTCTGAGGAAGGTCTATGATCACGTACAAAAAGACTACTTCGATTATATCGTGGTGGATGAGGTCCATCACGGAGCAGCGAACAGTTACGAACGGCCCCTGACCTTCTTCGAACCGGATATCCTTCTCGGACTGACCGCGACACCCGAGAGGATGGACGGACAGGATATAACGAAGTACTTCGATGATACGATCGCAACAGAGCTCCGCCTCTCGGAAGCCATCGACCGATCGCTGCTGGTTCCGTTCAACTACTACGGAGTAACAGACCCAGCTGACGCTTCCAAGATGAGATTCCAACGCGGCAAATATGATGCGGCTGAACTAGAGCAGTTGTACATAGGCAATAAAGGACGAACGATTGCCGTGCTTGATGCATTGAATGAATACAGACCTAATATCGGTGAGGTCAAAGGCCTGGGGTTCTGCGTCTCCATAGATCATGCGGAATACATGGCCAATGAGTTCAACGAAGCTGGCGTGCCTTCGATCGCACTGACTTCCAGATCGTCACGAGAGGTGCGTGAAACAGCTCAGACAAAACTCATGAACGGGGAGATAAACTTCATTTTCTCAGTGGATCTGTACAATGAAGGCGTAGACATCCCTCAAGTGAACACAGAGCTTATGCTCAGACCCACGGAGAGCATGACCATCTTTATTCAACAGTTGGGCAGAGGCCTCAGGAAAAGCGAGGGGAAAGAAGAACTGGTCGTTCTGGATTTCATCGGACAAGCACATAAGGATTACACGATGAACGAAAGGAAACTGAGTTACCTGACAGCCGCAAGCAGTAAGACGGTGATGAAGAAGATCGAGCAGGGCTTCTCAGGGTTGCCCCAGGGCTGCTTCATAAAATTGGAACCCGTCGCTAAAGAATATATCTTGGAGAATCTGAGGAATACGGTACTCAACAAGAACCTGTTGACGAAATATGCAAGATCGTATGAAGCAGATACCGGCGAGAAAATAAACCTCAGCGGATTCCTGAGAACATACGGCCTCAAGCCCGAGAACATCTATTCAAAAATAACATTCACGGGTCTGAAAAGACATGCAGGATTGTCTGCAACACCCTTCGATAAAAAAGAGGATGAGGTGTTCCAAAAAGGCTTGTTCAGATTATGCGGTGCGAACAGCAGAAAATGGATAGAAGCTATAATGAGGATACTCTCCGGCCATTACGATCTCAATAGTACTATCGATCTGAAATATGCGACCATGTTATATTATTCATTTCACAGCACGCCGGTGAAAGAAACAGGATTCGGTGATATCTGGCACTTCATAGAATCAATAAGGGAGAAGAAGGATTGCTGCGTCGAAATAAAAGAGCTCATGAGCGTCCTATGCGAAACAGCCCCTTACGAGACTGAATCTGTGGACCTGGGATTCGAGCACACATTGGATCTGCATTGCGGATACACACTGGATCAATTACTTTCTGCGATAGGGAAGACCACACCCGATTATCGGTACCCTTTGAGAGAAGGGGTCCGATATTTCGATGATCTTAAGACGGATCTGTTCTTCGTGACGCTGGATAAGACGGAGAAGGACTACTCCCCCACTACGATGTATCAGGACTACGCTCTCAACGAGAAGCTGTTCCACTGGCAATCTCAAAACAATACCGCTGAGGATTCCGCAACCGGGAAGAGATACATGAGCCACGGTGAGAAGGGTTTCAACATCCTGCTGTTCCTCAGAGAAGGTAAGAAGGACCAATACGGAAAGACCATGCCCTATACGTTCCTGGGCAAAATGGATTATATTGACCATGAAGGAGAAAGACCTATGATCATCAAATGGGGAATGGAATTGCCGATGCCCTCTTGGGTGCTGGTGAAAGCGATGGTCATCAGCAACTTATCCGATAAAGAAATAATAACCTACTTTGCCATCCCCATATAATGTTCGTCGACGCCGTCGAGAAAGCGATGAAGTTCACAAGACCCGTGATCATGTCCTACAGGACCCTGGACGGCAATGTGCTCTCCGGCTGTGCCACCTTCATTATTCTCAACCGCGAGGGATGGATGGTCACCGCCGGGCACGTCTTCGATTCCGTGACCAGGTACAACAAGGATGCCGAGAAGATACGCAGGGCGAACGCCGCCAATGCGGACGGCACCGAACATGTCAAGATGGACCCTAAATGGGTCACCAACCAGTCATTCTGGTGGGGGTGGGACGGCGTCCGTGTCAGGAACACATACATCAACAGGGAGATCGACATAGCCGTCGGCAAACTGGAACCGTTCAGTCCCGACTGGATCTCCGAATATCCTGTGATAAAGGACCCTGATACCATACGCCCCGGAACGAGTATGTGCCGCATAGGGTTCCCGTTCATCAACAGCACAACCGACTTCAACGAGAAGACCCAGACCTTCCATATACGCGAAGGCGTGCTGCCGATGCCCTTCTTCCCGAACGACTGCATACACACCCGGAACATCAGCATGGGGAAGTGCCCCGACGGGTATGATATCTCATACATCGAAACATCGACGCCGGGCATGAAGGGACAGTCGGGAGGGCCCATATTCGACCGCTCCTGCAGGATCGCGGGTATACAGGTCAAGACTGCCCATCTGCCCTTAGGGTTCCACCCGACGGTGAAGAAATCCTCCGGCGAGGTCGTCGTGGAGAATCAGTTCATCAACGTGGGACTGGGGGTTCATATGAGAACGCTGACGGCGATGCTTGATTCGTTGGGCGTAAAATACGCATCGGAACCAAAAGACCGGGGATACAGGATAAACGGTTGAGCTGTCAGATGCCAGATAAGACATCCTCTATCTTATCAGCACATGCAACGACATCCTTCTCGATCTCCCTGCTCCAGAACCTGATCACCGTGTATCCGAGGTCGCGGAGCATCGAACCGACCTCCTTATCCCTGGCGATGTTGCGTTCGATCTTCGGGATCCAGAAATCCCTGTTGGATTTTATGCAATCCTTCTGATTCTCCCAGTCATATCCGTGCCAGAACTCGGAATCACAGAAGACTGCGATCCGCCTGCCTTTGAAAACGATGTCAGGGCATCCCGGCAGCTCTCTGCGATTCTTCTGATACCTCAGCCCCCTTCTCCACAACTCGTTGCGGAGCATGATCTCTATCTTAGTATCCTTGGAACGTACGGCCTGCATATTTCTTCTGCGCTGTTCGGGGGTGTGGGTGTCCATAATCAAGGTGTATATAAGCGGCGCAGTATACATGTAGTGAATCCTATTAAAATTTGACACAGAATATAACATTCGGATTCAAATGAGATGGGAACATTCGGAAAATAAATTCGGGATCACCGGGGACGATTTAGACAAAGCGTTCTCCGATGACCTGATCAGGACTCTGATGGATGAGCTGCATTATACGAAACCCAAGACCTCATCGTCAGACG
The DNA here is from genome assembly GCA_012522645.1 of Thermoplasmatales archaeon. Lineage (GTDB taxonomy): Archaea > Thermoplasmatota > Thermoplasmata > Methanomassiliicoccales > Methanomethylophilaceae > RumEn-M2. The sequence continues at coordinate 10,264 of JAAYKC010000045.1, forward strand.
GGTCCGTCATCCGGATACAGATGCATGATCCCCATACCAGCAAAGAATCCGCTTTCAGATTCAATATCGGATCCTTTTTGGACAGTTCGTCCGTCCTTGTCAATCCCTGCGGGTCGACCAATGTGATCTTCGACCTCACCGGGAACATGACCCCCGAACTGGCGGAAGCCGTTAACATCTCTGAAAGGGAAGGGAACGGCGTCAGGAAACGGACTCTGAGCGAAAGATATCAGATGCTCCGTTCGAACGGCATCGGAATGGAATACGCAGGAACGCAGGATCCCGTTCTGGAGAACAATCTCAGGATGATAGATTCCCGGCTGCCGGAGATCCTGGCGGAGA
>JAAYKC010000046.1 GCA_012522645.1 Thermoplasmatales archaeon
AAGGACAAAAGTTCACCATAGTTTCTTATGAAGGCACCAAGGCCGGACACACATTTGCAGGATGGAGTGAAGGAGATAATGTCTATAAAACAGGAGACGAATATACCGTTGGAGATTCGGACGTCGTATTGACTGCGATATGGAACATTGATCAGTATACCATAGTCTTCGATTCCACAGGCGGAACCGAGGTAGGCTCGATAACTCAAGACTATGGTACCGAGGTCACACTTCCGCCGGCGCCAACTAAGACAGGATACACCTTCAACGGATGGTCGGAGGCCATCGATGGCGATGTAGTAACTGAACCGTATCATATGCCTCTTGACGGAAAGACGTTGTATGCGATATGGACCGTAAACAAGTACGATCTATCATTCGACGCTAATGGAGCGACCGGAGAGGTTCCTGCAACAATCACAGCTGAGTACAACTCGGTTGTGACGTTGCCTGATGTAGACGACCTTGCTAAGACAGGATACACCTTCGCCGGATGGTCTCTGACTGAAGGAGGAGAAGTCTATGAAGCAGGATACGAATATACCGTTGGAGATTCGGACGTCGTATTGACTGCGGTATGGAATATCATCACCTATGACGAACTTCCCGACTCTGGGGTGATAAGCGATATTATCAGCCAGGATGACGAGCCCGTACTTCAGGTGAAGGGAAATGCCGCCGATCAGGTGCTGGACAACACAATATTCCAAAGCATCGGCGACAAGTCCCTTACCGTGGACGTGGTTGATGACGAGGGCCAGGTACAATATTCCTGGACCTTCGAAGGCGATTACAAATCCGAAGCGGGAACGTTCAAGGCAGGTATATCCGAGGTTACGCCGGAGGGCGATCTCAGCGGTGCCATAACCTCGACCGGCGCCGAGAACCCCCTGGTATTGAACTTCGCCGCCAGCGGAGAGCTGCCGATCAACGCCACCGTGAAGTATTACGTGGGAGACAAGTACGAGAACGGAACGAAGCTCACACTGTTCTTCTACAACGAGACGACGAAGCAGCTTGAGGAGAAGGCGAAGGACCTTGTGGTAACGGACGGCTGGGTGACGCTGAGCCTGACCCACTGCTCCTCATACGTCCTCGCCGAGCCTGCTCCCGCATCAACGCCTGAGGACAGCACCATGCTGTACATAGGTATCGGAGCGGCTGCCGCAGCGATACTTGGAGCGGTTGCGTTCTTCATCATCAGGAGGCGCTGAGACAAAGAGAGCTTCAAAACCCCGGAGCACTCTGCCGCATCCGTGCGGCAGAGGGTTATTTTTAATCTAGCATAAAGAGACCATTATGATACGAATTTCGTATCAATCATTTGGGATACGGACAGGGCAGCCTTACAACCACAGTATGGCAGATCCTTGGATCTCGTGTCGGCTCATATCTTCGATCATACAGAGAGGTCTCTCCAAGGATCAGATGCGGCTCCCTTCTACAATTGAATCTGTAGCGCGATAGATCTGCGTTGCGCATTGCAATATTCCATGAATATGAACAACCGGTTCACACGTCCCTTTGAAAAATGAGAATCTCAGATCAGACATATGCGTTCATGAAGGGCCAGGAGCGCCCGGTTCAGGAATAAGATATCTGCTCTTCTCGCTCTTGAATGCCCAAATTCCCCAGAGGTACATCATGGTGCCCCCGATCACCTCGACCAGGGCGAAGCTCCAGAATATGGCCTCCAAGGAGATCGTGGATGCGAAAGCGTAGAATGCTATCAACATCAGATTACGTATCACTGCGGACAGAGTTGACTTTTGCGCTTTGCGGAGGGACTGCAGCATGGCCGATCCAAGAGGTATCATGCCCCAGAACGGCAGGCACATGCAGTAGATCCTCAGGGCCTTCGCCATCTCCGGCTTCAGTCCCGCGGAGTCCGGGGAATAGGTGAAGGCCGTCACCAGATATTCCGCGCCGATGAAGACGGTGATCCCCAGCAGGATCACGAATATGAGTGTGGTCCGGATAATGCTGTGATAGACCTGCCAGGCTCGGTCGTAGTCCCTGCGCGCGAAGGCCACCGAGCATATGGGTATCAGTGCGGTGGCCACCGCCGTCGCGGGTATCGTGGCCATGTTGATGAATATGAAGGGCATAGTGTAGATCGCCAGGCCTTCCGGGCCGGCGCTGCTTATGACGAACCAATTCAGGAGAAGGTTCACGGCATTGATGAATACAAGCTCTGTCGTCTGCGGAGTCCCTACGTAGAGTATGTCGTTGAGGATATCCCTTCTGAATCTGAATCTGCGCAGGGACGGGCGGATGTACATCTTCTTTCTCAGATACCAATATACCCCGACAGAGTTGGCTATGGTGGTGGCCGTGACGGTGGCCACCGGGGACCCGGTGACCCCCAGGTCGAAATAGAATATGAAAACCGGATCCAGTATAAGGTTGAGAACCGATCCGGTAATGAGCACCGCCACGGACCTTTTGACGGCGTTCTCCGCCCTGAGCAGCCCGGCGATAACGCCGCTGAGCATGATCATCGATGAGCCCAGGAACATGGGTATGGCGTAATCGGACGCATCGTCAAGGAGGACCCCCGCACCCATCAGAGCCAGAAGAGGCCTGCGCAGAATCAGCTGGATCGACGTCAGTATCAGAGATATCACGATTATCAGGGCTATGGCGTGGGAAGCCCGGGAGTTTGCGCCCTCATGGTCTCCCAGGCCTATGCGCCTTGCGACGGCGGTCGATCCCCCTACGCCGATCCCTGTGCCGATGCCGACCAGTATAAGATAGAGCGCCGAAGAGAGGCCGATCACGGCCAGGGCATCGGACCCAAGGGTGGCGCACCACGCTGCGTCGACGAAGGAGTTGATCTGGGCTATGAGCAAGGCGAACCCCACAGGAATCGCCATGAGCTTCACTGCCCTGCCAGGGTTCTCCATCATGAGGGAGACATCGCGTTCCGCATCGCTTTCGGTCCTTTTGAACAACGTCATCCCTCCTTGTAACAGGATTTCGCTACCCCAGATAAAAACCTGTTGCAGCGATACCGAGCGATCTGTGGAGAGGAATGTGCCACGTATTTAATCGGCCGGGCCGATTAATGTATGAACGATAAAGAAGGACCTCAGGAAGGAAAGGAAGGATCTCTACTCCCCAAAGGCCGGCATATCCGAGGTGGACGTGCCGAGGATGAGGTTCATCGCCGTCACCCGCAAAGGGACTGTGGACAAACGTGCGCAGGAGGCGGCGGAGATCCTGTTCGAAGTTTCTTATGCGGCGAGTATGAGCTCGGCCGAAGAGATACAGCCCGAGGGATACTATGAGTATGAGATCATGCCCTTGGAGGCCCTGTTCGGTTCGAGGGATGTTCTCTTCGACCCACGTAGCAGAGATACATGGGAATGGACCATGATGGTCCGCCAGCCTGAATTCGTGAATTAAAGGTTCTTCGGATCGCTCAAGGAGTCGGTGGAAAGGCACAATCCCGAATTGGATGTGAGGTCCGCATATCTCGTGGATATCGAGGAGGGGAGATCGGTGCAGAAGATGCATATCGGCAGTTACCGACTGGTAAAGGAATCCATAGCCGAGATGCTCACATATATGGAAGACAGGGAGTACGTTGCGAACGGCCCCTTTCACGAGATATATCTCTCTGACCCTAACCGAGTGGAAGAGAGCAAGCTGAAGACGATCATCAGGTTCC
>JAAYKC010000047.1 GCA_012522645.1 Thermoplasmatales archaeon
AATAATTTCGTGTTCATTTTTTGCCCTCACTATATTTTTACTGAGATCCCGACACATTCCGTTCAGCCGGATGCCGCAGATCGGAGTTTATTGGACATATCATCCAACTGCATAATATAACAATAGTGTATATAAGCATATACATCCAACTGACCCGCAGTAAAAAGCACTTCGAAGCGCTCATGCCTGAAACCGGGGCTTCATCAGTTGAAAATCGATTCCGAAAACGCAGACCAAGTCTGAACGGAGAAGATTATCAAGTACGTTCATGATGTCCCGGCAGATACCATGAGCGGAGCCGGGGGGAATCATCTGTGCATCGATTTGATGACGGTGAGGAGCTTATGAGCCTGCAGTCTGTCAGCATCGGAAGGAAGGAGAACATGGAAAAGGTTATCGAAGTCAGAGGGTTGGTCAAGAGATTCGGCGATAAAGCGGCCGTGAACGGTGTGGACCTCGACGTTTACAAAGGGGAGATGTTCGCTTTCCTCGGCCCCAACGGTGCGGGGAAGACCACCACCGTAAGAGTGCTGAGCACCCTGACTGGCTTTGATGAGGGCACCGTGATAGTGGACGGGCATGATATCAAGAAGCACCCCGATGAAGCGAAGACCCGCATAGGGGTGATACAGCAGCACATCAGCCTGGATAAGGACCTCACCGTATGGGAGAACATGATGCAGCATACCATGTACCATAAGATCCCGAAATCCGAGAGGCAGAGCAGGATAGATGAGCTCGTCGAGTACGTCGGGCTCGGGGAATACACGGACTATATGGTCAGCGACCTCTCGGGCGGCTGGAAGAAGCGCGTCTCCATTGTCTGCGCCCTGCTGCATAAGCCTAAGATACTGTTCCTGGACGAGCCGACGGCCGGCCTTGACATACAGGCGAGGAGGATGCTCTGGGACCTGATAAGGAGACTGAACATGGACGGCACCACCACCTTCCTCACCACCCACTACATAGAGGAGGCCGAGGCCCTGTGCCACAGGGTCGGGATAATCAACAAGGGCAGGATCATAGCCATGGGAACGCCGCAGGAGCTTACGGACCGCATAGTGAAAGTTGCCGTCGAATACTTCGACAGTTCCGGCGTGACGAAATACAATTATTTCAAGGACAGGGAATCGGCGAATGCGTACGCGACCACGCTGACGGCCCAGGACAGGGTCGTGATAAGGAAGACGAGCCTGGAGGACTGCTTCGTCGAGCTGACCGGCACCACCGTGGGAGGCATGTGAGATGCTGGAATTCTTCAAGGAAGTGTACTACGTCTCCTGGGCGGACCTGCGCTTCATGAGACATAACATCCTCAACATAATGATCTCCAGCCTCATGAGCCCCCTGCTGTACCTGGTGGCCTTCGTCCTGGCGGTCAGCAGCGAGGATCCTGAGATGTACATAGCATTCGTCATCCCCGGCATAGTGGCGCTCTCCTCGATGACATCGTCCTTCTCGTCCACATCCACACGGATGAACGTTCAGAGGCTCTATTACAGGAGCTTCGACGAGATGATGATGTGCCCTCTCAGACCGTCCGCGATAGTCGTGGGCAAGTCGATACTGGGTATAATCAGGAGCCTCATAAGCTGCAGCCTCATATTCATAATAGGACTGATTCTGACGCCGAATCTGTTCGTCAGTCCGCTTTTCGTGGTCTCCCTGCTGATATCATGCTTCTCCTTCTCCCTGCTGGGGGAGGCGGCGGCCCTCTTGGCAAAATCCCATCAGTCCATGGCCACATTCAACAGCCTGGTCATCCTGCCCATGTCATTCCTGTGCGGGACCTTCTTCGCGGTCAGCGCACTGCCGAAGGTGTTCCAGGGGATGCTCTACCTCCTGCCCCTGACGCACTCCAGCTCGTGCATAAGGGCGGCCGCACTTGGAACGGAGTTCCCATGGTGGTCCTTCGGCGTGATGATCTTCTTCTGCGTGGCGGTGTTCCTTCTGGACTACTACCTGGTGGTGAAGAGGAAGGTCTGAGACAACTCTGATATTATCAAAGCCTGCTTTCAGCACCGTGGTACAGGAGCGCATTGCAGATGGCGGCGGCTATGTTGCTTCCGCCCTTCCTGCCAGCGGCGACGATGTACGGTACGTCCGCCTCCGTGATCAGCTCCTTGGATTCGACCACGTTGACGAAACCTACGGGAACGCCTATCACCAGCTCCGGCCTGACCTTCCCCTCATCAATGAGCTCCTTCAGCCTCATCAGGGCCGTGGGAGCATTGCCTATCGCGAAGATGACCGGCACATCCAGATTGGATGCCTTGTCCATGGAGACGGCGGATCTCGTCCGGCCGGACATCCCGGCCCGCTCCGCTACGTCCCGGTCACCGATGAAGCAGTGGACCTCCCCTCCGTACTTCCCCAGCATCCTCTTGTTTATCCCGGAGGCGGCCATGGTTGTGTCTGTGACTATGTGGGCGCCGTTGCGCAGGGCCTTCACGCCTGTCTCCGCCGCACCCTCCGAGAATCTGAGATTGTCCGCATAATCGAAATCGGCGGAGGTGTGTATGCACCTCTTGACGACAGAGAACTCAGGCTCGGGCCATCTCCTTCCGCCAAGACCCTCCTCGATGATCTCCATGCTCCTCTTCTCGATATCCATGGGCCTTATCATCTCGACCATGTCATCCCACCTCGTACCCTCTCGGCGTGATCATCTTCCCGTCCGAGACATATGAGTTCGAATTGCCGACGATGACAGTGCACAGCATATCCACATCCTCCTTCGCAAGATCGCCCAGGGTTGTGGTCCAATGGGTCTGACCGCTCCTGCCGGCCTCCCTCACTATGCCGACCGCGGTATCGGGGGAGCGGTGCCTCATGATGATGTCGGCCGCATCCCCGAGATAGTCTCTCTGGTTGCTCTTCGGGTTGTACAGGCATATCACCATGTCGCTCTCCGCGGCCCTGTCCACCCTCTTCATTATGAGATCCAGCGGCGTGAGGTAATCGGAAAGGCTGATCAGGGACAGGTCGTGCATGAGCGGCGCTCCCAGGACTGCTGCTGCGGTGGAGGCGGCGGTCACGCCCGGAACGACGTCTATGTCCACGTCCGCATCCATGCTCTCCGCCAGCTGGTATATCAGCCCCGCCATCCCGTATATGCCGGAATCCCCGCTGCACACCATGGCCACGCTCTTACCGGTCAGTGCATCCTGTATGGCGAGCCTGCACCTCTCCACCTCGCTCCTCATCCCCGTGGATTTGAATGCTTTCCCGGGATAGAAGTCCTTTATCAGATTCACGTATGTTGTGTATCCGGTCACGATATCCGCATCGGATATCGCCCTGTCGGCTCTGATCGTCATATCCTCCCTCCCGCCGGGACCGAACCCGACCGCTGTCACTTTCCCTTTCATTCCATCCCTTTCCTGTATCCTGTCGTGAAATTCTTATCGTAGAGCTTGGAGAGGCTGTAATCGTCCCCCAGGAAATCGCCGACCACGGTGAGCGCCGTCCTGTCTATCCCCGCATCCCTGACCTTCTCTGCTATGTCCTTCAGGGTGCCGCGCAGGATCTTCTGCTCGGGCCAGGAGGCTTTGTATACAACGGCGGCCGGAGTGTCCGGTCTGTAACCGCCCTCCGTCAGTTCCTTCACCATCTCATCCATGAAACCTATGCTGAGGAAGATTATCATGGTCGCATTATGGCTCGCGAGATCCCTCAGCTTCTCCTTGGGAGGCATGGGGGTCCTGCCCTCCATCCTCGTCAGTATGACCGTCTGGCTCACATCAGGGAGCGTGTACTCCGCATTCAGTGCGGCCGCTGTCGCCAGGAATGAGCTCACGCCGGGTATGACCTCATACTCTATCCCGAGATCCTTCAGGCGGTCTATCTGCTCCCTTATGGCGCCGTAGATGGACGGGTCGCCCGTATGCACACGCGCCACCTTCAGACCTTTGCTTTCTGCGGCGGACATCATGTCTATGACCTCATCAAGATTCATGTATGCGCTGTTGTGCACCTCCGCAGTCCCTTTGGCCCCGTCAAGAACGGCGGGGTTCACCAGGGACCCGGCATAGATTATCACGTCCGCCGAATCGATCAGCCTTCTTCCCTTCAGCGTTATGAGCTCCGGATCCCCGGGACCCGCGCCTATGAATGATATCATGCGGTCCATCTCCTCTTCTTGTTGATTATCACCGTGGTGAAGTAACCGTACTCCCTGCCCGGGTCCATTCCGCCCACGTACTCATCGTCCATGCCTATGTTGCTGATGACCACTCCGCGGTCGAAGGGTATCTCCCTCTCCCTCATCATGTACAGGATCTCCGGTATCGAATCATAGGCCTTCATCACCACGATATTATCGAAATCGTCGAAGGCCTTCCTCAGAGCCCCATCATTCTTCGCGGAATCGATTATCGCCAGGCCCTCCTCTCCTGAGATCAGGGGGACCTTGGCCTTGGCCGCCCCGGCGCAGAATGATGTGACCCCCGGTATCTGGCACGTCTCATATCCGCGTTCCGATACGCTGAGGTCTATGCGCATGTATGTGCTGAAGACGCCCGCATCCCCCAGGGTTATCATGCATACGTCCTGTCCGTCCGCCAGCACGCTGCACAGCTTGTCTATGGCATGCCTTCTCCCGGCCTCCCTCACAACATAATCGGGATCCATTGGGAAGACAAGCTCCAGGATCTCCTTCCCGCTTATGTCAGCAGCTGATCTGACTATCTCGAGAGCGAAACTCGTCTCCCCTTCCTTCTTGACAGGATAGGCGATGACACTCGAGGATTCGATCGCTCTCTTGGCTTTTAAGGTCATGAGCTCCGGGTCGCCCGGCCCGACGCTGACTCCGATAAGCTTTCCTTTGGCATCATTCATTGGAGGTATCATCCAATACTGAATAATATATCTTGGCATATGTAGGAAATAATACTTGATGTGCGACGTCTATCGGAGGACGGAAATGAGTGCGGAAGATTGCGGCGGGGGTGATGTGTATTCGGGAGGCAGACGCCTCAGATGCGGTCATACCACCGGTACGTGCGCGGCTGCGGCAACGAAGGCCGCGATCACCGCGCTCCTGTCAGGCACGTTCCCCTCCGAAACAGGGATAGTCACGCCCGGGGGGAAGGAACTGACCCTGAGGATAGAATCCCCCCGCATGGATCATGATGCGGCGCAGTGCGCCGTGAGGAAGGACGGAGGGGACGACATCGATGCCACCGACGGACTCCTGGTCTTCTCAGAGGTGCGCAGAAGGGATGACGGTGCTTTCCGCATAGACGGAGGGGAAGGCGTCGGAAGGGTTACCCGGAAGGGTTTGGACCAGCCTGTCGGAGCGGCCGCCATAAACAGCGTGCCCCGCATGATGATAGATGCCGCCGCAAGAGAGGTGTGCGAAAGATTCGGGCACACCGGCGGGGCGGATGTGGTGATCAGCATCCCGGGGGGGAGGGAAGCGGCTGAGAGGACATTCAACCCGCGTCTCGGGATAGTGAACGGCATCTCCGTCCTTGGGACGAGCGGGATAGTGGAGCCCATGAGCAACAGGGCCATCACGGAGACGATAAGGGCTGAGCTGAGCATCAGGCGCGCAGAGGGGGAGAGGAATGCCCTGCTGGTCCCGGGCAACTACGGGATGAGCTACCTGAGCGATCTGGGTCTTGACAGGGAGTCGGCGGTCATGTGCAGCAACTTCATCGGAGAGGCCTTGGACATCGCCTGCGAACTGGGATTCGGGAGCATATTGATAGTCGGCAATCTCGGGAAGCTGGTCAAGGTGGCCGGAGGGATGATGAACACCCATTCCAGGAACGGGGACTGCCGCATGGAGATAATGACGGCTGCCGCGATAAGGTCCGGCTGCGATATGCAGACGGCCGAGAGGATATTGGACTGCGTCACCACGGACGATGCGCTCTCCGTGCTGGAATCCGCAGGGATCACGGACAGGACTGTGAAGGTCCTGACAGACAGGATGGATTTCTACCTCCGCAACAGGGTCTCGGCCGGAACTGGGATCGGGGCCGCGGTGTTCTCCTCCGTATACGGCAGGATCGGGCTCACCGAGAACGCAGAACGAATAATAACAGATATGTCAGGACGGATTTGATTGAAGATATGGTTTTTGTCATCGTCGGCGAAGGGATGCAGGCTGGCTCTCAGGATAAAGGATGCTCTTAAGGATGAGGAGTGCCACCTCTACTGCAAGACCCGTGCGGAGCATGAGGGCTCCAAGCAGATAGAGGTGTCCCATAAGGAATGGGGGGCCCTTGCTTTCAAGAATACGGATGCGGTCATATTCGTCGGCGCGATAGGCATAGCCGTCAGGACGATAGCTCCTCATGTCAGGAGCAAGGTCACCGATCCCGCGGTTGTCGTCGTGGATGAGATGGGGCTGTTCTCCATACCCCTTCTGTCGGGGCACATAGGCGGGAGCAACAGGCTGGCACATAGGATCGCGGATGCATTGGGCTCCGTTCCTGTGATAACCACCGCCACGGACATCAACGGCAAGATCTCGATAGATTCCTTCGCCGCCGACCGGGGCATGCACATAGGGAGCATGAACATCGCTAAGTTCGTCTCGTCCGCCATACTGGACGACAAGCCCGTAGGCCTGTTCTCCGATTTCAGGATAGAGGGGAGGATACCCGACGGCATGGTGCTCTCGGAGTCCGGCGACATAGGCGTATGCGTCACGCACCGCACAGACCGCGATCCGTACAAGGAGACGTTAGTCCTGACGCCCCGGTGCCTGGTAGTGGGCGTCGGCTGCAGGGAAGGCGTGCCGAAGGAAAGGATAATGTCTGAGATAGACAGCGCACTGAAGCTGAATTCCGTATCCGGGAAGAGCATAAGGTCTTTGGCCAGCATCAATATCAAAAAGGGGGAGACAGGATTGCTGGAGGCCGCAGGGGATCTGGGCGTGCCCGTCGCATTCTTCTCCGCCAGGGAGCTGAATTCAATGAAGGGGGAGTTCTCAAGATCCGAATTCGTGGAATCCGTTACAGGCGTTGACTGCGTGTGCGAAAGAGCCGCTGTTGCCGCCTCCGATAAGGGCAAACTGATACTCAGGAAGACATCGAACAACGGTGTGACAGTGGCCCTGGCTCTTGACGATTATGTGCTTAGGACAGAGGACTCATGACAGGAAAGAAGGTACTGATATTCGCCGGCACCACCGAGGGCCGGATGCTCGCGGACCGCCTTGCGGATTCCGGGGCGGATGTCATGGCCCGGACCTCCACCGAGTACGGCAGGAGCCTCATAAGGAAGGCGAAAGCATCCTCGGAGAGGCTGGGTGACGACGGGATAATCAAGCTCATACGTTCCGGGTACGGGACCGTGGTGGATGCCACCCATCCGTATGCCGTGAACATAACCCGGAAGATCAAAGATGCCTGCGATTCGGAAGGCGCGGAGTACATCAGACTGCTGCGGCCGGAAGGCGCGGACCCGGACGGATGCCTGACATTCCCAGACATAGATTCCGCCGTGAGCTTCCTGAACGGAACCGAAGGGAACATACTGGTGACCACCGGCAGCAAGGAACTGGAGAAGTACACCAGAATAGACGGATATGCGGACAGGGTAACGGCAAGGGTCCTCTCCCTTCCCGACGTGGCAGCCAAATGCGCGGAGCTGGGCTTCAGGGGGAAGAACCTCATATGCATGCAGGGGCCGTACTCCGAGGAATTGAATCTGGCACTTCTGAGACAGACCGGGGCTTCATACATCGTGACGAAGGATTCCGGTCCGGAAGGCGGCTTCGAAGAGAAGCTTGAGGCCGCCGGAGCCGCGGGTGCCAAGGTTATCCTGATAGGACGTCCGCCTGAGGAAGGAGAAAGCATGGACTACGGAGAGGTCCTGGAGCTCCTGGAGGGCAGACTGGGGATCGGGCGCATCAAAAGGAGGATCACCGCCGTCGGAATGGGCATGAGCCACATGCAGATGACGAAGGAGGCTTCCGAGGCCGTCAGGACGGCGGACGTCGTGATCGGAGCGAAAAGGATGCTGGAGATCCCTGAGGCCGCAGGGAAACCTAAGTACAGGGAATATGAGGCCGATAAGATCCTGGATTATCTGAGGTCCCGCACGGAATACCGCAACACAGTTGTGCTCTTCTCAGGGGACGTCGGGTTCTTCAGCGGTGCCAAGGCCCTCCGCGAGAAGGTTGACAGGGATGAGTTCGATATCAGGATGATACCGGGGATATCCTCCCCGGTCCATCTGTGCTCCAGGCTCGGCATCCCGTGGAATGATATCAGGATGATAAGCGCTCACGGCAGAGAAGCGAACATCGTCGGGCACGCCTGCCGCAACGGGAAGGTGTTCGCGCTTCTTGAAGGGAAGGAGGGAGCAGAGAGGATGCTGGCACAGCTGACCGAGTACGGCATGGACCATACGGAAGTGGCGATCGGGTCCAATCTCGGGTCTGCGGATGAGACCGTTCTCAGGGGGCATCCCTCCGAACTCACAGGGCATATTCCTGAGGGCCTCTCCTGCGCACTGATCCTGAATCCTTCGCCTGAGCATCACGGAACGGGCATCCCCGACTCGGAGTTCGTAAGAGGGGAGGCGCCGATGACCAAGAGCGAGGTGAGGGCGATAGCAATGTCCAAGCTCCGCATTCAGGAGGATTCCGTCGTGTACGACATAGGTGCCGGCACCGGATCGGTCTCGATAGAATGCGCACTGGCAGCACCGGACGGCGCCGTATATGCGGTCGAGAGGGACGATGCCGCCGCCGACCTCATAGAGAAGAACAAGAAAGCGTTCAGGACCCCTAATCTGGAGATCATAAGAGGCTATGCGCCTGATGCACTGGATGGCCTTCCCGCTCCGACACATGCATTCATCGGAGGTACGTCCGGACGGCTTCGTGAGATCCTGACGAGCATTTTCGAACGCAGCCCCCATGCAAGGGTGTGCGTTACAGCCATAACCCTGGAGACCGTCTCGGAGATGACGGAGTGTGCCCGATCCATGGATCTTGAGGATGATACCGTCTGCATCAATGTTTCCAGGTCCAGGCTCATCGGCGGATACCATATGATGACCGCCAACAATCCGATATACATATCGATCATGACGCGGAGGCGGGCATGAGCCATCCGAGGATCCTTCTCACAGCCGCTTCCAGCGGCAGCGGCAAGACCACCATCGTATCCGGTATCCTGCAGGCCCTGACGGACAGAGGTCTGAAGGTCTCATCGTTCAAATGCGGGCCCGACTACATAGATC
>JAAYKC010000048.1 GCA_012522645.1 Thermoplasmatales archaeon
CTCCCTGGGTATCCTGAAGAAGTCCAGGGCCTCCCGGTCCTTCCTCCCCTCTATCAGGATGATGCTGTTCTCCGAGATGTCGATGAGGTCCTCCAATAACCATGCCAGTGCGTCCAGGCGGTCGCAGTCGTTCATACCGCCTCACCTACGGATGCGATTATACTGTCGGTGTCGCCGTACACGGCGACGGTCTTCTGCCTGCTGGTATGGCCTCTGATCACCTCGGACCTGCATCCGGTTATCCCGGATATCAGCTCCTCCACCTCCTTGTTGGCCTTCCCTTCCGTGGGCTTCGCTCTCACCCTCACGATTATCCGCTTCCTCCACGGATCGATACCTTCCAGTGCTGATCGGTCAGAGCCCGGTGAGACGAGCAGGTCCGCTTCCGCCCCGTAGGGCATCCGGCGGACCGCTTCCGAGAAGTCCATGCCCGTCCTATGGGCGGGCATTCATAATATGGTTTCGAGCTTCGGAAACCCCCATGGACAAACATCAAATAGAGACGATTTATTGTTAACAGCGTGGCCGGGATCAACAGCGGGATGACCTTCGAGGAGCTTACCTCGATATACAGCGTGGAGCTCAGGTCCAATGCGCTCTCTGAGGTGCGCAGGGACCTGTATCCCGCGATGACCTCTCTGTACAAGGAGCAGATATCGAGATGCGATGCCCTGGCAAGGAAGGACCCCGATTCGATAATGTTCGACGGAGCAGTTTCCAGAAAAAAGAACATCAAGAAGTACATGAAGATGGTCGCCGAGCTCCGCATGAAGAAGATCGCGGACATGGCCGTGAGAGGGGCCATGGGGGCCGTCAACAATCCTGTTCAGTTATTGACACCGGAGGAGAGGACGTTCCATGACAGCACCATGAAGGCCGCCGCCGCACAGTGGTCCATCGTGGACGGGAAGAAGAGCACGGTGGTCCCCGACATAGTCGGGGTCACGGCCGTACCGGAGACGCCTCCCGTTGATATCCCTGAGGATGAGCCATTCGATGAGCCTGTGTTCGAACAGGTGCCTGAAGAACCGCAGGAGGCCCCTCAGGACGCGGCGGCGGAGGATGCTCAGAACGAAACGCAGGAGTACTTCTCCGAGGAGGCCGTCGTCATACGGGTGCTCGAGGACCTTCCGAGATTCTCAGGTCCCAGCAGGGATTACGATCTCAGGAAGGAGGATGTGGTGAGGATGCCCGCGGTGATGGCCCGGGCCCTCGTCAACAGGGATAAGGCCGAGATGATCCGGGTCACGCTCTGATCACGCGTGTGTCCCCGGGGAATTCCAGGCAGTCCAGTTCCATCCTTCTGGTCCCGGTGAGGCTGGAGACCGTTTCCCTTGCAGTATCAGGCGTGTTATTCTTCCTGCTCAGATGCGCCAGGAATATCTTGCGCTTCATGCCGTTCGTCGTTCTCTTCAGAGCCTCGGCGCATGCCACGTTCGACAGGTGGCCGATATCGCTCGCTATGAGCCTGCGCAGGAAGAGAGGGTACGGACCGTTGTCCAGCATCTGCTTGTCATAATTCGATTCCAGCACTGCCACATCCGATGTCCTCAGCGCATCCTCGACCGGCGGCGTCAGCAGCCCGGTGTCGGTGGCTATCAGCACCTTCTTACCGCCTGCTTCGGCCACGTAAGCGTTAGGCTCCGCAGCGTTGTGGGATGTGGGCAAAGGAGTGAACCGGATGCCGGCAACGGTGAACGGCACCATGGTCTGCGTCTCCGAGTAGATGACCTTGCCCATGTTCGAAGAGCAGAATGTGGCTCTGTTGCACATCACCGGCGCATTGAGGGCTCTTGCAACAGGACCTGCCCCCTTCACATGATCGGCATGCTCATGGGTGATCAATACGGCCTCGACGGACGAACGGTCTATGCCGTTCATGTCCATAAGACGGGACGTTGCCTTGAAGCTCAGTCCTGCGTCTATCATCACCGCCCGCCCTTCATAGACGAGAACGGTGCAGTTGCCGTCACTTCCGCTTGCCAGGATATGCGTCTCGAACATGCAGTTAATCGTCCCGGACCTTTCTCTTGTATATGGAGAATATGATGTCTCCCCTGGTGACTATGCCTACGAGGACCCCTTTCTCCAGGACGGGGACCCTGTTGATGTCCAGGTCGATCATCACCTTGAGGACCTCCATTATCTTCGCGTCCGGTGATGTCGTCAGAATGGTCTTGCTCATGATCTCGTAGACCTTGGTCTCCGATATCTCATGGACTATCTGCGTAAGCTGCTCATCCTCATCGTCGATCCTGTCCATGGGGACGCTCAGGATATGGCTGGCGGAACCTGCGCGGTTCAGCATCTTCTCGTATTTGACTATCAGCTCCAGTATGTCTATCTCGCTGACTATGCCGACGAGCCTGTAGTCCTCATCGACGACGGGCGCGCCGGAGACGTTGTCCACGGCGAAGCATATGGTCGCATCCCTCAATGTGTCCGTCCCAAGCAGGGTCACCACCTGGGTCGTCATTATATCCCTTATCCTGAGTCCCATTGCCAGCCCATCGCAGAATGGAGTTATATTTGTTATGGGCCCGACACTCAGAGCTGCAGAATCTCGGATAACATTTATATCCGGAAAGATGTTTGGCGAGACCTGCACGGGCCTGTAGCTCAGCTAGGTAGAGCGATCGACTCTTAATCGATCGGCCAAGGGTTCGAATCCCTTCAGGCCCGCCAACTTCACAGCCGGATGATCCGGAAAAATTACTACATTCTGAC
>JAAYKC010000049.1 GCA_012522645.1 Thermoplasmatales archaeon
CAATCAAAAAAGCCGTTTGCAAACTCTACCTTTTATCTACTTACTCTCTTATCCGTACCATTGGTGATTCCCAATGGATGAAAAATACACTTTCGCCCTCAGGAAGATTGCTCTGCTCGGCGGGATGAACGACTACATAGCCGTATCATCCCGGGAGCTGGGAGAAGCATTGGATATGAGCCAACAATCTGCATCCAAGAGGATCTTGGAACTTTTGGACAAGAAGTACATAGTCAGAGATCTGGGGGCCCGGAAACAGAGGATAAAGCTGACCTCGGAAGGGATCGATCAACTGAAGGGAGAATATAACGAATATCGGCGCATATTCGAGCTGTCCGATCACATAGTCCTGCACGGCACCATCAAAAGCGGTCTCGGAGAGGGGGGCTATTACATCTGCCAGAACAATTACATGGATCAATTCCAGGATGTCCTCGGGTTCAAGCCCTATGAAGGCACCCTCAACGTTCACGTGGACAAGGAGGATGTGGGCAAGCTCGATCTGATCAAGGGCCTGACGGGCCACACCATAGACGGCTTCCACAAGGACGGCCGCAGCTTCGGCAACGTCACCGCGTACAAGGCCAAGATAAGGAACGTGGACTGCGCCATCGTCGTTCCCGACAGAACGCACCACAAGGATGTCATCGAGATCGTGTGCCAGTATCATCTGAGACGCACGCTGAGCATCAACGACGGCGACAGGGTGGATGTCCGGGTGGAGATCTGATCACTTGGTCAGCTTCTTCATCACCGAACGGAACACCGCCATCCCGTCCCCTTCCTCCGGTCCCTTGCAGGATGTCCAGTCCTGATGAGTGTATCTCGTCATGACCCTTTCCGGGTGGGGCATCATCCCGAGCACGTTGCCTGCAGGATTGCATATCCCGGCGATATCCGACGGCGAGCCGTTCGGATTCCACGGATATACGGCCTTGGCGCCTCCGGGGCCTACGTACCTGAACACCACCTGATCGTTCTCCTCCAGCTTCTCCAGGAAACGCGGATCGGCGCTGAGGAGCTTGCCCTCGGCATGTGCCAGAGGGAACATGGATATCTTCCCTTTCTTAATCTCTGACGTGAATATGCAGTTGCCCCTGTTGTCGTTCCTGAGATACGTGGGGCGGCATTCGAACCTTCCCGAATCATTGGTGCTCAGAGCCGCGGTTGGCGTCTCCGACATCACGCCTTCGAAGGCGGGCAGAAGACCCAGCTCCACCAGGGTCTGGAATCCGTTGCACACTCCCAGCACTGGTTTCTCCGATTCGACGAACTTCCTCAGCTGAGGGCCGATGTCGCTCTTTATCCTGGCCGCGAATATCGCGCCGGCACGGACATAGTCCCCTGCGGAGAATCCTCCCGGGAATGCCAGTATGTCATAGTCCTCAAGATTGCGCTTCGCATGGTCAGGCGCTTTGCCTGCCAACTGCTTCAGGTGCACAAGCTCCGGGGATGCGCCCACCATCCTGAAGGCCTGGTACATCTCATCCTCGCAGTTCGTTCCCTCTATGCGGATAACGCATACTTTGACGTCTTCAGCTTTCATGCCGTACCCCCCATAATGTCCCACAGAGGCCTGCTCCATGACTCATAGAGACTGGATACGGGAATGCTGCTCCCTGCTACGGTGAGCGCATCCCCTCCCGTTTCCCCTATTACTTCGGCATCACTGCCCATGATCCTCTCGAATTCCGCTGCGGCGCTCTTCGACACCTCGGCTATCCAGCGGGTGTTGCTCTCGGAATACAGCCAGACATTCTCCTGAGCTCCCTTGGGAACATCTATCCTGGCTCCCACTCTGCCTGAGAGGCACATCTCTGCCACGGCGACGGCCAGACCGCCGTCGGAGCAGTCGTGGCAGCTTCTGATGAGCTTCTTGCCCATCGCCGTGAGCAGCTTCTCGGATATCCTCTTGAACACCATCGGGTCCGATGCCGGGACCGCCCCTCCGCTGCCTCCGTACTTACGGAACAGCAGGGATGCCCCCATCTCGTCCTTCGTCTTCCCTACGAGGTATATCCTGTTGCCTGGCTCTTTGAAATCTGCGCTCACCGCCTTGCGTGTGTCCTCTATTATGCCCGTGGCCATGATCATGGGCGTCGGCAGCACGCCTTCGCCCACAGAGCCTTCGTTGTAAAGGCTCACGTTCCCCGAGGGGATCGGTATCTCCAGCGCCTTGCATATATCTCCGAGACCGCGCACGGCCTCCCTGAACACGCCCAGCCTGTCCGGCTTCTCGGGGTTCCCGAAGTTGAGGCAGTTGGTTATCGCATCGGGCCTGGCACCTACTGCGACGAGGCCCCTCAGAGCCTCCTCTACAGAGGACATGGTCCCGTTGTACGGGTCGGCCTCAGTGAACCACGGATTGCAGCCCATGACTGCGGCAAGCCCTCTGAAGCTCCCGGGCACCGGCATCACGATCGATGCATCCCCGGGGCCGGCGGCGTTGAGCTTCCCGACCATGGGTCCCAGGGCGGTGGCTCCCCTCACTTCGAAATCGAACTGCCTTATGGCCCATTCCTTGGACGCTATATTGAGATCCGACAGCATCTCCGGTATGACCTCTCCGGCTGACGGTATCTTCGGGAAGGTCTCCTTATCCTTGCACGAGACCTCCGGGTTGACGTACGGCCTGTTGTATGCCGGTCCTCCCGTGAGGAACTCGGTATCCATATCCAATATCTTGGTGCCCTTCCAGTACACCCTCGTCCTGGGGACATCGGTTGTAACGGCAACGGGTGTCGCGAGAACGTCCCAGAGGCTGAACACCTCCAGGATCTTCTCCGTGTTCTCAGGTTTGCACGTGACCATCATGCGCTCCTGGGACTCGGATACCCAGATCTCCCAGGGTGCGAGGCCGGGCTCCTTGAGCGGGACCTTGTCCAGATCCACATCGGCTCCGCATTCCCCGGCGGACAGTGCCATCTCGCCGACGACACAGCTGAGTCCGCCTCCGCCCAGGTCCTTCATCCCGGTTATGAGGCCGAGGTGATTCACCTCAAGGCATGCATGTATGATCGGTTCCTTCGTGATCGGGTCGCCCAGCTGAACGGCCCCTCTTGAATCCTCATCCGAGGTGGAGGTCAGGTCCGCGGACGCGAAGGTCACACCGTGTATGCCGTCCCTGCCGGTCCTGCCGCCTATCAGTATCATGGTCTCCCCGGGCCCTCCCGCGAAGTTGTTGGTAAGCTCGTCCTTCCTCACTATTCCGAGGGCGCTTACGTTGACGAGGCAGTTCGTCGTGTACCTCTCGTCGAAGAAGAATCCCCCGGTTATCGTGGGAACGCCTATCCTGTTACCGTAATCCCTTATCCCGGAGACGGCGCCGCTGAGGAGGTACTTGGGGTGCTTGGTCCCAGGAGGCAGCTCGCCTTTCCTGTCAAGCGGGCCGAAGCACAGGGGGTCCCCCAGCCCCACAGGCTGGGCTCCCATGCACACGATGTCCCTGATTATGCCGCCTATGCCGGTGGCCGCCCCGCCGTACGGCTCTATGGCCGACGGATGGTTATGGCTCTCTATCCTGAGAGCGTATCCGTGATCATCATCGAATGACATCACTCCCGCGTCCCCTCTTGACAGGACATCGGGGTGCTTCACCGAGAATACGAATTCCTTGAGTATGTTCTTGGAGCTCTTGTAGCAGCAGTGCTCGCTCCATGCCTGTCCCAGGGACTCCAATTCCACGTCCGTGGGATTCCTGCCCTCTTTCCTGAAGTAGTCGGTTATTACCTTCATCTCATCCAGGGAAAGACCCAGGCTCATCTCCGACGATACTCTCTTCAGATCCTCATCGGATGCTGACAGCAGATCCACGTCGTAAAGGGGGAACGGGACGTCCCTCTTGACGGACAATGCCTTCTTCGCCATCAGATCACCTCGCGGTGACCGTGTAGCTCTGGATGACCGGATTGGCCAGAAGCACGCGGCACATCTCCTCGCCGGCCTTGACGGCCTCATCCACGCCCATATCCAGTTCCACTTCGAAGACTTTCACGCACTTGACGGCGCCGACACCTTCGAACCCGAGAGACTCCAGGGTCTTCTTCGTGTTGCTTCCTTCGGGGTCAGCCACGCCTTTCTTGAGCTCAATCCTAATCTCGATTATGGCCATCGTGCGTATATGAGGATTCACTAATTAAAAGGATTCTCAGATGTCCCGGGATGTACGCCTTCCGAAGGCCAAGTACCCTGTGTGACCCAGCATGTCGAAGGAGGGTCTCACGCCGCCGGGATGCACCACCATCTCCCTCTGCAGGGTCTCCAATGCGTGCACGTCCCTGAGGCCTGCTTCCCTCATCGCATTGACCGCGGTCTCCAGCTGATTGGCGTTCGGTACGTAGACGCACACCATGCCGCCCGGCCTTACCTTAGGAAGCAGGTTGCCGAAGGCGTCCTGGGGATCCGGCATGTCCATCACCAGCGCATCCGCCGTGATGTCCGGATCGGCTTCCTTGGCATCGCATACGATGCACTCCCAGTCCCCGAAGCCCATGCGCCTGACGTTCCTCCCGGCCAGTTGGGCATTGTCCCCTCTGAGCTCCAGGGTCAGCACCCTCCCGCCGGGGGAGACCGCCCTCAGCAGCGCTGTTGTCAGCGCTCCTGATCCCGCACCCACCTCCAGCACCGTATCGCCTGCTCTTATGTCACAGCGGAACAGTATCACCTCGGCATCCTTCGGGGTGATTATCTGCGCACCCCTTTCGAGAGAGGCCATCATGTCCGCGGTGGTGGGCCTGAACACCGCGAATTCCTTTCCGGCGACGGTCATCACCGAGCCGTCATCCGTCTCCCTGAACCGCTCGCCGTCCACGGTGCCCAGAGAATGGATCTTCAGCATCCTGTAGGCGACCTTGAGCCAATGCTTCTTCCCTGTCGCATCTTCCATGTATACGGTCTCGTTCTCTTCGAAGGGCATGGGACCGCTATCGCAGAGCATCGGTTAATCATTTCGTATATCCCGTCTCCTGCATCCAAAGAGGACTTATAATCCGCAAAGAATTGTGAAGGATATGGCATCGGGAACATTGGGAATAATGGCATGTCCGATACTGGAGGACGAGCTCGTATACAGTCTCCGGAAGGACAAGCAGGAGAAGAAGGTGTACCTGTTGGACAACAGACACAACAAGATGATAGTGCCGAAACTGGAGGAGAACGGGATCCCGTATACGATGATCGATGAGAAGGAGTTCCTGGAAGGCAATGCGGAGATAGCGGACGACGGCTACCGGATCGTGATATGGATGATGGACCTGGGCCTCCATGAGGAACCGGAGAACCTGAAGGCCCGGATACGGGAGCTGATGCTAGATTTCCAGGAGCACGTTGATGCCATAGCCCTCTACTACGGGCTTTGCGGGAACGGACTGAAGGGCATAGAGGAATGGGCCTCGGCCAACCTGGACGTTCCTATGACCATCTGCAAGGACAAGGACGGGCGGATGTGCGATGACTGCATATGCGTGCCCATGGGCGGCACCGATAATTACCTCAGATTATTGAGGAAGTACCCCGGGATAATGTACTTCACCCCCGGGATGGCCTGCAGCTTCGATGAGTTCATGGAGAGCATGGAGCTGTTCAGGGGCGTCGACAAAGGGGACAAGGAGATGTTCAGGATGGTTCTGGAGATGGCCGATTACAAGTACGTCATGAAGATACAGACCGGCCTGGGGGATCAGAAGAACTTCCAGAAGTGCATCGATGAGTTCGCAGAAGAGTATGAGCTGGGCGTAATGGAGCTGGAGGACGGCTGGGTCAGCAACGAGGTCGCCGACCGCATCTACGATGAGGCCAAGTCCCTGCTGAACGGTCACATGGAGCGGGCCGCATAGGCCAGCAGCTCGGATTCCTTACCGCATATCAGGCATCTGCCCTCGTGCTTCACATGGGGGTACGGTGTGCCCAATATCTTGATGTCCTTCTCCTCGATCTTCCCGCCGCACTCCTCGGAGCCGCACCACGGGAAGGATACCACTCTCTCAGGGATGTTGTCGAATGAGTCTATCGGCTGCACTGACGATGCCTGGAATGCGTCCGCCTTCGCCTTGAGGTCCTTCTTTATCTCCGCCAGGATGAGCCTCACCCCGGAGACCAGGGATT
This sequence comes from Thermoplasmatales archaeon, assembly GCA_012522645.1. GTDB lineage: Archaea > Thermoplasmatota > Thermoplasmata > Methanomassiliicoccales > Methanomethylophilaceae > RumEn-M2. Next base: position 6,103 of record JAAYKC010000049.1, read on the forward strand.
CCGAGGATATCGTTCCCTTCTCCCCGTTGTCCCTTCTCGCGAAGGTCACTACTTTGTTCTCGATGTCCCTGGCTCCCAGTTCCAGCCTTAACGGGACGCCTTTTATCTCCCAATCGTAGAACTTGCTGCCGGGCCTGTCGTCCCTGTTGTCCAGATGCGTGCGTATGCCGGATTCCCTGAGGATGATGGCGGCCTTCTCCGCCTCCAGTCTGACCTCCTCGGTGTTCTTCTTCGAGATTATCGGGATTATCACGACCTGATACGGAGCGATGTCCGGCGGCATGATCAGCCCCTTGTCGTCACCGTGCACGCTGATGACCGCACCGAGAAGGCGCTCGCTCATGCCGTAGGTGGTCTGGTGAACATGCTTATGCTCCCCTCCCTCCTCCTCGTACGTTATGTCGTACGGGACGGAGAAGTTCGTCCTGTAATGGTGGACCGATCCCAGCTGGAGCGTGCGGTAATTGGGCATCACCGTGTCTATCCCCACTGTGTAATGGGCGCCGGGGAACTTGTCCCACTCAGTGCGCTTCAGCAGGAAGTAGGGCAGGCAGAGCCTGTCCATGATCCTCTCCAGGATCCTGAGATCCTCATCGATCTGCCTCTGAGCATCCTCTTCCGTGGCATGGCACGTGTGCGATTCGAAGAAATGGATCTCACGGACCCTTATGAACGGACGTGTCTGCTTCGTCTCATAGCGGAAGGTGTTCACGATCTGGTAGATCTTCAGGGGAAGGTCCTGGTGGGACCTTATCCACAGCGAGAACATAGGATACATCGCGGTCTCGCTGGTGGGCCTCACCACAAGAGGGACATCAAGCTCATTGTCCCCCGCTTTCGTGACCCAGTATACCTCGGAATCGAACCCTTTGATGTGGTCCTTCTCCTTCTTGAACTCCGTCTCCGGTATGAGCAGCGGGAAGCACACCTCGTCGTGACCCGTGTCGTCAAGCTCGTCGCGTATGAATCCGTCTATGGAGCGCATTATCTTCCATCCGTAAGGCGTCCAGACGTTCATCCCCTTGATCGGATAGCGCTTATCCGAGAGGCCCGCTTTCTCGACTATGTCGAGATACCATTCCCCGTAGTTCTCCTTGCTTTCCACTTGAATCACCATTTGGCTCTCAATGCATCCGCGATCAGCGGGGCCACGGATATGTGGGACAGTTCATTCTCCAGCGTGTTGCAGCAGAGCACCCCGTCAAGGGAGCTCCCCGTCAGCTTCTGCACCGCACCGTCCACGAACACACCGTGGGTGCATGCGACGTAGACGTTCCTGACGCCTTCCTTCTTAAGCTGTGCCGCCGCGGCTATAATGGTGCCGCCGGTGGCGATTATATCATCGATGATGAGGACGCTCTTGCCCTTGCAGTCTATGTTGGACGGTTTTATGGAGACCTCGGTGCCGGATATGCGGGTCTTCTCCAGGTAATCGTAAGGTTTGCCCATTCTGATCCCCACATCCTTGGCCCTGTCCCTGGCACCCACATCCGGGGAAAGGACTATGTCCACGTCCCTGTCCCGGAAGTAATCGGCTATCGCCGGTGACGCCTTGAGGTCTTTCGTCTTGCAGTCGAAGAACCTGAGGACGTCCTCCTTGTGTATATCCACGGTCATGACGCGGTCCGCCAGCAGGGCGAGGCGCATGGACATGACCTTGGCGCTCTCCGGCTCCCCCGGTCTGAACACACGGTCCTGCCTGGCATATCCGAAGTACGGTATCACCAGGGTTATCGTCTTGGCTCCCATCCTCTTGGCCGCATCCTGGAGGAGGAACATCTCCACAAGGTTCCCGTCCGGGTATGTGTTCTGCACGATCACGACGTCATCATCGAGATTATCGCTGTCTATCCTCGTGTAACATTCCCCGTCAGGGAATCTGGTCGTCGCCGCCTGTATGTATTTGCATCCGAGATTCCCGGCCAATTCCTTCGCAAGGTCCCTTGAGGAGGAACCGCCCACGACTATCATGCTGCCGAATAACGCGTGCTTTTTATTATACCTAACGCACGCATGGAACGGGCAGTGCAGGCGGTAAAGGATATAATCGTGTTCCTCCTATCTATCGGCGGGATGCAGAATGCAGGGTAACAACGGGGCTGACGGCACCGGTATTCAGAGACCCTCCGGAGGACTGGTGAGATCGTACAGCGTAGCGAAGATCGTTCCTGCGAACAACGCCGCGGGCGCTCATCAGGCACAGAAGGAGAGGAGCGCACCGTCAGCCGGGAACGGACATGAGGTCGTGGGGACGATATACGGGAACGTGGGAACGTCCTCATTCAACTGCAGGGTGAGCGCTCATCTCGAGAAGTCCGAGTACGTGATGGCGGACCACCCGGACTACGGATGGGTGCTGTGCCAGGTGGGCACTCTGATAAGGAAGACCGACCTTACGCTGGAGAGGAGCGCGAATCTGAATGAGGATACGGTCATAGACGAGATGGTCAGCGCTCAGATCGATGTGATCGGGTACAGGGACTGCAACAACCTGCTGCAGGTCCCCCGGACAACGTTCAAAGCTGGGGCGGACGTCTGCAAAGCCAGCGGGAAGCTGGTCCAGACCGTCCTCGGTCTGAAGAGCAATACCAGGGTGGGAGGGTACATCGGATTGCTGCACGGGCACGACCTTCCCGTCTCACTTGACATAAACGAATTGCTGCAGAAGCACGTCTGCATACTGGCCAAGACCGGGGGCGGCAAGAGCTACATGTCCGGGGATATCATCGAGGAGATGATGAAGCGTGACGTCACAACGATGATAATCGACCCCCACGGCGAGTACGGTGCCATGAGGGAGACGGGGAAGATCGGGGATCCCCGATTCGGTGTCATCCCCCGCGGCTACGGCGACAGGATCCGTGAGTTCTCCGTCCTGAAGAACGATGACCCTGATATAAAGCCGCTGAGATTCACACTTAAGGCGCTGGAGGCCAGGGAGCTGCTGGAGCTCACCCGTACGAACGATGTCCGTTCGTATCTCACAACGTTGAAAAAAGCCATAGACGCCCTGAGGGAGCACCAGGAGGTGTACTCCCTGCGGGACCTGATAGACGTGCTGCTGGCACAGGAGACTGACAACAGGAGCGCCGTGCTGATCAACGAATTGGAGTACCTGGACGAGATAGGGATATTCGCCACGCTTGGCAACAGGGTATCCGAGCTCGTGGAGAAGGGGAAGACCACCATAATCAACCTCAAGGGCGTCCCTCCGGACATACAGGAGCTGATCGTCCGCAGACTGAGCACCATAATGTTCGAGATGAGGAAGCAGAACGCTGTCCCGCCGATGATGATGGTCATAGAGGAGGCGCACAACTACTGCCCTCAGGTCGGGACCGCCCTGTCGTCCAAGGCACTGGCCACGATAGCGTCCGAAGGGAGGAAGTTCGGCCTCGGCCTCACTGTGATCAGTCAAAGACCGGCGAAGATAGACAAGAACGTACTGAGCCAGTGCGGAACGCAGATCATACTTAAAGTTACGAACCCCAATGATGTTAAAGCCATATCGGCATCCGTTGAGGGACTGACGGCGGGGATGATGGACGAGGTGCAGACCATGCCCATAGGAATGGCCATGGTCGTGGGCGCCGGGATACAGACGCCGCTGCTGGTGGACGTCAGGCCCCGGGAGAGCAGGCACGGGGGCACGGGCGTGAAGGTGATCTCCGATGATTGATACTGTAACCGAGGAGAGGATCGAGAAGTACCTCAACCTTACGAAGGAGGCCCTGGCGAAGCTGAAGGTCGCGGCGCCTGAGAGGTCCTTCAATAAGAGGATGGCCGACGATTTCCTGAACATGGCCGTCTCCTATTACGAGGATGCGAAGCACTTCAGGAGCAACGGCGATCTTGTCAACGCATTCGCCGCCGTCAACTATGCCCACGGGTGGCTGGACTGCGGAGCCCGTATCGGGCTCTGGGACGTTGACGGTGATGACCGGCTGTTCACCCTTTACGAATGACGGAACCGCCGAAGGATGCTGATTCGAATATCTCGGCGTCAGGCAGAAGGTCCCGTACCTCGTCTGCGGATGCCGTCGTCAGGATGCTGTGACCCAGCATGCACATGGCAGATCTTTCAGGCAACAGGTTGAGCGCTTCCGTGACCGCAGGATGCTCCAGTCCCGCAGATGATGAGAACTCCCGGGCCAGAGCGAACAGGTTGCTCTCTGTTCTGTTATCGACGTAATTTCTGAGGCAACGGTCGCCGCTTCCCCGTATCCTCATGTCCGTCGCGGGATCCGAGAGCACCTCCGATGTGAGCACGGGAGGGCCCAGCACCGCAAGTGTCAGACTGAACTCCAGACCGGAGTCGGTGACCCTGCCGTGGGGCGGGATACCGGGAGATTCCCTTGTGGGCTGATGCCCGGGGCACATTATCGATGCCACATCCCCGAGGCCGCCCCCGTTCTCTATCTCTGCGATGTGGGCCGCCGCATACGCATCGTACGGGTCCCTTCCCGTGATGCTGCAGACGCATGTTCCTGCGGCTATGGTCCCGGCCGCGGACATTCCGAAGCCCTGGCTGATCGGCAGACCGCACTCTATGCTTATGTCGAAGCCCCGTCCGGGGGCGAGGGAGGTGACGGCCGCAGCGGTGACGGGAGCATTGCTGTCAACACCGTTGATCGTGATATGCAATGCGGAATCGCGTCTTTCCTCTGCCGCTGCGTCAGCTCCCGACGCCGTCTTGATGCCTGCGCCGACCGAACCTGATCTCAGGATCCCGTCCGCCTTCCGCGGGGAGAAGAACAATGTTATGTGACCGGGGCAGAAGGCTTCGGTCATGTGCAGAGATCGAGTATGCTGTTGGCTATGCTTTCCTTCGTCCCCGTTATGTCCTTCTCACCCTTGTCGGACACGAGTATGACGGACGCGGACGACCTGCCCGCGGAATCGATGTCATTGGCGACGACCGCTGTCAGACCGTACTCCTCAAGCCTTTCCCTGGCACGTGCCGCCAGGGCCTTCTTCGTGAGACCGGATTCCGCTTTGAACCCTATCACCGTGCCGCACCTCTCCCTTATGAGGGGGAGCACCTTGGGAACGGGCACCAGCCTCAGATCGAACCCGTCGGCACTGGGTATCTTCCCTGCGTACTCCTCCCCCGGGGAGAAGTCCGCCAGGGCCGCAGGGACCACGACTATGTCGTGGTCAATATCCTTGACCATGTCCACCAGCTCGGAGACCTTGGCGAAGCGCTTCGTGTCTATGTAATCCGGGAGCGGGACGGAGCATCCCCCCATCCAAAGCTCCACTTCTGCACCGCGCTCGAATGCCCTCTCAGCGATGCGCACGGACATCAGCCCCGTGGAGCGGTTCGTTATGATCCTCATGGAATCTATCGGCTCCTCCGAGCGTCCGCCTATCACGAGTATCTTCTTCCCCACCAGGTCATCCTTTGACAGCATCCTCGTGACCCATGCGACCACCTCCTCCCTGGACGCTACTTTAGCACGGGGGCCGTCCGTGTTCGGCCCGATGACGGAGACACCCCATTCCCTCAGAGTGGACACGTTCCTCGCCACCCCGGGATTCCTGTACATGGCATCATGCATCGCCGGGGCCACCGCGACGGGGAGGCCGTGACCTATGGCCACCGTGGCCATTGACGTGACGGTGCCGTCATCGATGCCGTTGGCCATCTTCGATATCGTATTGGCCGTTGCCGGATAGATTATAAGGGCGTCCGCTTCGGAGCCTTCCCCGAAAAGGGTTACGTGCTCCGCATTACCTGTCAGCTCTGTTATCACAGGATTGCCGGAGGCGAACTCCATCGCCTGGGGCGCCACCATCTTCATTGCCGCTTCGGACATGGCCACGATCACCTTGGCGCCGTGCCTGATCAGTTCCCTGACAGTGGAGAAGCATTCCGTAGCGGCTATGCTGCCGGTTATGCCGATCACCACGGTCTTCCCTCTAAGCTTGCTGCTCTTCTCGCAGAATATCTCCTCAGCCGGATGCATCTGTAATCACTCCTCTCTGATCATCTTCATTATCTCGTCAAGGGTCTCGTTCCTGTCCCGGGATGCGTCCATGACGCGGTATCCTCTCTCCCGGGCTATCCGCAGATAGTTCTCGCGGACCCTTGCCAGGTATCCTACGGTCTCGAACCTGCTGTTCTCTCCTCTCGATGAGATCCGGCCGAGACCTTCCTCCGGATCTATGTCCAGCACCACGGTCACGTCCGGCTCCCGTATGACCGGTTCGTTTATCATGGCGATCCAATCCGTCATGCCCTCATGGGACGCTCCCTGATATGCCAGGGATGAAACGTAGTATCGATCGGATATGACCACTTTGCCCCGGGACAGCCACTCGTTTATGTCCGCTGTATGGCACGACCTGTCGGCGGCGAACAGCAGCGCCTCGGCCCTGGGGTCGAAGCCTTTTCTTCTGATGAGCTCCCCTATGGGGCCGCCCGTGGGCTCCGCTGTTATCACAACATCGTATCCTTCGCGGACCAGCCTCTCTTCCAGGAACCGGCAGAGGGTCGTCTTGCCTGTGCCGTCTATGCCTTCGATGACAATGAACAAACGCTCACCTTACCTGTCTATAACCTGCTCCGTAATCTTTTTTGCGGCGGGCGTCCGCACAGGGATTCCAATCTCCTGTAGAGGACGGGCAGTCCCTGGACGTCCTTCACGTCCTTCATGCACAGGGCCCTCATCTTGTCCCGTATATCGTTATCGTAACGGACGCCCAGGGAGCGCAGATTCTCCTCCAGGTTCCTGGCTATCTCGTCGCCCTTGCTGTCCCAGTCCGTCATGATGACCGCCTCCTTGCCTGATTCATAGACCCTCTCGGCGGCCCTTTGAGGGCCGTCCCTCTGGACCTCGATGGTCTCCCTGTGTATCCTGAAGAAGTCCAGGGCCTCCCGGTCCTTCCTCCCCTCTATCAGGATGATGCTGTTC
>JAAYKC010000143.1 GCA_012522645.1 Thermoplasmatales archaeon
AATCGTGTTGAATTCTTCAAATAAGATATCGGTACTTATTTCCTGTCGGCACGATACGGCATCACTCATCGTAAGAAACTCCGGGACTTATCCAACACTTATCCAAGTTTGTGCAACTGTTCTCCCCATATTCGATCTTGTTCCCTCCAATAACGTTGGAAATGTGAGATTTATTATCCAACTGAACATGCCAACCGCTCAACTCCGCTTTCCACCGCCTGTTTCCGTGAGGACCCACTTTGCTTTATATGTCTTACTTCCGGCCGTTTCAATCGTTCCCTCTTTGCGCATTTCCTGAAGCAAATTTTTCACGAATAGCCGTTTTTGCTCATGGGTGAGGGCATCTGAAACTTTATTGAGCAGTAACGTGTCAATCTCGTCTCGATCTGCCTGATGAAATTCCTTCAGATAGGAGACCACCATATCTTTGAAATGCCCTTTGTCAAAGGAACGTTTCTTGATATAGTCTGCCCGTGTATCCGTCTCCGCAGCAACACTCGCCGATACGAAAATATGGGGGTGCCTCCCCTCGATCAATTTTTTATCGCGGAGAAGTTTTCGTTCTTCCGGGGTTGTCGAATATCCCTTCTGCACTTTATCAAGGGCGATAACATCCATCAACGTCAGATCCTTCCGCCTGATAAGCATCCGGGTGTATTTCTCATTGATCAGTCTGCCGGGAATCGTTACCCGCACCAGCCCTGCTTCGGTGAGATCGTAATCCGGCATCGGGAAATAACGGTCGCGCTGTTTTACAAACATCCGTTTGATCCCGCTGCCGATCGTGTCGATCATATTCAGCTCGACCATTGCCCGTGCGAGGAAGGGGTTTCGATACAGGTCCGGCGGCATGTCACGCTCAAGAGCACTCTGCACCGTACCGGGAATAAATTCTCCACGGTTGGTAAACATCAGGGAGCCAGGCCGCTCGGTGACTGTGATACGAGCAGACCGGTGGTAGTCCTGATGGGCAATGCAGTTGTGCAACGCTTCACGAATAACCCAGGGATCGTACTGTGTTGTTTCAAACGGGAACAGAGTCTCATCCGAGATATGGCGAATGGTGAGATTTCGTATCTTCTCAAAAACCCTGTCGACTGCAAGGAGAAATGGCACCCCGAAATGGGCATAGTCCACTTCGATCTCATCCGCATCCCTGAGAACCCAGGTGATCTGTGCGATTGCCGGTGAAATGAGGTGTGCAGCCTCGCTTCTGCCCAGGAGGACGACTGCGGCATTCGTGATCTTTCCCTGAATACAGACTCTTGCCCGGGTAAGGAAAGAAGCGTCATCCCATCCATCGACCTCATCTGCAAGATCTTGATGCTTTTCCTTGTATTTTTGCCGCGCAGAAGCAATCGCCTCCGGATCAAGATCTGCAAAGGAGGCATCCTTGCAAACCTTCGCCGACCAGTCGTTCTGCGGTGCCTGCGCTCGTATCTTTTCTATCTCATGAAGCGAAAGAGTGCCAAGAGATTCATGAGTTCGACCGTATGCATTCTCGTTCCATGTTGTCGGTATGCCACGAGTTGCCGGAGGGATCTCAAACAGTATCACCCGTTTCCCATCCACATTGAGCTCATGAATCTCAGAAAATGTCATTCCATGGTTCGTGTGGAGCGCAATCTCCTCTTTGAGACGATCCAGACCGGGTGGAGTGAGACGATACTGTGTGCCGACAATCTCTCTGGGGGGTCTGTCAGTAACACCAAAAACCAGCCATCCGGCAGAAATATCCTTCAAATTTGCTTCATTGCTGAGTGCACAGAAATATTTGCCGATTTTTTCAAAGTTATAATTCTGTTTTGCTTCCTTAAACTCTATCCATTCGGTTTCAGCCGGGAGGAGCAGCATTTCACGCAGAAGAGCAACTATCTCGTCAGACATCGACCCCACCACACGTGATCACGCTCTCTGCATAAGGGATCTCTTCAGTTCTTCCTTAAGCCTTTCCCGCGTCTCCTCAACTGCCACCGATACCCCACGATACTGGGCGAGCAGCTTCACCGGATCCCCGTTCTCTTCCACCGGGGTGTTCGGGTTCTTGATGTCGAGATTGTAGTTGTTCCGCACAATCTCTTCGACAGGCACCCGCCAGGCATGCACGTTCTCCTCCCGGTTGTTCCACCACGCTTTCTCAGGCTCAAACTCCTGGATCCGGATCGGCTTCGTCTTCGAGTAAGATTTGTAACCCTCCGGATAGGGGTGCTCGTAGTACCAGATCTCCTTCGTCGGCTCGCCCTTCGTGAAGAAGAGCAGGTTTGTCTTGATGCCGGTGTAGGGATTGAAGACCCCGTTCGGGAGCCGGACGATCGTGTGGAGGTTGCACTCCGTGAGAAGTTTCTCCTTGATCCTGGTCTTCACGCCCTCCCCGAAGAGCGTCCCGTCGGGCAGCACGATCGCTGCTCGGCCACCCTCCTTCAGGATGTGGGCGATCAGAACGAGGAAGAGATCTGCCGTCTCCCGCGTCTGGAACGCGGAAGGGAAGTTGGTCTCGATCCCATCCTCCTCCATACCCCCGAATGGCGGATTCGTCACCACCACATCAACCCGGTCACGCGGCCCGTAGTCCTTGAGGGGGC
>JAAYKC010000050.1 GCA_012522645.1 Thermoplasmatales archaeon
CCCCCCGCGAAAGAAGTTATAATGACGCACCGTTATCGGCGAACGATGCACGAACGCTGGTTGAACGAGAGGCAGCAGGAGCATTACTACAGGCTCGCTAAGAAGAAAGGTTTCCGTTCCAGGGCATCCTTCAAGCTCATACAGATCGACAGGCGCTTCGGTATATTCAGCGAGGGGGATGCCGTTGCAGATCTGGGGGCCGCTCCCGGGGGGTGGCTTCAGGTGGCCGGGGACCTGGTGGGCGATAAGGGCCGGGTGGTGGGTGTTGACCTGAGGCCGATAAAAAGGCTTGGGGATATCACAACCATAATCGGGGACATAACTGAGGATTCGACGATGCTGGCACTCATGAATGAATTGGGAGGCAAGGCTGACGTGGTGATCTCAGATATGGCGCCTGACATGAGCGGGAACTACTCTACGGACCATGCGCGCTCCGTACACCTGTGCAAGCATGCGCTGGGCGTCTGCGACAGGATCCTCAGGAAGAACGGGAAGCTCGTCATGAAGGTCTTCATGGGGGACATGATCCCGATGCTGATGGAGGAGACGGAAAGGCGCTTCACCGAGGTGAAGAGGCACTCCCCGGATGCATCAAGACCGTCCAGTTCCGAGATGTACGTGATCGCGACCGGGTTCAGGGCCAACGTAAAGGTGAAGATGGTCGAGGAGAAGGAGGAGAAGGCCAGGACATTCACGATAAAGGGGGAATTGCTGTGAAGATAATATGCGTAGGCTGGAACTACATGTCCCATGCTGCTGAGATGGACAAGGCACTGCCGGAAGAGCCTCTGATCTTCCTGAAGCCGTCCACCTGCATAATAGGGGACGGGGATGAGATAAGGATACCGAAAGGTGTCACGAATGTGCAGCACGAGGTGGAACTGGCACTTATTTTCGGCAGGACCGGAAAGGACATACCGGAGAATGAGGCGATGTCATACATCTCCGGGCTTGCCGTCTTCAACGACGTAACCGCACGGGACATGCAAACATCCGAACGAGCGAAGGGGAATCCTTGGGATCTGTGCAAGGGCATGGATACTTTCGGCCCCTTATCAGAGACGGTGCCGGCAGACGGCATCGACATCGGGGACCTGGATATGGAGCTCACCGTTAACGGGGAGATCAGACAGAAGGTGAACACGGGGAAGATGATATTCCATCCCGCGAAGGTGATAGCCTATGTATCCCGATACATGACCATAGAGACGGGCGACATACTCGCCACAGGCACACCTGACGGCATAAGCGAGATCAATCCCGGGGACATCGTATGTGCCAGCATATCTAAGATAGGCAGTGTGACCAACAGAGTGGTCTAATCCCAGAACCTCTTGTTCCTGGCGTACAGAACCTCTGCGGACAGTATGTCCCTCAGGAAATCGTCCTCGTCCCGGTGCATGTTGCGCAGTATCCTGGACGCTGATTCCGGGCCGATGCCCCTGCCGGCCAGGGCCATGGGGGCAAGCTCGTTCTCCCTGACCAGGTTCGCCGCCCTCTGGATCTTCCTGACCTCCTTCTTCTCTTCATCACTGAGGTCCTTCTTAGTCAGCAGTTTGATGGAATCCCTGTCGTACTCCTTGAGGAGGGCGATCATGACGCCTCCGCACTTCCCGCATACGAATCTCTTGGGCGCCGATCCGACGCGCACCCTCCACTGGGTCTGACAGCTGATGCATGATGCGTGAAGGGTCTCGTTCTCCAATCTCTTCTTCAGAGCCATCAGTATCGAGTGGTCCGCCCTGGCGGGCTGCATAAGCTCTTTGGATCGGGTCACGCCCTCCAGGCCTATGGGGGACACCCCGGACATCCTGACCTCTACGGAGCCGTCATCGATCATGGAGACGACCTTCTCGGTGCCTTCTATGTCCAGGTCCTCCCAGAGCACTTTGTTCACTGCTTCGTTGTAGGCCGGTGTTCCCATATGCAGATCGAACAGTCTGCCGAAGTTCATGAAGCGGTGATCGGCGCTCTTCTCAATGATCCCGAACTTCTTGGCCACGTACACGAAGCGCCAGCGCAGGAAAGTGGAGTTCACTATCGTCAGTCTGGCGAGACTCTCCACCATTCCGGGCTTGATAGAGGAGAAGGCGTCCAGCACCAGGTCCCCGCCCACGTTCCTGGGCATCTGCAGTATGATGCGATAGGGATCCGTGGATGCTCCCACACTCTCTCCCAGCCTGGCGGACAGGAGAGCGGATATGATCTTGCTCAGGGTCTCGTTAACCCTGGTGCCGAAACAGGCGTTGATTATGATCACACGGTCGCCGACCTCCACAGTGACAAGTTTATCGGTCGGCATGTCGAAACCGTCTTGGGAGGAGATGAATTTCCTGACGCATTCTTTGGCGTTCTCGTCTCCGGGATAGGGATCCAGATCCATTGTCCTGCGCATCCGTCCAACCTCCATGGCCACTTCGAAGGGGACAGGTATGTCCGATCCGGTCCATGAGGGCACGGATCCGATCTCCATGACCTCCTCTACGAGTATCTCTTCCTCTCCCATCTCGATTATGCGCCATGTCCTGCCTTTGGCAATGAACATGGCATACGGTTCTGCGAAGGATGCCACGAAGCTCTCGTCAAGGGTACCGACTATGCCTCTGTTGCTTATGTCCCGTATGAGGTAGGTCCTCTCATCAGGGATCATGGAGATGTTGCTGTAGAAGTAATCCATTCCCTTCTTCGATCTGCGGAAACCGTCCTCGTCCTCGAAGATCATTTTTATGGATTTCAGCTGTTCCAGCACAGCGTCCATGTCCTCCCTCTTCAGATCCCGGAAGGAGTGGCTCTTTCTGAATATGGAATATGCGGTATCACGGTCGATTCTCGATGTCATGGTCATTGCGATCAGCTGATTCGCGACCACAGTCAACGGTGACCTCCGCCCGGAGTACGCCTCCATTTTCCTGGCCTCGGCCATTCTGGCTATCACCAGGCTCTCTGCGATCTCATCAGGTGCCGTGGCCAATATCTTAGCGTGAATGAGCCCTCCGACCCTGTGGCCCGCCCTCCCGGCCCTCTGTATCATCCTTGACACCTGTCTCGGCGAATTGTATTGTATCACAAGATCCGTCGATCCGACGTCTATGCCCAGTTCCAGGGAGGATGTGCAGACGAGTGCTTTTATATCTCCGGATTTGAAGGCATCCTCCATATCCATGCGCGTCTCCTTGGAGAGCGATCCGTGATGCACCTCTATGCCGATGTTCTCTTCCCAAAGGCGGAACCTGGCCGCCAACCATTCCGCGGTCTCCCTGGTGTTGACGAAGAACAGGGTAGATCTCCCGTTATCGATCAGCTCTCTCGCCCTGAGCATCACTGCCAGTATGTCGGGATCGCACTGAAGACGGTCCAGGAGGACAGAATCATCAGAAGGCCCGGGACATTCCACGCTTATGTCAAAATCCCTATGCGTGTCATGCTGGCATAACGTGACCTTCCTCTTTACTCCGCCCAGGAACCTTACGACCTCTGCAGGGTTGCCCACGGTCGCTGACAGCCCTATCCTCTGGTACTCTCCGGCGAGGCTCACCAGTCTTTCCATGGCCACGCTCAGCTGGGCGCCCCTTTCAACATCGGCGAGCTCGTGTATCTCATCCACCACCACCCATTCGATGTTCTTCAGGTGCTCTCTTAGTCTTTTCCCGGTGAAGAGGACCTGCACTGTCTCAGGGGTGGTTATCAGGATCTCCGGCGGCTTCTGGGACTGTCTGTTGCGTTCCGCCTGGGAGGTGTCCCCGTGCCTGACCCCTACGGATATGCCCAGTTCCTTCCCGACGTCTTCCATCCTTTTCAGCATATCACGGTTAAGGGCTCTCAGAGGCGTTATGTAGAGGCAGCGTATGCCTTTCTTCCCCCGGGTCCTGAATATTGAATCGAATATGGGGATCATGGCGGCCTCGGTCTTCCCTATGCCGGTAGGCGCCACGAGAAGCAGGTTCTCTCCCTTGGCTATTCGGGGTATGGCATCAGCCTGAGGTTCTGTTGGAGAGGATATGCCCCTGGACCTCAGGGCTTCGACGATCTCTGCTGAGAGCCCTTCAAAAGTCATATGCATAATGTGGTAATGGAAGCCGGGCCGAAGCCCGGCGTTTCACAGAAGAGGATTATTTCTTCTTCTTCTTTTTCATGTTGCGGAGATTCTCTTTGACGAGGTCCTTGATCTCCTGAGCCTCGACCTCTCCGTCTGTCACATCTGTGCAGTTGAAGACCAGAACGCTCCAGCCCTCAGCTTCCAGTTTCTCATGCACTTTGGTGCGCTCACCGTTTGTGACGTAAACAGCGACCCTGCCTTTGACGAAGGCGAAGGGGATCTTGTGGGGGCCGTATTCCCTTCTGCATCTGAGGCCCTTGTTCCAGGCTGCCCTTCTGACGATCTCTTCCGGCGTCATGTCGAAGTTCATGAGCTCGAATTCAAAATTCTCGTCAGCTTCCTCATCAGCTGCTTCCTCAGCGGCCTTCGCTGCTTCCTCAGCCTTCTTGGCCTCTTCAGCCTTCTTTGCTTCATCAGCCTTCTTTGCAGCCTCAGCTTCCTCAGCAGCCTTCTTGGCTTCATCCGCCTTCTTGGCCTCTTCCGCTACTGGCTTTACAGGAGCGGTCTCGATCGGTGCGGTCACCTGAAGAAGCACTTCGGAAATATCCAATACCTTGACCTTGGACCCGATTTTCTTGGCACCGGCCTTAAGGTTCAGGACGCAGAACGGACATGCGGTTACGATGATCTCGGCACCCACTGCCTCGGCATCCCTCACTCTGTCCCCTGCGATGCTGACTGCGAAATCGTTGTAGGCGGACTTGTATCCTCCGCCGGCACCGCAGCATCTGGAAAATTCCCTGTTGCGGTCCATCTCCACGAAGTCCAGACCTTTTATCTTATTGAGTATGTTACGCGGGGCATCATAGACCTTCGCATGTCTGCCCAGATGGCACGGGTCGTGGTATGTGACTTTGGCATTGAACTCATGATTGAGGGTCAATTTCTTCTCGTTGATTAGCTTCTCCACATATTGTGTGAAATGGTAGACGTTCTGTCCCGGTTTGGAATAATACAGTCCATAATCGGTGCTCACGGTCTTGTAGCATCCGGCGCAGGTCATGACCATGTCCTTCGCTCCCACTCCGTCTGCTTTGGTGACAACGGTCCTTGCGGCGTTCAGCGTAAGAGTCTTGGTGCCTGTCCTGATGGCGGGGGACGTGCAGCAGATCTCTTCCGATCCGAGGTTGTTCATCTTCACTCCGGCCCTGCTGATGACCTCGACACCCGCTCTGGGGATGTACTGCATCCTGTAGGAGCCTGTGCATCCGGCGTAGAATATGAGGTCCGGCACCGCCTCTCTCTTGACATCCTTGGGCCACCATGCGTCCCTGTTCTCGGGGGATTCTCCGTAGGGGTTACCGTCGGCCGCTATCCTGTTAGCCAATTTCTTATGGGCCGGCAGAGGTCCGTAGCCGTTCTCCACCATCCATGCCCTGAGGTCCTCCCAGAGCTTGACCAGTTCTATCTTGCAGTGGCATACCTCCTCGCAGTTCCCGCATCCTGTGCATTTGTACATGGCATCCACGAAATAGGGATCAATGGACACCTTCCTTCCCAGAAGGGAGTCCAACGCACCGGTCCCTTTGATGTCCAGCTGCTTGAGATAGTATATCTTCCCTCTGGGAGTCACAGATTCCCAAGGGGTCTGCTCATGGGCTTCGCATACATCTATGCAATACCCGCACTGCATGCACTGAGCGAGTTCTTTCTGGATCCGGGGGAGTTTGAAAACATTCTCCTTTTTCTTACGCTGAATAGTCTCTGATATTATCGACATGGTGTGCCACCGTTATGCGCATTCAGGATGCGCGCGCATGCTGTGCCCACAGCGCACGCCTCCGCAACGCAGGGCATAGAGTATGATTGCACTATATTTAACCTTTTGAAGGAACACATGTGCCATATGTCAAAAAATGGCCATTTTTGGGGAGGGTCCGCACAGGTGCTCGCACAACAATTTAACGATTGAACGGCAATCACGTCGAGCATGGTCTTAAAAAGGGTCTATCTTGACAACGGCGCCACCACTGCGATGTCGCCCGAGGTCCTTTCGGCGATGAGCCCGTTCCTCACATCCCATTACGGGAACCCCAGCAGCATTCATTTCATGGGAGAGGAGGCATCCGCCGGGATCAGGAAGGCCAGGGGGCAGGTGGCCTCCACTCTGAACTGCTATCCTTCGGAGATCACATTCACTTCCGGAGGCACGGAATCGGATAACCTTGCGATCCTGGGGGCGATGCCCGGAACCGGACGTAAGAAATTCATAACGACGGAGATAGAGCATTCTGCGGTGCTCGAGACCTGTCCGGAGCTGGTGAGGCTCGGTTTCGAGGTCGTCAGGATAGGCGTGGACCGGGACGGGTTGTTAATAATGGACGACCTGGCGGAGGCGATGGGTCCGGACGTCGGGATCGTATCGGTCATGGCTGCGAACAACGTCATCGGGACCATACAGGATATCCGTCAGGCGGCCGAGATAGCTCATGAGCACGGTGCTTTGTTCCATACGGATGCTGTTCAGGCATACGGGAAGATGAATTTGGATGTGAAAGCGGACGGAATAGATCTGCTGTCCGCATCGGGGCACAAGATACACGGGCCGAAGGGCGTAGGGTTCCTGTATCACAGGAGCGGGATCAGGATATCCCCTCTGATGGTGGGCGGAGGCCAGGAGGCGGGTCTGAGGTCGTCCACGGAGAATGTCCCCGGGATCGTCGGGCTCGGGGCGGCGGCAGAATCAGCCGTATCATCCATGAGCAGGGATGTCCCATCCATGACGAAGATAAGGGACAGGATAATCAGGGAGACCCTCTCCATAGAGGGGGCGTATCTAAACGGGTCCCGGGACCGCAGGATCTGCAACAACGCCCATTTCGGCTTCAAAGGCGTGAACGGCAAGGACCTGGTCCTTCGGCTGAGTGACGAAGGGATAGCGGCATCGGCAGAATCCGCATGTTCTGCTGGATCGTCCGAACCGTCCCATGTGCTGACGGCCATAGGCCGCACCCCGCAGGAGGCGATGTCCGCACTCAGGATAACGACGTCCAAGTACACCACGGAAGAGGATGCAGAGGCACTCCTGGAGGTTCTTCCCGGGATAATAGGCTCCCTGAGGGCTTAACGCGGGATAAAAAGGCATAGTGGGCCCGACCGGATTTGAACCGGCGACCATCTGGTTATGAGCCAGACGCTCCACCAGACTAAGCTACGGGCCCGCGTAGACCCGTTAGAAGGGAGATAACATAAAAAGCTATCGAAGGGAAAGGGGGCATGGCGCCGTCGCACGGGCTCGAACCGTGGACCTTGTGATTAACAGTCACACGCTCTACCTACTGAGCTACGACGGCTTATGTCTCGCAAAGATAAGACTGGTATTAAAGAGTTATCATTTGGGGATTTCTGCGATCAGTGTGTGTATCCGGTCGACGATCCCCTCCAGGCACTTATGCATGTACTCCATGTAGTCATCATACCCGTCGGTGACCATGGCCCCGTCCCTGGACGGCTGGATGAGCCCCTCTTTCTCCAACAGCCTGAGGGAATAGCGCACTTTGTGCTTTTCCAGCCCCAGCTCCTCGGACAGCCGTATTATGCCGATCGGCTGATTCGCCCTGACCATCTTGAGCATGTCGATATGTCTCGCTAAAAGCTCTATCTCGTCCTCCAGCTTCTCCGCCATGCTCTCATATTCTGTCATACGGATAGCGAATGGACGAGTTTGTATTTCAATAGGTGCTAGAAGGTCAGGCCTCTGCAGCGCAGCTGACAGGCAACGCTGTGATCAGCGTCCGTACCACTTCTGCTTTCCCCATTTGTTGTAGTTCTTCAGCCATCCCTGAATGGCTGAACCACAGCAGTCCAACGCTTTTTGCTCGGACTTATGGGTTTTGTAACACCCGAGGCACTGCCACCTCATCTCTGGTTCCTTGACTTTGGCCATTGCCCCCTCATTGTGAGGTGCGTTAATAAACCTTTACAAATAGCTCAGAGGGGCCTGACCAGATTTAAGTAGGATTATGAGGCCGTCCCGATCAGGACGTGAACCTGTTTGGAACCGGAGTCCAGTCTGCTCTTGGCCGTGTCGGCGGTAGCCGTCGGCGGCGCTATAGGCGCTTTGTTGAGATTCGGAATGAACAGGATCATTGGTGCCCAGATCTTCCCCTGGGCCACGCTCATCGTCAATGTGACAGGATGCTTTCTGGCTTCTTTCCTCATATTCGGATTCGGGACAGACATGTCATACGGGGTGCGCAGTTTCCTCTTCGTCGGGGTGTTCGGCGCTTTCACGACGATGTCCGCAATGAACCTGGAGACCGTGGACCTCATGGCAGCCGGGAATTATGTGTATGCGTCCCTCAACGTGCTGGCCAATGCAGGCCTGTGTCTTCTGGGTGCGATCCTCGGGAGGGCGTTGGCGGCCTCTTCGTTATTCTGATGAAAAGAGATTCGGGCACCCTGATATTGTTCCTGAGCCCGATTTTCTGTGCATTATGCCTGAAACTGAGTCGAGTTTTTATATAGAAATATGTCGATGTAGGGGGACTATGAATCAAATAAAGGTCATCAACGAACCTTCTGAGTTGGTGCCCATGCTCAGAGCAGTCGACACGCCGGTCAAGAGGGACGTTCTGAAAGAGATAACCCTTGAATGGAGGACTGCGGACGAGATCGAGAAGAAATACGGCGCCGAAGGGAGAGACGCCGTATCCTTTTTCGAGAAAATGAAACTGGTCACGAGCCGTTGGGTGTCCGTGGACGGTTCCCCGCCCGTGAAATCATACCATTCATTCTATTCCGCCTTCCACATAAATGCGCAGTGGCCCGTCTATGAGATAAGTGACGTTCTCGCCGCCGCCATGATGAGTGAGGAGGAGTATGCCGCCATCGAGGACAAAATCGTCGAAATGGTCGGCGAAAAGGGCAGATTCTCGGGCGATATTGCAGAGGCCATGGAGTTGACATCCACTATGCTCAAGAGCCTGGTGCGCAGATCCGTCAAAATGGATTATCGGGGCC
Source organism: Thermoplasmatales archaeon (assembly GCA_012522645.1). GTDB lineage: Archaea > Thermoplasmatota > Thermoplasmata > Methanomassiliicoccales > Methanomethylophilaceae > RumEn-M2. The sequence continues at coordinate 9,062 of JAAYKC010000050.1, forward strand.
ACAGGATAGAGCTTCGCCGGGAGTAGGCGGCCGATGTCCGATATAGTCATACTGAGGATAGGTCACAGGCCGCAGAGGGACAAGAGGGTCACGACCCATGTCGCGCTGGCCGCCAGAGCGCTCGGTGCGAAGGGCATATACGTGGACACCAAGGACACGGTGCTCGAAGAGAACATACGGAGTGTCGTAGGTCGTTTCGGAGGGGACTTCTTCATAGAGACGGGGGTCAAATGGAGGAAGGTCGTCGACGATCATGACGGTACGGTGGTCCACCTTACGATGTACGGGCAGAGGATCGACGAGGCATTGGACAAGATACCGCGGGAAGGGAGGATGACGCTGATCGTAGGTGCGGAGAAGGTTCCCCCGGAGATCTATGAGAGAGCGGATTTCAATGTATCCGTCGGTAACCAGCCGCATTCTGAGATCGCGGCAGCGGCGATATTCCTCGACCGGTTCACGGAGGGCAAGACCCTTTATGAGAATCGCGGCGGGAAGATGTCGGTCGTGCCTAATGAAAGGGGGAAGACAGTTGTCGATCTATCCTAATGAGAGGGAGTGCATCAGGCTGTTGGAGAACGCAGGCTGCAGCAGGCGCGTCATGCACCACAGCTGTACGGTGCGGGCTGTGGCGGCGGCGATCTCGGAGCGCATACCCTGCAACAGGGACCTGGTTCTGGCCGGTGCGATGCTCCACGATATCGGGAGGTCGGTCGACCACTCCATAATGCACGCCTATGAGGGGTACAGGATACTCATCAGCCTCGGTCTGCCGGAGGATCTGGCGGAGACGGCAAGGAAGCACACGGGAGCGGGTCTGGACCAGACGGATGTGGAGGAGTTCGGTCTGCCGCCCGGGGATTATATCCCGGCGACGATCGAGGAGAAGATTGTGGCCCATTCCGACAATCTTGTCAGCGATACCGTTCTGGTGAAGCATACCCATTCCTCGGAGAAGCTGGCCGCCCGGGGACATATGCGCGGATCGGTCAGGATGGAGGTCCTGCACAGAGAGCTGTCCGCAGAGTACGGAGAGGACCTGGATGTCCTGGTTGACAGGCTGGGAACGAAACCCGTGCTGTCCGGGGCCTGTGCGGAACTGCGGTGATTCACTGTTCCACGCGGCCGTTCCTTGACACCCTTTTCGGGAAATACCTGAGTAATACCACATCTCCCACGGACTGCACCCAGCCGTAGGGTATATTGATGGAGACGCCTTCGTCGACGAGAACGGGACTGGCCGTTTCCATGAAGAGGCCGTCCACTTTCTTATTGGGGACATCCAGAATCACCCTGTCGACCTGACCCAGGAATATCCCTTCAGGGGTGTAAACCTCCAATCCTATCACGTTGTCTGTCTCCTCAAGCATCTCGGCTCACTGCAGACTTATCGCGTATTACGGATTTAACCGCATTGATAACATCAAAGGGGTTGTTATGAAACCTATTTATCCCGTTTGTACAATTGCAGCCGCACGACAGGTGGAACCAATGATAATCGAACTCAATGACGAAAATTTCGACAGCTTCTTGAAAGAGAATGACAGCGTTCTCGTGGACTTCTGGGCTCCCTGGTGCGGCCCCTGCAGGAGGATGGCCCCGCTTCTCAACGAGATAGCGGAGGAAGTGGAGGGCTGTGCCAAGGTTGTGAAGGTCGACGTGGACAAGAACCCCGGGCTGGCCAACAGATTCGAGGTGGCTGCGATACCCATGTTCATACTCTTCAAGGACGGGAAGGCATCCGATCCGTTGATCGGCATGATGCCCAAGAACAGCATACTCGATCTGATGGCAAGCCGCGGGCTCATCCCCTGCAGCAAGGCGGGGGTGACGAAATGAGCGTCATAGAGGTCACGGATGCATCTTTCGACGGATTCGTCGGAGCGAAGTATGCGGTCGTTGACTGCTGGGCTCCCTGGTGCGGCCCCTGCAGGAGGATCGCCCCCATAATAGAGAAGCTGGCAGAGATATCCGCAGGGGAGATAGCCGTCGGGAAGCTGCTCGTGGACAGCAACCCCGCCACATCGAGGAAGTACAACATAACGGCCATACCCACGATCCTGGTGTTCAAGAACGGGAAGCTGGAAGGGCAGATAGTGGGTCTCAATCCCGGGCTTACCGCAGAGAGCCTCAAGGATACCGTACTGGAAATGTGATGATATGATCTCTGCCGATGTTCTGATCATCGGTGCCGGTCCGGCAGGACTCCAGGCCGCAATACATGCGGCCAGGAAGAAGGTCTCCGTGGTGCTGGTGGGTAAAACGGAGAACAGCGCCCTCGCCGGCACTCACATAGAGAACTATCTGGGCATCCCCGGCAAGGCTGACGGCTCCGAGATCCTGAGGGTCGGTTCCGGGCAGGCCGAAGGCTTCGGCTGCAGGATGCTCAGGGAGAACGTGATCTCCGCGGCCCGGAAGGACGGCGGGTTCGAGATCATGACCGAGAATGACACGGCGATAAAGGCCAGGGCCGTGATCCTGGCCACAGGCATATCCAGGGTCAAGCTGGGCGTACCGGGGGAGAAGGAACTCTTCGGGAAAGGTGTCAGCTACTGTGCCGCCTGTGACGGGAATTTCTACAAAGGGAAGACCGTGGCGATAATCGGCGGGGAGACGGAGTCGGCAGCGTCCGCGGAGCTCATGACCGCCTACGCATCAAAGGTCTATTGGGTGGCGAAGGATATCGCAGCCTCGGAGAGGATGATCAGGAAGGCAGCAGATGCCGGTGCGGAGACCGTCAGAGCCTCTGCGAAGGCCATAATCGGAGAGGATAAGGTGACCGCTCTGGAACTGGATGACGGCACCGTGCTGAGCCTCGACGGCGTATTCATCGAACTGGGGGCCAGGTCCTCTGCGGATCTCGCTATGGACCTGGATGTCATGCCGGAGATGGATGATTCGATAAAGGTGGATTCCTCATGCTTCACCGGCACAGACGGCATATACGCCTGCGGGGACGTCACGGGGAAACCGTGGCAGCTGGCCAAGGCGGTAGGCCAGGGAGCCGTAGCGGGAACATCGGCAGCAGAATGGGTGAGAAACAATGTCAGTGAGTGATCTTGTAAACGGGATGCTGAAAGAGGAAGGTGGATTCCAGAAGGCCCTGAGGGAGGTCCTGGATGAGGAGCTGAAGATCACCATAAACGAGTTCTCCAGACTGTCCGGGATATCGCAGAGCACGATGTACAAGATCCTGGAGGACAAGAGAGAGCCCAATCTGAGGACGGTGAGGAGCATCGTGAAAGCGGTGAAGGTCCTGTCAGATCCCGCATCAGAGGATTTCATAGCGATCATCGCATCCCATCAGGTGATGCAGACTCTCCCCAAGTCAACGGATTTGGACGGCAGGGAGATATTCCTTAAAGAATATCCTGTGTCGACGGTCGAGGATGCCATAGTCGCTGCCGTGAAAGCCGAAAGGGACGGAGCGTTGGCGGTGGTCTGTGCGCCCATAGTTACCCCGACGGTGGAGAGGATCCTCAGCATACCCGTATCGGCTGTGATACCTCAGACGAGCCTGATGAGGGCTGTCGAGAGGGTGAAGAGCTCCATTTGATGCAGAGGTTCCCCGGATAAATTAAGTCCGATCGCAGAATATTTAAAATACCTGCTTAACTAAATAGGTATAGAGGAATTCTTCATGTTCGAACTGCAGGTCGTCAGCAATGTGCCGATGGGGGCGGAGCAGGATATAAACGTCGTAGCTGAGACATTCCTGATAAATATAGGATACATACCCAAGGGCTACGACCCCAAAACATCGGCCACAGGGCTCAGGGACAGTGTCCCGTATCGTCTTTTCATGGATTTCTTCATGCGCAATCCCGGCAAAGGCTGGGTGGTGGAGGAGCTTGCAGCACTTCTGGACACCACGAAGCCGACCATATACAGGCACATAAACAAACTGAAGTCGATGGACCTGCTGGAGAGCCTGAGTGTGGAATTCGACGGGCAGGTCAGGAAGGGCTACAGAATAAGGTACGGAGACCTCTCCAAGGCGTGGAGCTTCACAGAGGCCAACGTGAACATGGCCATGGAGAACTATCGCAAGACGGCCACGCACTTCCAGAAGCTGGTGTCGGAGGAGAGGAAGCAATGAGCGATGTGCCTGAGATCAGAAAGGGATCGAAATGCAGGATCCGGACCTCGGAAGAGGAGAGCACCGAGGGAGAGTTCATCGGATACACGATGCTGGGCAACGAGAACGCTGCGGTGCTGAGGATCGAAGGAGGCATCACACGTTTCCTGATACTGAGCAACATATCCTACCTGGACCTGATCGTCCAGGCTCCTGAGGAAGAGGAGAAGGACATTTCCGGCCGCAGGGCGGACACGTATTATGGATGAGATCTGCAGCAGGATCGCAGAGAGCATCCTGAACGGGGCCCTCTGCGACAGGGACGCGATCCAGGCTGAGAAGATCAGGCTGTGCGGAGAGTTCAGGGCTGCGAGAATGCCCTCCAACTCGGAGATACTGGCCCATATACCGGAGGACCGCAGGGACCGTTTCCTCGGCCTGTTGATCAAGAAACCCATGCGGACAGCGAGCGGCGTCGCCGTCATCGCGGTCATGACATCCCCGCATCCCTGTCCCCACGGTAAATGCATTTATTGCCCCGGAGGGGTGGAGAACGACTCCCCGCAATCTTATACGGGGAAGGAGCCGGCCGCAAGGAGAGCCGCAAGGAACGAGTTCGATCCGCACAGACAGGTCTCCGACCGCATAGAGCAACTGGAAGCGATAGGCCATAAGACCGATAAGATCGACCTGATAATCATGGGAGGCACGTTCACCTCCCGGGACACGGAGTATCAGGAGTGGTTCGTCCGGAGATGCCTTGATGCGATGAACGGCACCGATTCGGACACAATAGAGGAGGCCCAGAGCAGGAACCGGGATGCGGAGCACAGGTGCGTGGGCCTGACGGTGGAGACAAGACCGGACGTGTTCGATGAGGAGCAGATAGAGCGGGCCATGCTCCTGGGCACAACGAGGGTGGAACTGGGGATCCAGATACTGGATGACGGGATATTGGAATCAGTGAACCGCGGCCACGGTGTCCGGGAGATCCGGGAATGCACCGCCCGTTGCAGGGAAAGGGGGCTGAAGATATGCTATCACATAATGCCGGGGCTACCCGGATCATCACCCGAGAAGGACATGGAGTCATTCAGGACGATGTTCTCCGACCCGGATTTCAGACCGGACATGCTCAAGATATACACGACCCTGGTGATCCCGGGGACCGGGCTCCACAGGATGTGGGCCGAGGGTGCGTATACACCGTACGATACGGGAACGGCAGTCGCTCTGATAGCCAAGATGAAGGCAGAGGTCCCGGAATATGTCAGGATACAGCGCATACAGAGGGACATCCCCGCGCCGGAGATAGCCGCGGGAATAAGGGACAGCAACATCAGGCAGCTCGTCCAAAGGGACCTGGCGGCCTCAGGTCTGGAATGCAGATGCATAAGGTGCCGTGAGGTGGGGCTCGAACAATGGGACGGCGAACCGTCGGTCAGGAGGATGTCCTACGAGGCGTCCGGCCGCACGGAGGATTTCATATCATTGGAGGTCGGGGGGCGTCTGATAGGCTACGTCCGTCTGAGGAACGACGGGAACGGCACGGCCACGGTCAGGGAGCTCAAGGTGTTCGGCAGGATGGCCGAGCTGGGACGTACCGGGGACTGGCAGCACAGGGGCTTCGGCCGGGAGCTTATGGCGGAGGCGGAGAGGATCGCCGCGGAGAACGGTGCCGTGAGGATCAGGGTGACCAGCGGAGTGGGCGTCAGAGGGTACTATGAGCTGTTGGGATATTCCACGGAGCGGCCGTACATGGTCAAATCCCTCAGATGACGGTGATGCTCTTCTCGCCGATCTTAAGATCATCGAAGTCCACTACCGCCCTGCCGGCGGCATCCACCTTCTGACCTTTTTTGGGAGTGCCCCGCAACTTTATCAGAGCATATCTCAGCTCCCCGGTGACAGTATCGAACACCAGGCCGTCAACCGTGCCGAGAAGATAACCGCCCACGGTCATGGCGGTCATGCCGATAAGCTCCTCGGAGAATATCTTTCCGTTCATCAGATCACCTGTAGAATGATTCGTATCCCGTCCTGCGCTTCCTCATCTCCGTTCCGATGGCGGCGTACCTCTCCATGGCCTTCGAGTCCACCGACGGTTTCACGAGCTTCAGAGCGGCGGCGAAATGACGGTTGTCTATGTACTTGGCATTCTCATTCTCCCTGTATGCTGTGAGGCCCGCTTCGCGGCAGAGCCCGGCCAGATCCGCCCCGACATAGCCGTCCGTTTTCTCAGCCAGATCAAGGAGATCGATGTTCATCAGCGGCATCTCCCTGGTATGGATCTCGAGTATCCTCAGCCTGTCCTCCAGTCCGGGCAGGCCTATCATGATCATCTTGTCGAATCGTCCGGGACGCAGCAGTGCCGGATCGATCATGTCCGGACGGTTGGTCGCTCCCATTACAGTGACATTGGGCAGTTCTTCTATGCCGTCCATGGCCAGGAGCAGTTGGTTGACCACCCTCTCCCATGAGTGGCTGTCGCCTGTCCCCCTCTGCGGCGCTATGCTGTCGATCTCATCGAAGAAGATAATGCACGGGGCCATCTGCTTGGCTCTCTTGAAGATCTGCCTTATCGCCTTCTCGGACTCCCCCAGCCATTTGCTGGCGATCTCCGGTCCGCTGACCGATATGAAATTGGCCCCGGATTCGTTGGCCACTGCTTTGGCGATTAGCGTCTTCCCGGTTCCGGGCGGGCCGTAGAACAGAACGCCCTTGGGAGGTTTTATCCCGAGGCGCTCGAAGCTCTTCTTGCTCTCGGTGGGGATGAAGACCTCGCGGATCTCCCGCTTGATGCTCTCAAGGCCCCCTACGTCCGACCATCTCACCTTCGGTATGTCCACGAGGACCTCCCTCATCCCGCTGGGCTCCACTTCTGCCAGTGCGTCCGTGAAATCCTTCATGGTGACCCTCATCTTATCAAGCACAGTACTGGGTATCGGCTTATCCAGGTCGAATTCCGTGAGATTCCTGCTGAGGCATTTCATCGCCGCCTCCCGGGCGAGGGAGGCTATGTCCGCACCCACGAATCCCTGGGTCATTCCCGCCAATGCATCCACATCCACATCCTCGGCCAGGGGCATCCCCCTCAGATGAACGCTCAGTATCTCGATCCTGCCGTTCAGTCCGGGAATGCCGATCTCTATCTCGCGGTCGAATCTCCCCGGCCTGCGGAGCGCAGGATCTATGGAATCCTCCCTGTTCGTCGCTCCCAGGACGATGACGTCCCCTCTGTCGCCGAGGCCGTTCATCAGCGTGAGCAGCTGGGCGACCACACGCCTCTCCACCTCGCCGGTCACATTCTCCCTGCTGGGCGCGATGCTGTCTATCTCATCCAGGAAAATTATGCTGGGCGCATTGTCATGAGCTTCCTTGAAGACGTTCCTGAGACGCTCCTCGCTCTGCCCGTAGTATCTCCCGATTATCTCCGGACCCTGTATCGGGTAGAATGATGCCCCGGATTCGTTGGCCACTGCTTTGGCGATGAGTGTCTTCCCTGTGCCGGGAGGCCCGTAGAGCAGGACCCCCTTCGGAGCCGAGATCCCCAGCCTCATGAACAGCTCAGGGTGCTTCAGAGGGAGCTCGATCATCTCGCGGATGCGTTTCAGCTCCTCGTCGAGGCCGCCGATGTCCTCGTAGTTTATCTTCCCGATCATCCGCACTTCTTCTGTCTGTGCGGCCTCTTTGATCACGATGTCCGTGCCCACATCCACTACCACGAGCCCTTTGGGGAGGGTGCTGACCACCGTGAAAGGGGCCAGACATCCCATGAGAGCCACATTCGGCACCACTATGTCGTTGCCGGCGATCAGAGGCCTGTGGAGCAGGCTCTTCATGAAGACGTCCCTGATCCCCTCGTTGAAGGATATCCTCTTATCCTTGGGTATGTTGGGCGCCAGGACTATCTTCTCAGCCGTCACGGGGTCCTTGTGCACGATGATCCTGACGTTATCGTCCACTCCGACCCCCGTATTGGTACGGGTCTGTCCGTCGATTCTGATGAGGCCCCTGTCCTCCGGCGATCCCTTGAACACCTTGAGGGCGGCAGACCTCTTCCCGACAACCTCTATGGGATCGCCCAGCTCCAGCCCCATCTCGGCCATCGTAGCCGGGTCTATCCTGGCCCTCCCGAGCCCCGCTTCCGATCTCTTGTTCATCGGAGCCACTCTGAGCTCCATGCGATCTGCCATGCGGGGGCCAATGTGATATCCGTTTATATGAATCTCGTCGGGAGTCCCCTTCAGCTCAGCAGGGCTTTTGCCAGGGACTCCGCCGAGGCCAGTTCCTCATCGTTCGGCTTCCACATGGAGCGGATGCTCTCATCCACTACGCGGAAGCCCGCATCAGTCAGTTTCTCCTTCAGTATCTTCACGCTCTCTCCGCTCCATCCGTAGCATCCGAATGCAGCTGCCTTCTTGTTCTGGAATTTCAGGGATTTCATGAAATGGACCGTGCTGCTGACGCTGGTGAGTATGTCATTGCCGACAGTGGGCGAGCCAACTGCCACGGCCTTGGATTTGAAGACCTCGGTCATGATCTCGTTCTTGTCGGCCTTGGAGCAGTTGAACACCTTCACTTCAGTTCCGGGGCTGATCCTGGAGACTGCGCCCGCTATCTCATGGGCTATCGCCGCCGTACCTTCCCACATGGTGTCGTAGATGACGGTGACCTGATCCTCTTGGTACTCGTCGGCCCATTCGGCGTATTTCCCGACGATGCTCAGAGGGTCCTCCCTCCAAATCACCCCGTGGCTCGGGGCGATGATGTCGATGGGCAATCCGAGGGAGTTTATCTCGTCCAGCTTCCTGGTCACGAAGGAGGAGAACGGGTTCAGTATGTTGGCGTAATACTTCATCGCCTCCTTCTCCAGGAGGCACCGGTCCGCCGTATCGTTGAACAGGCCGCCCGCGGCGAAATGCTGTCCGAAGGCGTCGTTGGAGAAGAGGACGTTATCCCCGGTCAGGTACGTGGCCATGCTGTCCGGCCAGTGGAGCATCTTCATCTCAACGAAGATCAGCTTCTTGCCGTTGCCGATGTCAACGGAATCCCCAGTCTTAACGGTCTTGAAGTTCCAGCCGTTCTTACCATATTGGCCTTCCAGACTCTTCACTGCGTTGGCGGTGCAGTAGATCGGTGTATCAGGGATCTCCCGCATCAGCTCGGGCAGTGCTCCCGAGTGATCCGCTTCCCCGTGATTCATGACTATGACATCTATCTTGTCGAGACCGATCTCTTCGCGCAGATTATTCACGAATTCGTTCCCGTGCGGGGTCCAGACCGTATCGATAAGCACGGTCTTCTCCTCCTCTATCAGGTATGCGTTCTGGCTTGAACCGTTCATTATGGAATAATCATCCCCGTGGAACTTCTGCAGCTCCCAATCCACGTATCCAACCCAGCTGACGTTTCCCTTGATTTCTCTTTTCATGTTTGCACTTCCTGTAGTCGACCGGATTAAATAGTCCGCTCTGTTATTAAATCACTCGTTGCGGTTGAACAGCGGGGTTCCCGGGGGAGAGGAATGCTCAGAATCTGCCCGGTATCGGCACACATTATTAAATAGGATGACACGCTCCCCATTGAACGCAAGCTTAAGCTATCCATGGGCCCGTAGCTCAGCTAGGTAGAGCATCTGACTTTTAATCAGGTGGTCGGGGGTTCGAATCCCCTCGGGCCCGCTGGTAGTCTTCATGAGCGATCAGACGGCGGATCAAGTATGAGGAACATCTGGAATGGAATCGGATTTTATAGTGAAGGGGTTTCCCGCTGACCTGCAGCGGGGTATTTGAGAATAGGTGATATACTTGGCAACAGAAAACATCTCGTTTAACGTCCTTAAACACGAGCTCGTCCCGGAGCACGACCTGCTTCCGGAGGAGGAAGTCGAGAAGATCCTTGAGAAATTCAAGATCACTCGTGACCAGCTTCCCAAGATAAAGACAAACGACGCGGCGATAAAAGTGCTGGAGAACGTGTATGAGCGCCCCATCCAGGAGGGGAGCGTCATAAAAATAGTGAGGAAAAGTGAGACGGCGGAGCTGTTCGTCGCTTACAGACTGGTTGTAGGGAGCTGAGAGAATGAGGGACCTCGTACAGCTCTACTTCAATGAGCGCAGCATAGTAAATCACCACACATCCTCCTTCGACGATTTCCTGGCGACCGGCGACAACCCCAACAGCCGGATGCAGAAGATCGTCGACAACATAAGAGTCCCCACTGATGACACCGAGCTCGGAACGATAAGGCTCGATCCCGAGCGTACCAACGGGCGGAACATTGAGATACGCATAGGCCGGAAGAGGGATGAGGATGGCAGGGTGGACCCGCAGGGGAAGCCCACCATACGCATCGGCGCACCCAAGGTCACGGAGGCCAACGGATACAGCCACGAGCTCTCCCCCATGGAGGCCAGGCTCAGGAACCAGAATTACATGGCCCCTGTGTACGTTGATTTCACGATTATCGAGGACGGTGTGGAGAAGGACACGGAGTCGGTGCGCGTAGGAGACCTGCCCATGATGGTCAGGTCCAAAGGCTGCAACCTGAACAGATCCGTCGTGAACGAGCACGAGCAGCGCGAACTGTCCGATGAGGAGTACAACAGATTCCTTATAGAGAGGAAGGAGGACCCCATGGACTCCGGAGGCTACTTCATAATCGGAGGTACGGAGAGGGTCCTCATCACCCTGGAGGATCTTGCCCCCAACAGGGTCATGGTCGAGTTCAATGAGAAGTACGGCTCCGCCGTGGAGGTCGCAAAGGTCTTCTCCCAGAAGGAGGGGTACCGCGCACTGACGCTGGTGGAGAAGAAAAAGGACGGCATGGTCACGGTCACGGTACCGGTCGCGCCGACCGCCATACCCCTGGTCGCCATAATGAGGGCGCTTGGGATGGACAGTGACAAGGAGATCTTCGATGCCATAGTCTCCAACGAGAGCGTAGGGGACATGGCCAACATCGTTTACGCCAACATAGAGAGCAGCGACGATGTGAAGAACTACCCCCCGAACGGCTACCATTCCCAGGAGGATGCGATAGCGTTCCTGGAGAGGAACTTCGCTGCGGGACAGGCCAAGGAGTACAGGACGAAGAAGGTCGAGAGCATACTCGACCGCTCCCTGCTCCCGCACCTGGGGGACACCAAAGAGGACCGCAAGAAGAAGGCCCTGTTCCTGGGCCGTGTCGCACGCTCGGTCCTCGAGCTCTCGATGGGGCAGAGGAAAGAGGACGACAAGGACCACTACGCCAACAAGAGGCTCAAACTCTCCGGCGATCTCATGGAGGATCTCTTCAGGACCAGCTTCAGCAGTCTCATGAAGGACCTGAAGTACCAGCTGGAGAGGAACTGGGGCAGGAAGAAGGACGAGCTCAAGATCTCATCCTCCATACGCCCGGACCTTCTCACGCACAAGCTGCTCCATGCTCTCGCCACCGGAAACTGGGTCGGCGGACGTGCGGGAGTATCGCAGCTGCTGGACAGGACGACGGGCATGTCCGCTCTGTCCCATCTGCGCAGGATCACCTCCTCCCTGACGAGGAGCCAGCCTCACTTCGAGGCCCGTGACCTGCACCCCACCCAGTGGGGGAGGCTCTGCCCTGCGGAGACCCCTGAAGGGCAGAACTGCGGGCTGGTCAAGAATGCGGCCCTGATAATCGATGTATCCAAGGGCTTCCCTGAAAAGGATGTGGACTGGATCCTCAAGAACGATCTTCACATGTCCAAAGTGGGCCAGTGCAAGAGCCGCGTCTATGTCAACGGTGACCTTGTGGGAAGCCATGATGTGCCGTCCAAGCTGGTGGCGGAGATCCGTGACAAGAGGAGATGCGGTCTCCTGTCCGACGAGATAAACGTCCGCTACGATGACGAAATGGACGAGGTCATAATCAACTGCGATGAGGGCCGTCTGAGACGCCCTCTCCTGGTCCTCAAGAACGGAAGGACCGTGATGACAAGGAAGCACCTCGAGTCCATACGCAACAACACCCTGAAATGGGACGATCTGTTCCGCGAGGGCATCATCGAATGGGTGGACGCCGAAGAGGAAGAGGATACCTACATCGCAGTTGAGCCCTTCAGCGTTCCGGATTACTGCAAGGACTGCAACCACCCCATGTCCTCCAACGATGTGGATTGGATGAACATGGGCGAGGCCGGCGATCCCGTCCTCAGATGCCGCATGTGCGACGACGAGTTCACCATGGAGTCCAAGATAACCAAGGACCACACCCACATGGAGATAGACCCGATGGTCATACTCGGAGTGGCCGCAGGTCTGATACCGTACCCTGAGCACAACTCATCGCCCCGTGTCACCATGGGAGCAGGCATGACGAAGCAGTCCCTGGGGGTCCCCGCGGCGAACTACCGCCTCAGGCCCGATACCCGCGGCCACCTTCTTCATTACCCGCAGAAGCCCATGGTACAGACCCAGACGATGGAATTCGTCGGGTACAACCGCAGGCCTGCAGGGCAGAACTTCTGCGTTGCGGTCATGTCCTTCCACGGATACAACATAGAGGATGCCCTTGTGATCAACAAGAGCTCCGTTCAGCGCGGTCTCGGAAGGTCCACCTTCATGAGGACATACCGTGCGGAGGAGCGCCGCTATCCCGGAGGACAGGAGGATCACTTCGAGATCCCCTCCCCTGATGTGATGGGCGCCCGCGCCGATCTGTCATATGCATCCCTGGGCGAGGACGGTCTGATATTCCCGGAGGCTGAGGTCACCGGGACGGAGGTTCTCGTAGGCAAGACGTCACCCCCCAGGTTCCTGGAGGAGGAGACTGATTTCCTTACGCCTCAGAAGAGGAGGGAGACATCCGTCACCGTGAGGCCGGGAGAGAACGGTTATGTTGATTCGGTCATGGTGACCGAATCCGAGAACGGATCCAGGCTCGTCAGGGTCAAGGTCCGCGACCAGAGGATACCCGAGCTCGGTGACAAATTCTGCTCCAGGCACGGACAGAAAGGTGTCATCGGACGCCTTGTGGACCAATGTGACATGCCGTTCACGATAGACGGCATAACGCCCGACCTGGTGATCAACCCCCACGGGATACCGGCACGTATGACGGTCGCCCACATCCTTGAGATGATAGGGGGAAGGCTCGGCTCAATGGAGGGCCGCACCGTTGACGGAACGGTGTTCTCCGGAGAGAGGGAGGAGGCCATCCGTGACGGGCTCGTCAGGAACGGGTTCAAGAACACGGGCAGGGAGGTCATGTATGACGGCACCACCGGCAGACAGATCCACATGGACATCTATACCGGGGTGATATTCTATGAGAAGCTGCACCACATGGTCAGCGGAAAGATGCACGTCCGTTCCCGCGGTCCCGTGCAGATCCTCACACGCCAGCCCACAGAGGGACGTTCCAGGCAGGGAGGTCTCAGATTTGGTGAGATGGAGCGCGACTGCCTGATCGGCCACGGTGCCGCCATGGTGATCAAGGACCGTCTCCTGGATGAGTCCGACGGTACGCAGCAGTATGTCTGCGGCAACCCGAACTGCGGGCACATAGCGATAATGGACAGGCGCGGAGCGGTCTACTGCCCCGTGTGCAAGAACAACACCAACGTGCACCTGGTGCAGACATCATATGCGTTCAAGCTGCTCATGGACGAGCTGCTCTCGCTGGGTGTTGCGATGAGGCTGCAGTTGGAGGATTTGAGGTGATATCATGCGCGGAATAACGAAAAGGATCGGATCCATAAAATTCTCCTGTGTTTCGCCTGAGGAGATAAGGAAGATGTCGGCCACCAAGGTCATAACGGCCGACACCTATGACGACGAGGGCTACCCGATAGAGATGGGCCTGATGGACCCCCACATGGGTGTCATAGAGCCCGGGATACGCTGCAAGACCTGCGCATGCAAGGTCGACGAGTGCCCTGGGCACTTCGGCCACATAGATCTGGCACTGCCCGTCATCCACGTCGGGTTCATCAAGGACATAAAGTCCATGCTGGAATCCACCTGTCACAAGTGCGGCAGGCTTATGCTGACCCAGGACCAGATAAGCGCCCGCAGGGACAGCATGGAGCGCATGGAGGAGCTGGGGGCTGACACAGTTGACACCAAGACATTCTCCAAGGAGACCATCAAGGATGCTTCCAGCAAGGGCGTCTGCCCCTACTGCGGCGCCGAGCAGGTGAAGATAAAGCTGGACAAGCCGACCACGTTCAGGGAGACCACGGACAACCACAAGCTCACCGCGAAGGAGGTCCGTGAGAGGCTGGAGCGCATAACTGACGAGGACCTCATAACGATGGGGATGGACCCCAAGACATGCAGGCCCGAGTGGATGGTGCTCACTGCTCTCGCAGTTCCCCCCGTGACCGTCAGGCCCTCGATAACCCTGGACTCAGGGGACAGATCCGAGGATGACCTGACGCACAAGCTGGTGGACGTCCTCAGGATCAATCAGAGGCTGAGGGAGAACCGCGACGCGGGAGCCCCCCAGCTGATCGTTGAGGATCTCTGGGAGCTTCTGCAGTATCATATAACAACATACTTCGACAACCAGACCTCCGGCATACCGCCTGCGAGGCACAGGAGCGGGCGTCCCCTCAAGACGCTGACGCAGAGGCTGAAAGGGAAGGAGGGCCGCTTCAGGTCCAACCTCTCAGGCAAGCGTGTGAACTTCTCTGCCCGTACGGTCATATCCCCGGACCCCCTGCTCTCGATAAACGAGGTGGGTGTCCCCATACCTGCGGCCAGGGAGCTGACGGTGCCGACCCATGTCAACGAGAATAACATCGAGATGATGAGGAACCTCGTCCGCAGGGGAATGGAGCCCACGGGCGAGAAAGGGGAGTACGTCCCCGGGGTCAACTATGTTATAAGGTCCGACGGGAGGAGGATAAGGCTCACCGACCGTAACGCCGAGGAGGTGGCAGAGGGCATAGAACCGGATTACGTGGTCGAGAGGCAGCTGATGGACGGCGACATCGTCCTGTTCAACAGGCAGCCGTCCCTGCACAGGATGTCCATGATGGCGCACCGCGTCAAAGTCATGACCGACCGTACCTTCAGGTTCAATCTCTGCGTCTGCCCGCCCTACAATGCGGACTTCGACGGTGACGAGATGAACCTCCACGTCCTCCAGAGCGAGGAGGCAAGGGCCGAGGCGCGCATAATCATGCAGGTTCAGGAGAACATACTGTCCCCCAGGTACGGAGGGCCCATAATCGGCGCCATCCACGATTACATAACAGGGGCGTTCTTCCTGACCCACAACAATCCCGTCTTCAACAGGATGGAGGCTGTCAACATCCTCTCCAAGCTGAAGGACAAGGACATCCCCGAGCCCATGATCGATGAGGAAGGGAATGAATATTGGACAGGCAAGCAGCTGTTCTCCATAGTGCTGCCTGATGATTTCCGGACTACGTTCAAGAGCAGCATATGTCTCGGATGCACAAGGTGCAAGAGAGAAGAATGCGAGAATGACTCATACGTCAAGATACGCAACGGCCAGCTTCTGATGGGCACCATCGATGCCAAGGCCATAGGGAACAGCAAGGGGAAGATCCTCGACCGCATAACCCGTGATTACGGATACGACAGGGCTGCCCAGTTCATAGATGAGGTCTCGAGGCTCGTCCTCGCGGCCATTATGGAGCACGGATTCAGCACAGGCATAGACGATGAGGACATACCCAGCAGTGCGAAGCTGCAGATCCAGAGCAACAACGCGGATGCGGTGGAGAAGGTCCAGGACTATGTGCGCTCCTTCAAGGCAGGCACCCTGGCGCCCATGCCCGGACGCACAGTGAAGGACACCCTCGAGGTCAATGTGAAGAAGACCCTTGAGGAGGCCCGTGACACGGACGGACGTATAGCCGAGAAGTATCTGGGTCTCTCCAATTCCGCGGTCATCATGGCCAAGGCCGGAGCGAGAGGTTCCATGCTGAACCTCACTCAGATGGCGGGTTGCGGCGGTCAGCAGACCGTCCGCGGAGAGAGGCTGTCGAGAGG
>JAAYKC010000051.1 GCA_012522645.1 Thermoplasmatales archaeon
CCCACAGGACCTCGGCCCTGGCCTCCAGCTCGCTCCGGGTCAGGACCTTGGTCCTCTCATACGCGCTGACCGTGCTCTCGGAGAGGAGCGCATCGTACACCTTGGGCACCGACGTCTCGCAGTCCAGGCCCCTGCGGGCGGCCTCCGCCCTCCATTCCGCGGAGTAGTTGTTGCCGTCGAAGCACACGTCCCTGCAGATCCCGTAGTACTCCCTGACCGTCTCCAGGACCGCCTGCTCCTTCCCGAGGCCTGCCGATATCCTCTCATCCAGCTTGGACCTGAAGAGTGCCAGCTCGTCCGCCACGATGGTGTTTATGGTTGTGATCGCAAGAGAGCAGTTGGCCGATGACCCGACAGCCCTGAACTCGAACCTGTCCCCTACGAATGCGAAGGGGGATGTCCTGTTCCTGTCCGTGTTATCCACGAGTATCTCCGGGATCTGGGGTATCCCCGTGCTGTAGCCCGGGCGCTCCCCCATCCTCACCAGGCTCCTGGATCTGAGCATCTCCTCGAAGACGCCGCTGAGCTGGGAGCCCAGGAACACGGAGATCACCATGGGCGGGGCCTCGTCCGCACCCAGCCTGTAGGCGTTGGACGAGGATGCAATCGACGCCTTCAGCAGCCCGTCGTTCCTGTACACCGCCATGAGGACGACGGACATGAATGCCAGGAACCTGAGGTTCTCCGAGTCCGTCCTGCCCGGGCTGAAAAGACCGGGACCGTCATGGATGCCCAGGGACCAGTTGCAGTGCTTCCCGGAGCCGTTCACACCGAGATACGGTTTCTCATGGAACAGCACCCGGAACCCGTGGCGCTTGGCCACCGGCCTCATGGCTGACATCAGCATCAGATTGTGATCTATGGCAAGATTCGCCTCCTCGTACACGGGGGCTATCTCGAACTGATTGGGTGCCGCCTCGTTGTGCCTCGTCTTTATCGGGATGCCCAGCTTATAGCATTCCGTCTCCAGGTCCCTGAAGAAGGAGAGGACCCTCTGGGGTATCGACCCGAAGTAATGGTCCTCCAGCTGCTGGCTCTTCGCGCTCTCATGCCCCATCAGCGTCCTGCCGGTCATGAGCAGATCGGGACGGTGGGCGCACAGCGCCGAATCGATGAGGAAGAACTCCTGCTCCCAACCCAGATAAGGTATGACCCTGGCTCCTTCGATGCCGAAGTACTCCAGGAGGTCCGATGCGGCCTTCCCCACCGCCCAGGACGACCTCAGCAGCGGGGTCTTGTAATCAAGGGCCTCCCCTGTGTATGAGATGAAGACCGTGGGTATGCACAATGTATCGCCGGTCACGAAGGCGGGAGAGGACGGGTCCCAGGCCGTGTACCCCCTGGCCTCGAAGGTGTTCCGGAGCCCCCCGCTGGGGAATGATGACGCATCCGGCTCCTGCTGGCACAGTACCTTTCCCGTGAATGATTCCGCTGCGTCCCCGGGCCCCGACGGCTGTATGAACGAGTCGTGCTTCTCCGCCGTCTCCCCGGTCAGGGGCTGGAACCAGTGCGTGTAATGGGTGGCGCCCATGTCCATGGCCCACTGCTTCATCCCCTCCGCGACGCTCTCAGCCAGGTTCTTGTCCAGGGTCCTGCCCTCCTCTATGCTCTCATAGATGCCGCGCCTTATGTACGACGGGAGGTACTTCCGCATGTTCTTCCTGCCGAAGACGTTGCATCCGAAGTACTCCGAGACCTTCCCCTGAGCATCGGTCTCCGCCGGTTTCCTGGAGAAGGCCGTGTCCACCGCCCTGAACCTGCTGTTGGTCATTGCGCCTTCATCAGCTTATGTTTAATAAATCTTGCCAATCATGACCAAAAACAGTGCCTTTATTCGATAATTTAGATGAACGTCTAAGTATTCTCATTAAAACGATCTTATGAACAGGGATCGGCCCGTCGCCGTCCGAGGTATGCTTCGCCGCCGTGCCGCCGGCGGATGCGGTATCTGGAGGATATGCTCGGATGATATGTGAAAATGAAAGGAAAGGGTTTGGGATGCGGGGATCAGCCGAGCATCTTCTTCATGTCCTCCTCAGGCGTGCTCAGCGGGGACACGCCGAACTCCTTCACCAGGAAGTCCAGCACGTTCGGGGACAGGAACGCCGGCAGGGTCGGTCCCAGGTATATCCCCTTGACGCCCATGCTGAGCAGCGTGAGCAGGATGGCCACGGCCTTCTGCTCGTACCATGACAGCACAATGGACAGGGGGAGGTCGTTCACCGTGCATTCGAATGCATCGGCAAGTGCCAGTGCGACCTTCACGGCCCCGTAGGCATCATTGCACTGTCCCACATCCAGCATCCTGGGTATACCTCCGATGCTCCCTATGTCCAGGTCGTTGAACCTGTACTTGCCGCAGGCGAGCGTCAGGATCAGGGAGTCTTTTGGAGCCTTCTTTACAAAGTCCGTGAAGTAGTTCCTTCCCGGCCTGGCACCGTCACATCCCCCTACGAGGAATATGTGGCTTATGGCACCCGCTTTCACTCCCTCGATGACCTTGTCGGCCACGGACATTATCGTACCGGCGGAGAATCCCGTGGTGACGGTCCTGCCTCCGTTGATGCCGGTCATCTGCCTGTCCTCCCTGTATCCGCCCAGGGCCTTCGCCTTCTCTATGACGGCGGAGAAGTCGCGGTCCTCCCCTATGTGGACGGTGTCGGGATAGCTGACAGGCCCTGCGGTGAATACGCGGTCGATGTAGCTGTTCTTGGGCCTCATCAGGCAGTTGGTGGTGAACAGTATGGGCGCCGGGACATCATCGAACTCGTCGCGCTGGTTCTGCCAGGCGGTTCCGAAGTTGCCCTTCAGGTGGCCGTACTTCCTCAGCTCAGGGTATCCGTGGGCAGGCAGCATCTCACCGTGGGTGTATATGTTGATCCCTTTGCCCTCGGTCTGCTTCAGAAGGGCTTCCAAATCCAGGAGATCGTGTCCCGTGACGATTATGAACGGCCCCTTCTCGATCAGCATGGGGACCGTGTTGGGGGCGGGCACACCGTACTTCTCCGTGTTTGCCTTGTCCAGGAGTGCCATGCACTTGAGGTTGGCCTGCCCGGTCTCCATGGTCACCTTCAGGAGATGGTCGAAATCAGAGGATTCCCCGATGGCCGCGAGAGCCTCATAGAAGAACGCATTGACCTCCGGGTCCCTGTACCCCAGTGCCTTGGCGTGATACGCATAGGCGGCTATCCCTTTGAGGCCGAAGAGGATCAGGGACTTCAGGGACCTTATGTCCTCGTTGTCCGTCCACATCTTCTGCGTCCTGAAGGACACGTTGCCGCCGCCGCAGGACCCGCATATCCTGTCTGTCTCCGCTTCGATGGCATCTGTCTGCCTCTTCACTGAGACGGGGTCGAAGTCCACGTTGGTGATCGTCCTGAACAGGGCCTCCGTCACTATATCGTCGGTCCTGTCGTTCGTCCTCCCCTTCGCCCTTACGGACAGGTCGACGAGAGCTGTTACAAGATCGTCCTGCAGATTCGCCACATCGGATGATTTGCCGCAGACGCCTGCCGAGCCTGTGCACCCGGTGCCTTTGGCCGTCTGCTCGCACTGGAAACAAAACATTTCATTCTTCATTGTCAAGATCTCCTTTCTTTCGTATCCCTTCGGATTAGGCCGTATAATAAAGATACTGGATTAAATACAGTAGGTTTCCATAAGGATACCATGAGAAATGACTGCACGGTCTACAAGACCATGGACTATCTCTCGAAGAAATGGACGGTTATGATCATACTGGAACTGTATAAGGGCAGCAGATGGAAGAGATTCTCGGAGATCAAGAGGTCCATGGAGGAGATCACGCCGAAGATGCTCTCGGAGCGGCTCAGGAACCTGGAGGCCGAGGGCATAGTGGAGAGAAAGGCCGACAGCGAGGAATCGCCTACGATGGTGTGCTACCGGCTCACGGAGATGGGATTGGACCTCATACCCGTGATCAAGGGCGTCAAGTCATGGGCGCTGAGATGGAAGGTGGATAATCCCGCATGCGCCTCCCAGGACTGCCTTGTCTGCGTCCTATGAGCACGTACGTCAGCCAGGATGAGAATCGTAGTGCAGGGGATGGGATTTGAACCCACGGACCACTGAAGGACTAGGCCCTCAACCTAGCGTCGTTGGCCATGCTTGACTACCCCTGCGTATAGGCGACGTAAACGAATACGCTTAATAAGTTTTGCCATGTGTGAACACGCTCTGAGGGCCGTACGGTCCCCGTATACTGTCCCGAACTGCGTGCATGCAATCAGGATTAATACAAGAACGCCTTTGAAGTGGACGTCAGGAGAGAGAGGGCGGCCGACGGTAGGACATTGTCCGGCTGAGGAAGTTCCCTCCTCCACAGGGCAGATGGGCCGGGAAATCCGGCCGGGCGAGAGCCCGGGCAAGGGCTCAGAAACGACACAGCCGGGGCGCAGGATGATCTGCTGACAGTGACGTTGCCTCCGGATCTGATGAAACGGCGACACCCCATCGGAGCAAGCCCGCACAGCCGGGATGATTGCCCAAGGACCGGCGGGTAGGGTGCATAGTCGAATGCCGCCTGAAACAGAAGGGGGACTACTACTCTCACCTGACTCCTCTCACCACGGCGGACGGCCGTTGGTCATCAGATAATGATTATAGTTCCTGACGGTCTCATAGCTCTTGTATATCAGGAAGAGCCAGCCCAGGAAGATCACTATGGGCCCGAAAGGTATGAAGAATAAGATCACGGACATCACCACGAACCAGAAGAAGTAGACCGCTCCTTTCACCCTGCCCGCATAGTATATCCCCATGCCCGGCAGGAACACCGATATCAGCACGGCCCGGGCCTCGCTCTTCAGGTTCTTCTTGTAGAGCGAGGGGTCCGAACCTTTCTTCGGAGGGGCATGACCCAGTTCAGTGCCGCAGATGCTGCAGACCTCTTCTCCGGGCCTCATCTTATGACCGCAATTCCCGCACAGCAAGTGATCACCGTATTCCTATTGTATGGTCGATATATATCGTTCTCCCCTGAACGCACAATCTTTATCGGACGATGATAATCAGCCGGTGATGAGAATACGCACAGGATACAAAGCCGTAGGATTCGATATGGACGGCACCCTTCTTGACACCCGCGTCGATTATCGCAGGATGACCGACCTGGTACTTGACGAGATGAGGAGGGCAGGTGTGCCGGAGGATGTCATCGACAGGTCCGGCGGATACAAGTTCAACATAGACTCAGGGGTGGAGTGGCTGAGGGCCAACGGGCGCGGACCGGAATTGTTCGAGATCAACCGCAGGATCGCCGGGGTCGCAAGGGACATAGAGATGGAGCATGTGGATGAGGCGGTGCCCTTCCCGGGGACCGTGGACCTGCTGAAGGCCCTGAGAGCCAACGGGATACGTGTGGGCGTGCTCACGAGAGGCTGCAGGGAGTATGCGGACGGCGCTCTGTCCGTCTCGGGCATCATGGGCCTCCTGGATCATGTCGTTGCGAGGGACGATCACCCTGAGGAGGAGGCGAAGCCCTCCCCCATAGCGATGGAGCATCTGGCACAAGGGCTCGGCGTCTCCCCGGAGGATATACTGTTCGTCGGTGACCACTCCTTCGACAGGATCTGCGCCAGGGAGTCGGGGGCCGGATTCGTGGGTGTCCTGAGCGGGACCTACGGACCGGATGATTGGGAAGAGGCCGGCGAGACCCGTGTCATAGACACGGTGGCTGACCTCATGGAATTCTTATAAGAAAGAAATGAGCCGCGGGGTTGGTCCCCGCGGCGGTTTCGCTTACTGGTCGCCTCTGCCGTAGGTGACTTTGCGGGACTCGAGCTTCTCCTCTTCCATGTGATCGTAGTGGAAGCGCTCCTTGTTCAGCTTCCCTATCTTATCCTGGGGGAGGAGCTTCTTGACTCCCTGCATGAGAGAGCCTGCGATGCCCATCAGCTTGTGGTCCAGATTTATGCCGAACCTTGTCTTGCCGCATACCAGGTGCCCGGGGTTCATGATGTCATTGGGGTCCAGGAAGGTCTTCAGATCCCTCATCAGCTCCGTGGAGTTGCGCTCCCTGACCAGGTCCAGGTTGGATGCGAAGAACACTCCGAAGCCCAGGGAACGGCCTCCGTACAGGAGGGCCCTGTCCCCGAGGTAGAAGTTGAACGCGAAAGCGACCATGCCCAGGAGGGTCTCGTCATCCTTGAAGTAGTACGGCATGAACATGGCCGTGCTGCGGTCGGCGATCATGCCGACTATGCCGCCCCGGTCCATCTTCATCACGTCGAAAGCATCATAGCATTCGTCAACGAACTCGGCCCAGTGCTGCACTTCCACGACGACCTCTGCAGGGATCGAACCGATGCCGATCTTGCGGACCCTGTACTCGTAGCATCTCTCATCCCACTCGTGGTCTGCGACCTCGTAGGGCATCTTGACCCCGCCGCTCTCCTCCACGATCTTGTCGAGCTCCTGCTCTTCCAGCTTGACGAACTCCTCAGCACCCTGAAGGGTGACCAGGAGCAGGTTGTCGATGCCCTTGTGCTCGTCTATGCCGGCCTTCCTCTGGTTCTCGAAGTGGTTGTGATCGGACCAGGCTATGTGAAGCGGTGTGAGGCTGGGGTGGTTGACTATCTTGTTGATGGGGACGCCCATCTCCTTGAGATTCTTGAAATTGTATGCCAGAGGCCTGACTATGCCCCTGGGGTAGACCCTCAGGGTGACCTCGACTATGACTCCCAGCGTTCCCTCGGCGCCGCTGAAGAGGCTGTTGAGGTTGTAGCCGGACATGTTGTTCGCGACGTTGTCGTAGCCGGTCTCTATGACCGTTCCGTCAGCGAGCACCACTTTCATGTTGAGAACATTGTCCACAGCCGCTCCGTACTTGTACCCGCCGGGGCCGATGCCGCTGGTGGATATCCATCCCGCAACGGTCGCGGACGGGAAGCTGGAAGGATAGGACCCTACAAGGAGCCCTTCCTTCTCACAAGCATCTATCAGTTTCCCCCAGATGCATCCGGACTGCACTTTGATGGACATGTTCGTTTTGTCCAGCTCGATGATCTTGTTCATCCCGGAGGACATGTCCAGCAGGATCCCTGCTGCGACAGGCATAGATCCCCCGAGGCCCCATGTGGATGCTCCCCTGGGTACGATGGCTATGCCGTTCTTGTGAGCCAGCTTGACGACTGCGGCCACCTGATCGACCGTGGAAGGCCTTACGACGACATCAGGTATGTTGTCGAAGGCGATCCCCGCTACACTGGGGAGCGGTGCGAGATCGTGGCTGTATAGTATTCTGTCCATTTCGCTGATGTTGACGTTATCTTTCCCAAGGATCTCCTCCAACTGGTTGATGATCTCGGGTGTCACTTTCCGTGATAGGTTCTCTGCCTTCCTGGATGTCATTTATTCCCTCCGCCGATTAGACTCCGCGGCTATATTACACGTGTAAAGTGGGTGATGTTTAATAATGCTTTGGTGGGGGCCCCTGCCGGCACTATCTGGACATCTTCGGGATGAACGCATTCAGCCCCGCTTCCGACACAAGCCTCCGCAGAGAATCCGGGGTCGCTTTGAAAAGATGTGTCTGGCACTTGCAGTCGGAGCATCCGAATCCCTTCACGGACGGTTCCATCCCGCAGGATCCCGCGGCAACGGCCAGACGGCATTCCGGTATGCTGTCGGGATAGGACTCATAGGCCTCCGTCCTTTCCGCAACGGAGGTGAGGCGGTCAATGTGCCAGCGTATGCTCTTATCCCGGGACATATGCCTTCCTATCCTCTGATCGAGACCGTTCATGGCGCTTCCTACGTAGCAGTACATCCCCTCTTCCAGGCTGATATGCCCCAGGGACCCCACTCCGCCTTCGAATGGCTCATCCAGGAATACGACCAGTACGTACGTCCCCTTCCTCATCCTTCCTTCTGCCGCATGTCCCTGTCCCGGACCTCAGAATCGGTCATGATGCGGATTATCGTGCTGCTGTCACTTATCTTGGAGGGCGTTATCCTGGCAACCTCCGAGAGTCTGCGGCCGTACACCTCCAGATTGTCCAGGTACTCCCTGTTCTCCGCATAGGGTATCTTGACCCTCAGACCGTCCATGTGCAGAACGACCGGTGCCGGTCTGAGGCTCATGTCTATGGGCTCGTACTCCTCGAGGAGCTGCTTCAGCTCCGCGGGATGCACGAACAGGGGATCCTCCTCCAGAAGCCTCCGCTTGTTCTCCAGCACCTTCATCACCATATCGGCCACCTCGGTGAGCTTCGCCCTCTCCGGCACCGTCCTCATCCTCTCCGCCTTGCGCCCTATACCGGGTATTACGGCCTCGCACAGGTCATCCACACCTTCAGGCATCGGCCCCGTCACCAGAATGACGGGCGTCTCTATCTTCTCGAAGATATGGGTCTTCGACTCGATGCATGATTTGAAATTGCCCATCATCATGATGGCGACATCGTACTCCTCGATGATCCTGATCTCCTCCAGGGATATCTGGGACGTTGCCTTGCCGCGGCCTCTGGCCAATCCCATGACCACGGATATGGCGCCGTACTGCCTCAGCTGCTCCGCTATATCGCATATCGGATGGGGCATGTGATGCCTCCCCAGCGTCGGTCCCACCACGGCTATCTCGGTCCCTGCCAGGGGGACCTCTCGGATCTCCCCGCCCAGTTCCCTGCAGAGCTTCTCCACCATGGGCCTGTCCTCTCCCGGGACGGACATGGTGACCGTGAGCATCTGCGAGCTCCTGGTCCTCTGGAGCACGGTCCCGCCCACATCCTCTATGAGCTCATACAGCTCGTCTGAGCGGTATACTCCGCCGTCATACATGAGAACCTCAAACATCCGCCTCACCCCTTGACCTGGCCAGCATCTCGGCATGGATGATACGGGCCTCCTCCTTCATCTCCGGCCGCACGATCTCCTCCGTGGCCATTATCGTCAGCACCCTCCCGTCGGTCTGATTGAACCTTACCCTTATGCCTTCAGGCATGGACCTCCAGACCGCTCCCAGGATCTCCTTCTTCGTCTCCTCTCCCGAGGATATCTCTATGTCGGCGACCTCGTCCATATCGGCATTCTTGATGACTATGTCGAAACGGGTCTGCTGATCGACGTTGGCCCTGGTGTACCTCTTCCACAGCTGGGACAGTATGTCCGGAGCGTACCTCTCATCCGAGATCGTGATGAACACATCATCACCCTCTATCCTCAGGGATGCCGCATCGGAGATCCTCTTGTTGTCCGGCTCAGCTTTCAGCATCACGGAGAACACGAAGAGGGGGACCTCGGGCCTGAGCATTATCATCGCCTCGTCTATGAGTATGCCCTTCCCGATATCGCTCATTATGTTCCTGAACAGCTCCTTGTATGCCTCGCAGCCGTAAGGTTCCGTTCCGGTAGTCTCTATGTTCATGGATCCACCTCACATAAGGAAGCCGGAGCTCAGCAGTGCGCCGCCCACGGCCCCTATGTACTGTGAGTCCGGGGGCACGATGGGCATCTCCCCCAGCACCGATCCCACTTCCTTCACCAGACCGGATATCAGGGATGTTCCGCCCACCTGTATTATGGGCCTCCTGATGTCGATCTCCTGGAGCTGCTGCTCGTAGACCTGCTCCGCCACGGAGTGGCAGGCCGCTGCCGCCACATCCTCGAAGGCCTTGCCTTCTCCCAGGCTCGTGACCAGGTCCTGTATCCCGAAGATGGAGCAGTAGGAGTTCATCTTGGCATTCCTCCAATCCCCTTTCTCGGCCAGTTTCCCCAGCTCGGTCACATCTATCTTGAGCCTGTTGGCGGTCATCTCAAGGAAACGGCCCGATGCTCCTGCGCAGACGCCGCCCATGGTGAAGTTGTCAGGGACACCGTCCCTGACGGTTATGGCCTTGTTGTCCATCCCTCCTATGTCCAGGATGGTGGCCTCTCCCTTCTGCCTGTCAGCCAGCCAGACGGCGCCCTTGGAGTTGACCGTGAGCTCCTCCTGCACCAGCTTGGCGTCGAAGTGCCTGCCCAGGGTGAACCTTCCGTATCCCGTCGTTCCGATGGCCTCCAGGTCCTTGAGCTTGTAGCCTGCCTGCTCCAGTGCCTGATTCAGCACTGTTGTGGCCGATTCGACGACATCGTAGGAGGGCATCCACGCCTTCCCGATGATCTTGTTGTCCTTCATCACCAGAGCTTTCGTGGTGGATGACCCGGAATCCAGGCCGGCGGTCAGACCGGTCTGCCTCTCCCTTGCCAGGAGCTCCTTCCTGGAGACTATGGTGACCAGGGCCTCCATCCTCGTGAGCAGCTGGGCGGACTTCATCCTCTCTGTGAACGAGTACGTGACCACAGGGAGCTTCGTATGCTCCTGTATGTACCGTCTCAGCTCGTTCCTCACCAGGGCCGCCTCGGCGCACCTGAAGCACGTTGCGATGAAGACCGCGTCGGCATCGTAGACGCCCTTCGCCAGCTGCACCGCCCTTGCTATCATCAGCTTGAGCTGCGGGGACCGGGGATTGAACCCGAATTCCTTTACCGCCGCATCTATGTCATCCGCGCCGACGTCGGGGTACACCATCTTGCCCCCCACGCTGAACGCCGCTTTCTCTATCTCGCTCTGGACACTGCTGTACTCCGTACCGCATGAGAGCTGTGCTATCTTGATCATTCAAGTCCTCCCAGGAATTCCTTGGTCTTCTCCAGCATGCGCATCGCAGCCTCCTTGTCACCGGGGTACTCCACCCAGAGGACGGGTATCCCGCGCCTCCTCAGAAGGTACTTCACCATCTCATTGGAGCGTTCGCATCCGACGCATCCGAATGAGTAGGGCGCTTCCGCCATCACTATGGCGGCGTCGGCCTCATCTATGTGCGGACCCCACGTCGCCAGTCTCCCTCTTATTCCCGAGGGGACCTCGATGCCTGCGTACTTCAGACCGCTGATGACATCATCAAGCGTCACGTTCATGGGGGGCATGTCTATCTCCAGGTTGTCCACCCTCTCCTGGAGGGCGGCCATCGTGCTGAGGGGCTCATGCCCCAGCCTCTCCACTATATCGAACAGTATCATGCTGTTCGGAGGGTCGATGAATATCTTCTTCATAGGTTCACCTCGTAAATCTCCTTGAATTCCCTTACGGGCAATATCTTCTTCTGCGGCTCCGGCGGAGCCTTCTCTCCAAGATCGATCGCGTCCATCGCATTCTGCAGGTTCGCGAGCAGTTTCCATTCAGACTCCAGCTGAGCGTATCCGGGCCTTGTGCCGTGCTGAGCCCTGCATCTGCGGGGGTCCCCGGCGGGATATGCTCTCCTCTTGGAGTAGATCCCGTGGGGATCCAGCTTGCGGAGCTCATCCCTGGCCTCGGCCACGGTCGCGGGATCGCCTTCCAGAAGGCACCCGTAGCAGGTCTCCTTCGCCGACAGCTCCCTGCCCAAGGCATGGGCTGTCCTGACCAGGAGGTCCGGCGTCACATTGGATGCCGGGGATATCATGACAAGTCTCGTCTCCCTCATCCTGGGTTTGTTCTCGCTCATAGATCCATCTCCGTAATGTACACTGTGTCCCCGTCCTTCAGGCCCTTCAACATCTTATCCAGATCTCCGATGAAACTGCCGAATATATTGGTGCCGTAGGGCTCCTCTCCCGTGGGCCCGTACTCCTTGCTGTTGTCGAGCCTTATCCCGAGCAGCCCTCCGTGGGGCCTTGCCTGGTTCGTGACCCCTATGTCCCCTCTGGAACATTTCTTGAACGGGTCATTCGGATAGAGGGACTTCCCTCTGATCTCATCCCCTTCGAAGGTCACCATGGGCATCCCCTTGAATGTGAAATGCACCTTCATGGAGCCTATGGGCTTGTGGCTGAGGCCCGTGACCTTATCGAAATAATATGCGTTCAGGCTGTTCTTCTCCCCCCGGTCCAGGGATACCTTGTATATCTGGTCCTTCGGGACGCCGAACGTCTCCACCTCATCCGCATGCATGGCGTCCAGCGTGACCTCCGGGGTCTGATTCACGATCACTGCCTCATCCGACAGGTCCCCGGTCCTCTTCTGCTTAAGGCCTTTCGACTGCAGGAGCGCCGCGCCTTCCTTCTGGGTCATTCCCACGGCGAGTATCCTCTGGGGGTTCGTCACCACCCCTATCCTGTCCCCCGCATTGGCGAACATCGCTATGGACAGCCCGTTGGTCACGGTGCCGACATGGTTGTGGGGGGACAGCATCTGCCTCCTCTCCCTGTATATGTACATCCGGCCCGTTCCCGGGCCCGTGTTCCTGACCGTCACCACGCCCGGAGACCTTACGATGTAATTCTCCTGAGGTATCTCGGCGTCCAGGTCAACGGAGCTTGCCATGAAGCTCCCGGTGGATTCCGTGACATCGATGTAGCCTGTCCTGGAAAGTACCAGCAGATGCTCGGCCGATATCGGGGATTCCTTATCCAGGTCCACCGTGATGTAGGTGTCCACGCTGTAGCCTTTCTCCAGCTTGTAGGACATATCCGACGTGACCACGACGTTGTCCCTGCTGGTCTCCGACATCAGAGGCGTCACGCTCTCGATCGTGTCGCCTTCCTTCATCTGATCTATCACGTGCCTTCCCAGGGTCACGCGCCCTATTATCCCGGACCCTGCGCCGTAGGATCCCCGGTGCTCCTCCCTTGCGATCATGATGTATGTTGTGTTGTTGTCGAATCCGCCCAGGGCGAAGAAGACGTCGTACTTCCTGTACCGCCTCCTGTCCCTGTTCACCTCGATATCCGTCGGGAAGGCCCCGACGGCCGCTATCTGCCTGTTCACCCATCTGACGTACAGGCCGGTCATATCGCCCATGTGCTTCTTCCAGAGGTCCGAGTCCTCCCCGGGCTCCAGATGCAGTACGATGGACTTCCCTGAGCTCAGCCTTATCTCGAAATCATCGGATTCCTTCACCAGCTTCTCAGTGGACAGGTGTATCGACACCACGGATCCCGGGTGGTAAATCTCCCCAGCCAGGGCATCCTTCAGCGTGGCGCCTCCCTTGAGCGTCTTCTCCTTTCCGTTGACCCGGATCTTCAGCGTGATCCCTCCTCATTGACATTGGGCAGCATCTTCTGCACCTTGACGACGATCTCATCCAGCTTATCCTGGGAGCAGGTCACGCCTCTTATGATGCCGGTGACGATCTCCATTATCGTGCCTTTGGTGTTGATCTTGTCGTCGGGCGGCATGACCTTTGAAGTCTTGATGCCTATGGCTGCGAAATCCTCGAAATCGACGGGGCACTGGGACACTATTATCGCAGGTATGTCCACATTCCTGAGTATCAGCCTGGCCTTCCATATTATGTGGGCCCTCACATTCCCCAGGTGGATCAGGGCCACCTTGAACTGCTGCATCCTCTCCGCCTCTATGGGCTCCAGGCCGAAGCACTGACCGTGGGATATGTCCGGTGCATCGGCGGGAACGCCGGACCCGGCATTGAGCACAAGGACGGAGGTGTCGATGCCCTCCTCCCTCAGAGCGTACGTGATCTCGCACACAGGCTTGGTGATGTGCCTGCGGCCGGGGCCCATGGCCACAGCCACCACATCCCTGCCGCTCTCGGAGATCGTGGCTCTCTGAGCCAACGCCCCTCCGGTGCCAAGGCCCATAGACTCGCGGCACTCAACGAAGCTGAGATGCCTGCCTATGCGCTGTTTCAACTCTTTTCACCGCCCGCCTGCTCCTCTTCTATCTCCCTGAACTCGTCGATGATCTCATCGGGAGTCCCTATCTTGAGGACCCTGCCGTCCTTCATGAGGACGGCCCTGTCACAGCAGTTCATGACGAAGTCCATGTCGTGGCTGACCACGATGAAGGTCTCTTCCAGATCCTTCCTGGCTCTGAGCACGGAATTGGCCACGGTGACCTTGGTTATCGGGTCCATGGTCCCCGTCGGCTCATCCAGGACGACTATGCTCGGCTCCTTGATCAGCACCTGTGCGAACGCTATCCTCTGGTTCTCTCCCACGGAGAGCGTGTCCGGATATGAGTACAGCACATCCTCGATGCGGTCCTCAGGGAACCCTACGCTCTGCAGGACCTGGATCGCCTTCATCTTGGCAAGCTCCGCGGGCATCTTCATCCCTATGCATGTGGAGAGGTTCTGCAGCACGTTATCGAACGGGTACAGAGTGTACTCCTGATGCAGGAACCCTATGTACGGGGTCACGCGGCCCTTGCCGGTGAACCCGGATTCGGACATGTCTATCCAGTCGTCACCCAGTTTTATCTTGACCGATCCGCTGGTCACGGGGGTCATCCCCGCTATCATACGGGAGGTCGTGGTCTTCCCTGCTCCGGAGAGCCCGACCAGGGCCACGATCTCATTCCTCTTTATGTCGAATGTCACGCCGTCAACGGCCTTGACCACCCCTCTGACGACAGAGAAGAAGTGCTTCTTGGCATTATCCAGTTTTATCATGGGCTCACCCACT
Source organism: Thermoplasmatales archaeon (assembly GCA_012522645.1). Taxonomy (GTDB): domain Archaea; phylum Thermoplasmatota; class Thermoplasmata; order Methanomassiliicoccales; family Methanomethylophilaceae; genus RumEn-M2. The sequence continues at coordinate 14,404 of JAAYKC010000051.1, forward strand.
CCGATGAACTCATGCTTCTCGAAGTGGTACTCCTCCATGAACTTGGACGTTACATCCGTAGGGTCGCCCTTCATGACGACCTTCCCTCCGTCCAGCCAGATCGCCTCATCGGCCATCTGCTCCACGGCCTCCGGCCAGTGGGACGCCATGATCATGCAGATCCCTTTGTCGCGGACATACTTCACCAGTCTTTGGTGGACTATCTCCGCCGTATACGGGTCCAGGGTCCCGGTGGGCTCATCCGCCAGGAAGAACAGCGGGTCTCTCGCCAGCTGCCTGGCCATGACCACCCTCTGCTTCTCTCCGCCCGACAGGTCCCTGGCTATATGGGTGGTCCTGTGGGTCATATTCACGAAGTCCAGGAGCTCTATCGCTTTCTGGACCTTGTCAGGGCGGTCCCCCAGGGCCTCGAATACATTCTCAACTACTGTGTGGTCTCCGAAAAGAGCGAAGGTCCTCTGCAGCATGATGGATATCCGGCTCTTCAGCGCGTGTCTCGTCGGGTCCCTCTCACTGAGGGCCCAGTAGTCTATCCATGTGCTCTCGCTTTTCCCTCCGCACGCGGTACAGGGAACGCCGTCGAAAGGCAGGTCCAGATTGCCACATTTGGTGCAACGGTTAACGTGATAGAGTATCCTGCCCTCATCCGGCCTGTACTCATCCGTACCCCGGATCATGTGTATGAGCACGCTTTTTCCTGCCGCGCTCTTCCCTATGAGTCCGAGTATCTTGCCCGTGGACAGTGTGGCACTGATATTATCTAAAACTGTCTTGCCTTCGAATTTCTTAGTGACATTCTCTATTTTCAGAAAGTCTACCGATTCATGGGCCATACCCTGTTAAGCCATTACAGTTATAAAATATCGATGAGGGTAATCTCCGGAAAATAGACTGCTGGGTATGATTAATCCGAATGAAACTGCTGCAATCCATTATCTACTTTACAAACCATTGGCAATCCATGTTTGTTTCGATGAGAAGGGGTCAGGGCGGACCCATTCCCAAATTCACCGATTACAACCTTTGGAAAGCGATAATCTCCCTTGATGAGCTCATCCCCGTCGGCAGGAAGAAACTGGCCGCAATATGCGGAGTGGGGGAGGGGAGCGTGAGGACCATGCTGAGGGATCTGGAGGACGCCGGTCTCGTGACGGTCACCAGGGACGGGGTGTGCCTGTCCGAGAAAGGGGTCGGTTACAGGAACAGGGTGTACATGGAAACGAGATTCGTAGCGAAATCCTCGCTTACCATAGGGGAGTATGACTGCGCCGTGAAGGTCCCTTTCGCAGCCAAGAGGGTGCTCTACGGATGCGAGGAGCGTGATGCCGCCATATTGGCAGGGGCCCTGGGGGCCACCACGCTGATATGCATCAACGGCACCCTCAGATTCCCCGGGTCGGATTTCCCCGTCGACGAGGACATAGACAGTGCCATCAGAGGTCAGTTCAGGGTGAAGAATGACGACGTCCTGATAATAGGGACCGCTCACACCCCTGAAGTGGCGGAGAAGGGCGCCGTAACGGCTGCCATATCCCTCATGGGGGGGCTGCCGCTGAGAAGGAATCTGGGGGATATGCTCAGGACCGACAGCGCTGCCAATGAGGTGCTCTCCCTGGCCTTCGCGATACATGAATTGGTGGGAGGGCTGCCCGTATGCGCCAAGAGCCGCGATAATCTGGGCATAAGGATCGAGAACAGCACGGTGGTGGATAACGCTTATACCGGGGATATCCTCGAAGAGGTCCTCAGGGAGAACAAAACGGTCCGCAGGGTCGCCGAAACAGGACCTTACAAAGGCATAAGGGTCGTAGTCACCCCTGTGGAGATAGACGGCAAGGTCGTTGCCGCCATAGGGGTGGTCGACGTCAGATGTGCCGCCAGAGACGGCCGTTTCATATTGGATCCGGATTATCCTTCCTCAAAATAGCCGACGGCCTCATCGATCAGGTCGGACCATATCAGGCCGGACGGGCCTACCATGTACGCTACTACTTCCATGGTCTCCAATATCTCCTCCTCCGACGCGCCCGCCTCTTTCGCTCTCTCCGAGTGATATGTGAAGCATTTGGAGCATTGGGATGCGGATGAAAGTGCCAGAGCTATCAGTTCCTTCTCTTTCACAGACAGATTCCCCTTTTTGAATACTTCCCGTCTGTAAGCATAGAGCGCTTTCAGCACCTCGGGGTCCTTCTCGTTCAGCATCTTCAGGGACATGATGGCTCCAGGAAAACACCAACATTTAATAATCTGCCCATCCGATTCCCCGGCATGAACGACGGGGCAGAACAGCTGGATATACTGAAGGGACTCAAAGGCGTTGTCAGGGCCTTCTACCTGGATCCCGAGATCCTGGAAAGGATCAAAGAGGAAGAGAGCAGGGTCAAGGCGACCGGAGGGATAGACGTACTCAACAAAGGCTTCGAAGAGGCTCTCAAAAGGAAAAGGATCGCCTGCATAGTGAAGGATCCCAGATTCAGACTGCCTCCGGAGCCCACTGTTTTGCTGCTCTCCACGGACGGCAAGGTCATGGGCCTCGAGGTCTTCCCTCAGACCGCCGGACAGTACAAGGACAGAGAGGACATCATCTGGCTCTCTGACGGTTTCATAATATTCCCGGACATAATGCCCGGAGAAGGAGCGGATGAGGCCTTCGTTATGCCCCCCGTCTCATTCCCGGAGCTCAACGAGAGCAACGGCTGCACCAATGTCCTGTCCTGCAGCCCCGCGCCCACATGCGATAAGATGATCAGGGAATATGTCGGGATGGAGGACGATCCGCGCCTGGCATCCATCCTGGTGGCATTCGACCCCGTCTAATCCAGGATTATAACGTCCGCCAGATCATCGGTCGACAGGTAGAGTGAGACGTTATCGGTGACCGCCGATATGTGCGTTACCATTATCCCTGATGCGGTCTTGGAGAAGATGCCCTTTTTGATCCCGAGCGGTTCGAAGGCCCCTTTGTCCATCTTCACTTTCACCGACTGCACTGTCCAATGCTCCATCTCCAGGAGGATCTCGCTCACGGTGCCCACGAACAGTCCGTCGGACGTGACGACCTTCTTGCCTGACAGGAAGGAGATGGACGATATGTTATCATTGTCCGCCGAGATCCTGTCCTTGGAGTCCTCCAGGTTGTCCCTGAGGAGTATGACATCATTGATCCCGTAGTCCCCCGGGCCTACCATGATCATGGATCTTGAGGAACCGGCACCGATGATCCTGGATATCTCCTTATTGCTCTTGACCTTAAGGCCCAGGATATCCCAGGACACAGGATCATAGCGTACATCCTGGACATTGCCCAGAAGGTACGCATCGGAAGAAATGACCTCTTTGCCCTTCAGCTCATCCAATGCAAATATTGCCATGATACATTAATCGGGCAATCCTTATAAAACCGTGGCGGAAGAAACGTCTCCGGGACTCACATGAAAAAAAATTGAGAGATAAATGGTTTGGTCGGGGCGTTCATCCGCCCCCGGTTGCGGCCATCTGGGAGATATCCACTTCCTCTGCGTCCTGTAACTCTTTCTCAAGTGTCTTCAGGACGTCCTTGGTGGACTTTTCCTTCTCCTTGTACGAGATCACCTTGTACTCACCGGCGTCCGCAGGCTGCAGGAAGGCCGCATCATACCAGAGCTGGGTGTAGTCCAGGAATACCCAGACCTTGCCGTCGCTCTCTCTGATATCGGCCACCTTTCCCACTGAGGACGTCGGGATGTACTTGTAGATCTCGCCGATTTCCATGACCTTACACCCTTATGACTGCAGTTCTCTCGCCGGCAGGCTGGAACTCGCGAAGTCCGCCGCGCCCAATTTCCTTGGTCACGTTCGCGAAGTCGAACACGAGGCTCGAGTCTGCGAATGCGACACGGATGAACGGGTTGGCCGTGAATGCATCCCCGCGTGCAGCGTGGGCTGCCTTGGGTATGCCGGAGTAACCGGACATGTGTCCGACGTTCATCGCGTAGTTGGGGTAGTTGGGACCTCTCAGCTCCATGGGGAGACCTTCGTCGGACCTGTAGGAGAACGAGTTAGCGGAACCGCACTGGTCCTGCAAGTCGAATCCGTAGAATCCGAGCCTTCCGGTCCTCTCCTTGTGCTGCAGCATGGAGAGATACCACATGTTGACACCGCAGTCGGCGTTACCGGTGGCCATGGATCCGGCGATACCGGATGCCGCGGCTGCGACAGTCGACCTCTGGGATCCACCGAAGTGGGCCTCCATGGCGGCGGGGTATTTCTCATACATCTCGAGGGCGTACGTGTTGACGTTGTCTCCGAGCTCCATCAGCTTGTCGTAGTTGTTCGGGTCAAGCTTGCAGAAGCCGCCATACTTGTCCTTTATGGTATCGATGGCGTAGTAGACATAGTCCTCCAGGATGTTGTCGGTGTATGCAGCGGATGCATACTGTGTGAAACCGACTCCTCCGGACATGTATCCTCCGAGGTATATCTGGTCGTAGATGATCGCACCCAGGGCAACCGTCTCAAGGGACGCTCTTCCGGGGTCGTCAGGCTTGACACGGTCGGACTGGACCATATCTGCCAGGAATCCGAAGGGCACTCCTCCGGGCTCGTTGGGTCCCCTTGCACGCCTTGCGGGCATCATCGTACCCATGGGCAGGGACTGGTGCTTCGCAGAGTATGCGAAGTCAGCGATCGCTGCCTCTCCGGCTGCGAGCCTGTAGGCGGTGATGAACGCCATCGAGATCTGCATCGCTGCGTGTCTCGAGGTGGTCGCACCGTCCATGATCCTGCCGACTATGGTGGGCACACGTACTGCCTGCATGAGTGTGGATCCGATTGCCTTCTTCAGCTGGGCCGCGTGGTCCTTGCTGAACTGCTTGTTGATGTCGATGACGAATCTCTTGTCGATCTCATCTATCAGCTCATCGTCTCCGGAGTAGACCTTGACGTACGAGTCGTAGGCCAGGGCGGGGTTGATCTCCGCCATGTGCTCCTGAACGACTGCTCCGCCGGGCATCGTGTGGTTGACTGCCTCGAGGTACTCGTTGATGGTCTCGGGCGTGACTTCCTTACCAAGCCTCTTCTCGATGGTCTGGTGAGGGGCGTCCAGTCCGACCAGGATGGTCCTCCTTATGTCGTCCCAAGCCTGCTGGATGGCAGGGTTGTTGACGCAGTGCAGGTCGTCGGGCTCCACGAAGATGTCCGTGTGGGACAGCTGGTAGGGCATCCAGGACCTCTGTCCCAGAGGGACACCGATGTCCTGGTTCATCATGGGGATTCCACGTTCTTTCGCAATCTTGTTGGCCGTCTCAACGAACTCCACTTTCCTCTTTGACTGTCTCCAGCCGCCGAATTTGTAGTACGAGGTGTACTCATCCGTGGGGTCCTCTTTGAACTTCTTCTTCACAGCCGTCATGAACAGCTTTTCTTTGTCTTTGGCCATGTGCAATCACACTCCCTTTACGTTGAAGGGCTGGAAACCAGCATATGTCCTCAGTTTGTGTATCCTGAGTCCGTACATGGTGACTTCCTTGTCATCCTTCATGTCTACGCCGTCCTCTCTGAAGATCGTGGTCCTCTTCTTGAGGTCCTCCATCTTCCCGGGCTTCCCAACGGAGATCCTTCTGTCCAGGGGCAGGGCGACCTGGTCCTTGACATATACGACCTCTTTGAGCTTGGGGTCCCATTCGTACCTCTGCCATGCGTCAAACATGAGTCCATTCTCATCCAGACGGCATGCGTGGCCGTGAACGGTCGCACCTCTGATTCCGGTAAGGGCCGGGTCAAAGGTCTCGTTGTCTATCATCTCTTTCGCGATCTTCTCGAGGTCTCTCTCCCTCATCTCGATGATCTGCCTTCCGGACAGAGTACCCGTGTCGAGTCCTCTGTATCTGGACAGATACATCCATGCCCTCTGATAGGGCGAGATGGGAGCGAAATAGACGGAATCCGTGAACTGGACGTACCTTACACGGTCTCCTTTCTTTGCGCCCTCGATCGGCGTCACCAGCTGCCTGATGGGGCAATCAGGTTCGTTACCCTCCTCTATCGGGGGGTGGATGGACTTGTAGTCCTCTCCGGGGTTCCTGTGGCCCAGTATCCTGACGACGTCATCCATGGGGATGTCGCGCAGTTTCTTCAGGTTCTGTTTCGGATCCAGGTATCTGCGCCTGTTCTTGGCGGGGATGCTGTTTCCGGGGTAAAATTGTCTTTTGTAAGCCATATTTAACACCTCTTCTTATAGTCTGTAAGCGTGGGTCTGTACTTCGAGTACCTTCCTATATCAATGGTGTATCCGAAGGGGATCACCTCTTTGCAGATGCTGTCGATCTTCTCGACCGCAGCGTTCAGCATATCCTCGTTCTCAACCTCGAGTTCGATATAGAAATCTCCGACGAGCTTGGTGAGGAGGATCTCCTGTTCTCCGAACTTGATCTTCCTGCGCTCAGGATGATTGTTGTCTATCCCCCTGTTGGGGCCGCTGTTTATTTTAGCGGGGAGACTCTCGCCTTTCACATTTATCTGCCTGATGTTGTCCAAAGCCGACAATGCATTCAGGACCTTCTCGGTAGAATCGGCTCCGAGCAAACGCTTGGACATTATTCTTATCTCGGGAAGTATCTCTCCCGCGTATTTTGACTCTGGACTTTGTGTACTCGACATATGACATCACAGCTTTTTCGCTATTTTCTTAGCCTCCGCACCGACGAACTGTATCGGGGTTTTGAATTCTGGCATGTCTCCGAAGACCTCCTTGAAGGCACCGGATGTGGCCTCTGCGGAGAACGTCTGGGTTCCTCCGTCAAGGCAGTTCGCAGCAGTAACCGCGGGTATCAGGACACCCTTGGAGTGCCTGGTAACGACGTGGTTCCCGTGGAACAGACCGGGTCCGCCTCCTCCATAGATGGAGTGAGAGAAGAAGGACATTCCTACGCAAACACCCATCGAGCGACCGTAGTCCGCAGAGGGAAGTCCGGTCTCGTGCTCGAGAAGATCGTTGTAGTACAATATCGTCGACGGGGCACCCTGTGCGGCCCTTGCGGCACCGACGTTCACCATGACTGCGGCGACCATTCCGGTGGCTGCATATGCGTTCCACAATGGGAGATCGTCGGTGGTGTACACCTTGTATCCGCTGGGGAGAGTCTCCTTGACCCTTATGACCCCGTTGTCGAGAGCCAGCTCCATGAGAGTCTCGATGACGGTACCGACCGTTCCGGTCTTTCCGTTCTTCTTGACTATCGAATAGAGCATGTTGTTCGCGTTAAGTCCCTGGTATGCGAGGCCGAGGAGGTGTCCTCTCTCGAAGGGGCCTATCGCGTCACCCATCTCGAATGCTGCAGTCTGCTCGAATAACGAGGAGAGTGCGACACCCTGCATGGCGTTCCTGCTGACCAGGGCGACCACGTGGTTGGACATGATGTTCCTTAGAGCGTAGCCTGCACCCTCATTGTTCTGAGGGACATCCAGGATGGATCTGAGGTTGGTTCCGGAGAATCCGACAGTCTGAGGGTATCTCCCCCATACCGCGCCCTTGACCATGTTGGCCTTGTGCATCGGTATTTTGAACTCATCGATTATCGCCTGAACGGTCGCCGCGGCAGTCGCGGTGAATCCCGTCGTGTACTCGACACCGGCGTTCATCCTCTCTTCAGGTGCTATAACAATCAGGCTCTTTCCGCCCGGTTTGACTTCGACGATGGTCTCGTCCCCGTCATACACCTGGATCATATCCTTTACCGCAGCTGCGATCTTGTTCGCATTCTTGACAAGCGGTATGTCTATCTCTTTGCCTACTATCTGAGCCCCGCCTCCGCCAATCACACCGGTCTTGAGAGCCTTCTCAATACCGGCGAGGTTGACAGCCACGGTTCTCTTCGTCAGAGCGGCAATCCTTTTGATTGCTTTGTTGCGCAACGGACTTATGGCTTCAAGGGGCACATCTTTTGCGATGCGCTTTCCCTTATCGTCATACAGGTCAATTACGTCCTTGTATTTTGGCATTTCATACCTCCATTCTATATACAACCGAACAAAAGGCAGAACCTTTCGTTCCCCCTTGCAGTTTTTGTAATCGCATTAAAGGATATAAAGGAACCAGTTTTTTAGAATTTTAAACTATTGTTTATTGTAAAATGTTCACTTTCGAAGAAAAAACACCACATAATAACCTGTTTTTGTGTACACGGCTTGATATTTATTGATTTGGATTATGGCCCGAATTGATGCGTTTTGAATGCATTATCCAGCCTTCCTCCCATCCTCTCGGTGTCCATCGTGTAAACCTCCAGGCCGGGCACGATCATCCGGACGGTCGGGACGCCCAGCTCGGGCCTGGTGAAATCCACGGCGATCACGGAATCGAAGCCTGCGTCCATCAGCGCTCCGAGGACTATCTCTATGTCATCCAGGACATAGGGTGTGGACCTGCTCTCCATCTCCGACAGCCTGACTGAATCGGAGGACGGGCGGTACCACATGGGATTCAGGGCCTTGATCCTGTCATAGCCGAGCTTCAGCGTGCTCTCCCGCAGCTCGGCGTTCACTTTCAGACCGTGCCTGTGGGACGTCCGGCTCTGCGCGACCTCCGTGAGCGCCCTCACGGCCGCTATCTCCGGATCCAAATGGGTCCCGACCCCGATGGTCAGCATCTCGGGGTCCTTCGTCCTCACATCATCGGCGGCTGCGCCTATGGTGGTTATCCCGATGTCGCTGGTCAGGTCCTTCAGGCTTATCTCCGCACCGGCATCCGAGAATCTCTCCAGGAGCCTGCCCGGTACGGAATCCGGGTCGTCCACGATGATGTCTCTGCCCGAGACCTCCCGGTAATCCGCTATTGACCATGCGTCCCTCTCTATGAGCTCGAAAAGAGCATGGAGGATCGCCTCTTCTATGGTGTTCCCCGACGCCAGACCGTTGGTGTTGTATCTCATCAGCTGCATATCGCCGTCAGGATAGTACGGATAGAACGCCGCGCAGGCAGGGACCCACACCTCCGAACCGCTGAACAGATCGTAACCTCTGACCCACGCTATCTCCGCATCCCGCCAGGATGCAAGAGCATATCTCGGGAGGATGAGGTCGGGAGGGCAGACTGCGGGACCTGTCTCAGAGGCTTCCGCATATGTGCCGTGCACAACCGTATCACTCTCCCTGCGCTCGCAGCAGTACCTCTCCATGGCCTCCATCACCGCTGAGGCCATCGCCTGCTCCGCCGTCGGGCCCTTCCCGTTATAGTTCCCGAATGTGCCTTTGGCAGTATCCTTCCTGTAGACCGAGAAGACAGGGATCCCTGTGGTATCCTTGCCCGTTATGTCCTCAAGAGGCTCCATGCCCGCTTTCTCCAGCAGAGGCGCGGCGGCTCTTATCGTCTCCTCGGGAGGAACGGTCCTTATGCCTGTCCTGACATCCGCCTTAGGGCACCTTCTGAGCTCCAGCATACTCTCATTCCTTCCCCTTGATCTCAGACTCATACACATGGAGCTCAGGATTATCGTTGAAGGACGTCCTCTCGACCAGAACATCCACCTCGACGTTCCGGACCGCCGGCATATTCAACAGCCTGGCCTGTATGAAATCATAGAGATCATCGACATTCTTGGTGTACATCTCGAACACTATATGATGATCCCCGAAGGTTTTGTAAACATAACCGACCTCCTTATGGGCCTTGAGGTTCTCTATCACGACGGATACGGGAACACCCATTATCTGCACGGCCACGAGCGACTTCATCACGCCCATCTTCCCGTGATCGATGTCGAGACAGTACTTGCGTATCAGCCCCTCCTCCTCCATCTTCGCCACTCTGCGGCTCACCGTGGCCTTGGATATCCCCAGGTTCTCTCCCACGGTGCCCATAGGCTTCCGGGAGTCGAATTTCATCGATTTCAATATCTCGATGTCCTTTTGATCAAGAATGTCAGTCATGGAACCGTGTTGCATAAGGCACGGCCCGATATTAAAAATGTTACGTAAAAGGTTTGAAAATCCGGCTCAGTCGCGCTTTGCCTTGGTGAGTATCCCGTCCTTCCACCTGTCGAGGATCTTCATGGCCGGGGCCATCCTGTCATACGGGACCCCGATCATCATCTCATCCTGCTTCACAGATGTCCTTCTCCTGGTGCCGTAGCATCCCATGGAGATGTTCGGCTTGCCTGATACCACCGGTACGACCACCGAGTCCTCGCACATGCACTGGAACGGGGCCGTCACATAATTCATCCTCCCGCCGGTCTCCGCGGTCTCCAGTGCCGCTATCCAATATATCCTCTCAGGGGTGTCGGTGAATACCACCACATCCGGTACGAAATCCGCCTTGTTCAGAGGGCATACTATCTCGCCGATCACGCTCCCGGGGGGCAGGTCCGTCCTGGTGTCTATCATCTTCTTGGCCGCATCCTTGGATTCGTGAAGGCCGAGATTGAAGTGATACTCCCCGTTCGCGATCTTCTCGGGCGTCGGTATCATGCCCAGAGAGGACGTTCCCACATTGCAGGACAGGTCCTCCGGCAGCACCAGGGTGCATGCGCCGGCCATAGCGTCGGAGATGAACTGACAATGGCTCCTCTGACCCTCCGGACGTTTGATACCGTCCGGGATCTCCTCCCCTTTCCTTATGAGCTTCACGGCTATGGGATCATGTCTGAGGATCAATACTGACCTGAACTTCTCCGCATATCCGGAATTCACTTTCTTGATATCCGTCATAGGAAGAGGATGCCTGTGCAAGAGAGATAAAGTTTGTGAGTAAAGGGTTTGGAATTACGCTCAGATGCTGACCTGGAGATCCTTGAACACGTAAACCTTCTCAGGGCAGTTGAATTCGCATGCCTGGCATGACGTCCCGAGACACAGGTCCGAGCGAACGTTGACCTCGAAGTTGCCCTTCTCCCCGAGGACTGTGAGCGCGCCCTCCGGGCATTTGCGCTGACAGCTCCTGCATCCGGTGCACCCTTTGAAGCGGGCCTTCATTATCATGCCGACGGGATCGAGGGTCTTCAGACCGTCGCCCACCTCCGGTATGTCGGACTTCACCTTCCTCCGAACGGTGCCCGGGATCCTGACGGGAGGGAGCCTCCTGAAGCCTTCGAATTCCAGCAGGTCATTGTACATATCCATTCCCATGCCCTCGTCCCAATAGGCGAGCTCAAGGACGAACATCTTCTCGAACATCTCGGAGCCTGCGAACATCAGATGGTTCGAGGATATGGAATTGGCGATGTCCTTCATCATATCCAGTGTCTTGTCCGAGGCCA
>JAAYKC010000052.1 GCA_012522645.1 Thermoplasmatales archaeon
AGGCCGGTGCGGACATAGTCACGGTGCTGGGTCTTTCGGATGACTCCACGATAGAGGAGGCTGTGGCCGCCGCCAGGAAATACGGCGCGGAGATCATGGTGGACATGATAAACGTCCCGGACAAGGTCAGGAGGTCCGGGGAAGCGGAGGCCATGGGTGTGTCCTACATCTGCCTGCACATGGGCATCGACCAGCAGATGAGGGGAGAGGACCCTCCCGTCGATATACTGAAGAGGATCGTCAGCGAGACATCGGTGCCGGTTGCAGCTGCCGGAGGCATAACAGCAGAGACCGCGGGCACGTACGTTGAAGCGGGAGCTCAGATCATAATCGTGGGCGGGGGGATAATGAAGACCGGCGACATAACGGCCTCCACCGCCGCGGTCAAGGCCGCCATGGGCGGCGCCAGGGTGGATGCTGGGCTTTCGAAGAAATACGGGGAGGATGAGCTCTTCGAGGCCTTCTCAAAGGTGTCCACATGCAACATATCCGATGCGTTCCACAAACGCGGGGTTATGACAGGCATAGTCCCGAGGATAAGGTCCGGTCAGAGGATGGCAGGCCGCGCTCTTACGGTGCAGACGGCCAACGGGGACTGGGCAAAGCCTGTTGAGGCCATAGACCGGGCTCAGAAGGGAGACGTCATCGTCATAGACGTCGGCGGATCGCCGGTCGCCGTATGGGGGGAGCTGGCAAGCCATTCAGCGGTCATGACGGGCGTGGTGGGTGTGGTCATCGACGGGGCAATAAGGGACATCGACGACATCAAAGCGATGGATTTCGCAGCATTCTCCAGGTCCGTGGCGCCCAATGCCGGGGAGCCCAAAGGGTACGGCGGCATAGGGATGGAGATCTCCGTCGGAGGCCAGACGGTCAGGACTGGGGACTGGATAATAGGAGATGAAAGCGGGATAATCGTCGTCCCGAAGGAGAAGGCCGTGGAAGTCGCCAACCGTGCCCTGGACGTTCATGAGAGAGAGAACAGGACCCGGGAGGAGATAACCAGAGGCTCCACTCTTTCAAAGGTCAACGAGCTCTCGAAATGGGAACCTGTGCACTGATCACAGACCCATATCATCAGCCATCTTGTTGAGTCTCTTTATGCGCTCATCGAGGGGCGGATGGGTGCTGAATATGTTGCCTATCCCGCCGCCCAGATTAGACGAGATCCACATATGCGCGGTGGAATAGTCCTCTGCCGGATTGGAACCGGTCGCCTGAGTGCGGCGTACAGGCACATCTCCTTTCAGGCGGGTGAGGGCCCTGGCAAGAGCACGGGGATCATTTATGATCTTGGCGCCCGATGCGTCGGCCAGGAACTCCCTTTTCCTGGATATGCTCATCTGGATCAGCAGGGCCGCGAAGGGCACCGTGATGCTGGCCAGTAATCCTATCAGCACTGCACCGTTGTTTCTCCTGTCCCCGAACAGGGTGGCGTAGTATATGGACCGGGATACATACGTCAGTATCGCAGATATGGCCGATGCCACGGACATGACCAGTATGTCCCTGTTGCCCACATGGGACATCTCGTGTGCCAGCACACCTCTTATCTCATCCTCCGGCATGTTCATGAGCAGTCCTCTCGTGACGACGACCGCCGCATTCTTAGGATTCCTGCCGGTTGCGAAGGCGTTCATCTGCATGGACTCCACGATCCCGACCTCGGGCATGGGGAGGTTCGCTCTCCGGGCCACATCCCTGACCATGGCATGGAGCCTGGGTTCCTGATCCTCGGTAACTATCTTGGCACGATTCGCCGTCAATGCGAACTTCTTCGACCAGAAATATGTCACGAAGCACATCAGAAGAGCTATGGCGCATAGGGCCCCCAGAAAATAATATGAGAATGAATCCATCAGCCACATCACCAGCCATCCCACGCCCATCAGCAGCAGCGTCATATAGACGAACATCGCAGCGGTCCTAAGTCTCCAGAACATCTTGTCTCCCTGGACCGGTTATGGCCTGCTGTGTTTAGAAGTTTGGGGTTCCAGATCGAACTCGATCTCCGTCCCCGCATAGAGGTCTTCAACAGCTCTCAGCCCGAATCTTGTGCGCAGTCTTGTCATCCCGTCCGGGCCGGTGCAGTGTCCCGTATGAATATGAGGCGGTCCCCCGGATTCCAGATCGTCCATCGTTCTCTCCGCCCTCCGGCGGTCAGAGTCTGAGAAGTGCAGACCTCCCACTATGGTTACGGGATGCCTGCCGAACCTGTCCCTGATCTGGTCCATACGCTGACCCACGCCGTCATGACAGCATCCGCAGATCAGGACCGGGCCTTTTCTGGTGAGCAGCACTGCCGAGCATTCACCGTGCTCCCCGGATATCGCAGGGGCGATGTGAAGATGCTCGCTGAGTTGTACCCAGTCGTCAACATTCTTCTGAACCGTCTTGTCAAGACCCCTGAACACAGAGGTCTTCCTGATCCCTGATTTCGCTTCAAATGTCTTCTTATCCGAGAATACCTCGATATCCTCCGTTCTGAGTTCGTTGAGCTTTCTGAGACCGCCTATATGGTCTGCGTGACCGTGGGAGAGGACCACCCGTCCGATCGCCTCCGGATCGACCTTCAGGATCTTCATGTTGTTCGCCAGATACCTTCCGCGAAGGCCCGTATCGAACATCGTCAGCTCCCCGTCAGCATCTATGAGAACGGAGAAGCCTCTGGCACCTATCAGAGGAGTCCCTTCTATAGCACCTTCGTCATAAAGGCAGAGAATAGTGGCCTTCATGATGCGGACTATCCCTCGCATGATAGAAAACCCTATCTGAACCCATACATGCTTTCCGGTATCTCACCGCATATCCTGTGAACATCCTCGGCGCTCATCTCGCCGGAGGCCGTCATCGCCTTGATCCTCTTGGGAACGGTGTTTATGGACATCACGGCGGACGGGTTCCCCGGATCGTCTATGTAATCCGTCTCGAGCATGAACCGGGTACCCTTCGAGAGGGCTTCCCGGACGGTTGTCCTGGATGCGGGTATGGAGGGCATTACGCCCCTGTTCTCCGCCTCGGTCACCAACGGTCCCGAGGAATGCTTTATCACCCTTCCAGAGTCCAGCCCCGCAGAATCGGCCATCCTCCTGAGATCGGGGCAGGTATGCGGCTCCGATTCGGAATGTACCATTACCGGGCATCCTATCTCTGATGCAAGCTCCATCCCTCTGATGAGGATCCTGTCCGAAGCCTCCAGGATATCGGCGTCCGCAGGGAAATGGGGCCTTCCCACCTCGCCTATCGCATCGGCCTTCCCGTCAGTGACCAGGCGGGCGGCGATCTCCATGCCCTCCGTCATGATGCGTTCCGCCGTCTCAAGACCGAAGCGCTCTGCCAACGGGATGATCAGCACCGGATACGGACCGACAGCCACATTGATCCTCAATCCTGTGGCTTCTCGTCCCCTCTCGGCAAGGGAGAGAGCTATCCTGAACGACCGGAGGAAATCCTCCCCTTCGGAGATGACGACCTCCTCGTACGGCAGTGTGACCAGCGTCACTCCCGTGCCCCCGGCCGCCTCGAAAGCCTTCAGGGCGTCCACGTTCCTTCCCCTGGGATTCAGATGCACGTGGTTATCGTAGATCGGCACTGCCATGCGCTTTCCAGCGTCGGCAACATAATTATACGTTGCCGAAACCTAATCCGAATGCATGGACCAGAACCTCCGATTCCTCCTGAAGACGTTCAGGAAGTACTACAAGGAGGAGGGACCGATCATGCCCTCCAGGTTCGCCAGGAGGGAGTTCGGGTTCATGTTCTTCGATAAGAACTTCATGCAGAGGCACACCGCATTCTCCAGATCGGCGGATCTCAGGGCGATGCTCTACTCCAAGGTACCGTCGCACTGCTACTATTCCACGGCGTATTACAGGAAGCCGGGGGCTCCCACGATGGAGGAGAAGGAATGGCTGGGCGCCGACCTGATATTCGATCTGGACGCGGACCACCTGGAAGGCGCCGAGAAGATGACCTACGCCGGCATGCTGGAGCAGATCAAGAAGGAGATGGCCAATCTCATCGACTCCTTCCTCCTGGGGGACCTGGGCTTCAAAGAGGAGCAGGTGCAGATAGTCTTCTCCGGCGGAAGAGGATACCACGCCCACGTGGACCTCCCGGATGTCCTGGCTCTCGGGTCCCACGAGCGCAGGGAGATCGTTGATTACATAACGGTCAAAGGCCTGAACATCGACTGGGTCTTCCCCTATGAGAGAACGGCCACATCGACCGTATCAATGGGCGGTGGCCTGCGGAGCAATGTCAAGACGTACCGGACGATACCTCTGCCTGACTCTGGAGGATGGAGGCTCCGCATGAGAGGAGCCTTCATAGAACTGGTGGAGGACATATGCTCCATGGAGCCTTCCGACATGAGGAAAGCATATCCTTCTCTTGCCGGAGTGACGGCTAAGACCCTGGTCAATATGAGAACGGAACTGGCAGAGAACAGGGAGACTATGTTCAGGACCGGCAGCATGGTCAATATCAGGAAGACGACCCAGGACCGTCTGATCGATATAATGCAGAAGGATGCCATGAAACGTCTCTCCGGAGAAGTGGATGAGCCCGTCACCGCTGATATAAAGAGGCTGATAAGACTGCCCGGGTCCCTGCACGGTAAGACCGGTCTGCGCGTTGTCCCCCTGTCCCGTACGGAGCTGGATGACTTCGACCCCCTGGCGGACGCGGTCCCCGTCCAATACTCGGACGATCCGGTCCAGATAACCATGAGAAGGGATTATGACGTGACGATACGGGGCGAGAGATTCAGCCTGAAAGGCACGACAGAGGTCCCGGAGTATGCGGCGGTGTTCCTCATAGGCCGCAAAGAGGCGACGATCGGGGACGGTACTGAGCCCAAGGACGGTTTCTTCTAGATCCCCATACAGCAGCACCGGTCATCCGTCTCCGTTGTGAAGCCGTTCTCCCGAGCCCATCTGACAGTATCGGCGGACGGGTTCGCTATGCGCCTGGCTCCCGCCTGTATGCATTTCACCTCCAGGCCCCTCAGGGTCCTGTCCCTCATGCATCCCAGGGTCACCGAGAATCCCATGGCGGACATCATCATGACCGCTCCTGCCGCAGCGTCCTCGTTCATCCTCGAATGCTCGGTCACCGTGCCGGGTGTAGGAACAAGTGTCAGCACCACCACGTCGGTGATCCCCTTCGATCTCAGAAGCTTCAGCGATGAGGAGAGGTCCTCCGCCCCGAAGCCCAGGGTTATATGCGGCACGGGGATGCCTCCGGCTTCCCTTATGATGTCGATCAGCTCACCGTAATCCTCAGGCTCCCTGTCAAGATGCATGAAACCACGAATGATCTCAGGGTCCTGGTGCAGATCAACGGAGAACCTGCTGACACCTGCGGCAACGAGTTTTTCCGCTTCCTCTCTGCATATGAATCCCGTATGGACATTCACTTCAAGACCGCCGGAGACTATGCTCGCCACAGCGTCCGCATGATCCGCAACGGGCACTCTGCCCGACGCATCCGATCCGCCGCTTATCAGCATCCCTCTGCCGCCTGATGCCCTTATCCTGCCTGCCTCCGACAAGAGCTCCCCGGAGGTCTCCGCCCCGGTCATCCCCCTGAGATAGTGCCCGCGGCAGTGCTCGCACATCTGATCGCATCTGTCTCCTGTTACCGATACGGAAGGGAATGAATTCCCGTTATAGCATAATATCAACCTTTCTTCCGCCATATGACGCACGGCACCCAACCAAAAGCTTTATTCAGTAGATATAATTCCTCGTCTTGGTAATTGATATGAAGGGTTTCCGCATAAAAGGTTCTTTCAGCGACGCGAGACAGCCCAAGGGCAGACAGGTCTTCACCATCGAAGTGGCCGCCGAGGACAAGGGCGCCGCTGAAGAGCAGGCACTGTCCCTTCTCGGGAGCAAGCACAGGCTCAAGAGATGGCAGATAGCCCTGGATTCCATGGAGGAGATAACCGCCTCCGAAGCCAAGGATCACGTTGTTCAGTACAAGCTCGGTGAATGAAATGGAAGATAACGAGCTACGTCAGTCGATGGCCCTCCTTGAGGCCTATAACTCGCAGCTCGAGGCTCTTTCCAAGCAGTCCCAGCTGTTGCAGATGTCCCTTTCCGAGACCGCCAGGGCCAGGGAGGCCTTGAAGGCTCTCCGGGAGGCGGAGGAGGGAGAGGAGATCCTCGTCCCCGTAGGCGCCAGTATTTTCGTGCCCGCCAAGGCCTCTTCGAAGCGCTCGGCCGTCGTCGGCGTGGGAAGCAGGGTGTCCATGGACATGAGCCTGGATGCTGCCCTGGATTACATCAAGAAGAACTCCGATGAGATATCGGAGGCCCTGGGCAAGATATCGGAGGCCATGCATAATCTGGAGGCCACCGCCCAGGATCTCGCAGTAAGGGTCCAAGAGGAGATGAGTAGAAGAGGACAGTGAGTCCCCTATGTTCGACTCCCTGAAAAGCAAGCTCAAAGGCATTTTCCGCAAGACCCCCAAAGAGGCCGTTCTCCCTGAACTTCAGGAAGGGGAGACGACTGCCGTTCAGCCTGCGCAGCCCGCACCTTCGCGAAAGGAGGCGGCCAGAATCGCGAAGCAGCAGAAGAAGGAGGCCAAAGCCCTTGCGAAGGAGCTGCCCGTGGCGGCAGATTCCGGGAAGAAGATCAAGGAGGGTTTCCTGGATGATCTGCTGTGGGAACTTGAGGTTGCTCTTATGGAGGCCGACGTCGCTCTTCCCGTTGTCGAGGAGATAAAGGACGGGGTCAGGAGCGGTCTCGTAGGGAAGAAATACCACCGCGATCACACGTTGGACGAAGTGGTCGAGTTCGCAGTGAAGGATGCCGTCAGGGACGTGCTGAAGATCAACGAGTTCGATTTCGATGATTGGTTCTCCAAGCAGCAGCGGCCTGTTTCGATAATGTTCGTCGGCATCAACGGCACCGGCAAGACCACGGCCATAGCGAAGATCGCCAACCGTCTTATGAAAGAGGGCCACACCGTAGTTCTGGCGGCAGGGGACACCTTCAGAGCGGGGGCCATAGAGCAGCTGACGATACACGCGGACAGACTGGGCTGCAAGATAGTGAAGCATTCTCAGAATGCGGACCCTGCGGCAGTGGCCTTCGATGCCATCGATCACGCCAAATCAAAGCACAGGGATGCGGTCCTCATCGACACCGCGGGCAGGATGCAGACCAACAGCAACCTGATAGACGAGATGAAGAAGATCGACCGTGTGGCCAAACCTGCCCTGACCGTATTCGTAGGGGATTCCCTGGCAGGCAATGATGCCGTGGAACAGGCGAAGGTATTCGATCAGGCGGTCGGCATAGATGCGGTGATACTCACCAAGATAGATGCCGATTCCAAGGGCGGAGCGGCGCTGTCCATAGCCCACACCATCGGGAAGCCGATAGCATTTGTGAGCAACGGACAGGGCTATGAGGACATCGTGAAATTCAGCGCCGACTGGATGATGGAACGTCTTTTCGATCAGACGCAGAGTCTGTAGAATACGGTGGCATACACCTTCGCATCATTCACGATGTTGTCCAGCACCACATACTCATTGGGCTGATGAAGCGATCCTCCGCCGAATTGCCACACATATGCGTTAAGACCTCTCAAACGGAAGAAGTTGGCGCATGTGCCTCCCCCCACTCCCACTGTTTCCACATCCCCGTCAGCAACGGAGCGCACGGCCTCCAAAAAGACCTTGAAGTCCTCTGTGTCCGTGGCGGACGGCTTCCCGGCGAAGGTCTTCTGCTCCACTTCCGCCGATATCTCCGCTCCGGTCCTCTCGGAATGCTCCCCGGCGACGGCGCGCATCATACCGAGAATCTCCTCCGGGTCCTGAGAGGGCAGTATCCGGCAGTCCATCCAGAACTCGTAGAGCCCGGGGATGGTATTCACGTTGTCCACCGTCGGCGAGGCCTTCGTCGGTTCGAATGTGGACGTGGGGGGCCTGAAATATGCATTCTCCTCCCCGTATCTTTCTTTCAGCCTTGCCATGAGATCGGATAAGAAATCGGTCCCCACCCTGAAGGCGTTGATCCCCTTCTCAGGCACTGAGCCGTGGGTCTGCCTGCCCCTGACAGTGAATCTGACCCAGAGCAGATGCTTCTCCGCGATCTCTATCATCGTGCCGCCTTCCGATCCCCAGTCTGGGACGATTATGAGGTCGTCCTCGGTGAAGCAGCCTTTCCCGAGAAGGTACTCTATCCCCATGGCACTGGTCGTCTCCTCGTCAGCTACGATGGCTAATCCTATGGACTTTCCGGAGAGCCTGCCCGGAGGTATCGCCTTTACGGCATGTATGGACGATATTATCGCCTGTCCGTTGTCCTCTGTTCCGAGGCCGTACACCCTGCCGCCGTCGACCCTCGGCTCGAACGGAGGTGAGATCCACTTCCCGAGATCCCCGGGCGGGACCGTATCCAGATGGGAGACTATCCAAACGGTGCCCTTCCCGGCCCCTTTCCGCCTGGCCACTATGTTTGGCCTGATGACATCGGGATAGGACCTGTCCGGTGTGTCATACCTCTCCACGGAATCGAATCCCTTCAGAAGGGTCTGCACATGGTCGGCCCTCTCCAGCTCTCCCGCCCCTCCGTTGGACGGCCCTATGGCCGGTATCCGGATCATCCCGGAGATATCGGAGATCATGGCTGATCTCGAACCTTCCACAATCTCCAATATCCTCTTGAGCTCCATGATGAGCTCATTCCTCCGGGGGATTTAATATCTTTCCGGACCGCTCAGTAATTACGGAGTATCATCGTGACTGCGTTCCCGCCGCCCAGGCACAGGGTCCCGAGACCGTATTCCTTCCTGCGGTTCTTGAGAGCGTATATCAGAGTGGTCAGCACACGGGAGCCCGAACATCCTATTGGATGCCCCAGGGCCACCGCCCCTCCGTTCACATTGAACCTGTCCTCTTCCACGCCGAGAGCCTTCATCACGGCGCAGGACGCGGTGGCGAAGGCCTCATTGTGCTCGAAAAGATCGATATCATCGATTGTCATCCCGGCATCCGCCAGGACACGCTTGGTCGTAGGTATCGGGGCCTCCATTATCAGTTCCGGCTTCACCCCGCGCTCACCGTAGGCCACGATCTCCGCCATGGGCTTCAGTCCGTGCTCCCTGGCGAAGGATTCGGATGCCACCCCCAGGGCGGATGCCCCGTCGCTCAGCTGTGAGGAGTTGCCGGCAGTCACCCTGCCGCCCTCTTTGAATATGGGCCTGAGCTTCGCCAGGGCTTCCGGGGAGGTATCGTCTCTCACGCCCTCATCGGTATCGAAGATGGTGTCGCCCTTCCTGCCCTTTATCGTTATCGGAAGGATCTCGTCCCTGAATCTCCCTTTCTTTATGGCATCGGCTGCTTTCATATGGCTCTCATAGGAGAATTTGTCCGCTTCTTCCCTGGATATGTCGAATCTCTCAGCGACGATCTCACCGGTGAAGCCCATGTGCTGGTTCGAGAAGATGTCCCAGAGTCCGTCATGCACCATGGCATCCTTCACCACCTGATCGTTCATCCTGTATCCGAATCTGGCGCCCGGCATCAGATAGGGCGCGCCTGACATGTTCTCCATGCCTCCTGCCATTATACAGTTGTATTTTCCTGTCTTTATGGCATCAGCAGCGAACATGGCGGCCTTCATCCCGGACCCGCATACCGCATTCACGGTCGTACAGCCGATCTCATAGGACAGACCGCCGTAAAGAGCCGCCTGCCTGGCCGGATTCTGTCCGAGGCCTGCTGATACGACGTTGCCCATGAGGCATTCCTCAACAGACTCCGATTCTATTCCGGCCCTTCCGACGGCTTCCTTTACGACCATGGCCCCGAGATCGGTGGCCTTGAAATCTGTGAGTGTTTTACCGTATTTCCCTATGGGCGTCCTGACCGCACTGAGTATGACCGCTTTCTCCATGGTGTGTCCCTGATTTCGGATGTACATAGATACCCTATATAATCATGTCGATTGTACTGTTCGACTATTGACGTATAAAAGATCTAATCCATCCGTTTCAAAGGCTTCGACAGATGCCTGCGGGATGATGCGGGCGGCTCGAACCATCCTGTTCCGATCTCCCTCGGCATCACGGTTTTAACAACCTCACCGGCTTTCGTACGGCACTTCTTGCAACGGTACGCCTGTCCTTTCCCGGCGGATTTCATCCTCTTACCGCAAACAGGGCATTCGGGATTGGATATCTCGATATCCTCCGTCAGGGACCGGATGTGCAGCTTCTCGGAATTCAGGACCCTTGGCTCATCCCGGATCTCTCCGAAGACCGTGATCCCGTCTCCCGGGATAAGATGCTGGAATGCGTCCAGGAATCCTTTGGACGGTTCATAAACAGCGCATGTGAGAGGCCCGGCCTCAGTATCCATATCCAGAAGAAGATGACCTCCCTTCAGTCTTCTGGCCCTGCCGGTAACGGTTCCCTCCACTGCGTAGGACTGCCCGGGTATGAGCGTGCCGGCCTCCGTCAGTATGTGATCGTCGGTGCCCTGATTGGTAAGGAAGATCATCCATCTCTCCCTCTCCTCCGTTTCCAGTGCATCGGCTGCCGGAGGGAGGTCCTCCATGACATCGCCTCTCAGACCGTACAGCACAGGACACGGGGTGGCAGGTATCATGGCGGGCTTCTTCAGCTCCCAATCCCATGAATTGAACGTCGTCGGGAAGTTCTCCTCCATCCTCATTACTGATGAGGGAACGAAGGACCTGGGGGTCCCCCACCTGTCTCTGCTCCTGTACGCCAATAGCTCGAATGTACTGTCCCGGGGAATCCATGCCATTGCGCATACGGCACCCGTCAGTCCTCTCCCGTTGCCCGCAGTATATGTGACTGCTCCGATCCTCTTCAGTTCAGCATCAGTTTCCCTGCGGTCCAGGATCGTGGTCACACCGCGCTGATAGAACGACGGGTCCGGTCTTGCCTTCGAGATCATCAACCCCGAATCGGAGCTGTCGGAGCGGTTCTTCATCAGGATGGGGATCAAACGGTCAAGCATCTTCTCCGGATCCCCTGCCGGAGCGCCTTTCCCGAAACACAGAACATCCTGTCCGCCGATCTCCCCGATCTTCATGCCGGGGCCCTTTCCGATACCGAATTCCATGACCAGGGCGCCGTTCCCCCTGGTCTTCCAGGGAACTGCCGGATTCAGACGGACCAGACGGGGATTGCCTATGAGATCCATATCCGGCATCAGCTCTCTGATGAACTCCGTAGCCAGATATGTGGTGCAATTGCCATTGACCGAGTCGGTATCGTCCACTGCGATGAACACAGACAGTCATACGTATAATCGTATAAACCGATTAGCGGTCAGTGCTCAGTCATCTTATCAATGAAGAAGATGGTGCCGTCGCCTGAGAATGAACCGTAGACAGTGATCGTTGCTCCGTCATCCGGAACAGAATCGCTGATGAAGCATTTTATCCTGGTCCCGTCGAGGACGGTCATATTGAAAACATAGCCGTTCTTGGTTTCCCGTACATCAGAGACGATGCCGGTCATCCCTTCATCATCCGAACGGAACACCGCTGCGGATGCGGGAACTAACAAAGCAACCGCGATCAGGATTATGATCGCTCTGTCATTCAGCATAAAATATCTGAGAGGATCGAAGTATTTCCCCTGACGGGATTAGAATTAGACTTCCTTACCCGCCCACCCCTCCGTTTCCGGTGGAACCGCACAATCAGCAGAGGATATGCTTCGAAGATATCAGAAACTTCCGATTATGTAGATCACCACAATGAGGCTGACTATCGCAAGCACGCAGGCCGAGATCAGAGTTACCGCTTTGTTCATTTGAGTTCACCGATTGCGGCAATATTGCCGTTCACATATTAAAGAAACATTCCTGTTTCAAAATGAAAAAAATTCTGCCTTAGGAAATCAATTAATACTCCTCATCTTCTGCATGTGAAATAGGAAATATCATAAAAATTTCCAATGGAGTTGAAAGATTTGCAGGATTCTATATTTGATCAATACATCAAAAAAAGAACTCCTATTATAAAAAACAAAAAGATCCTGCAGAATACTTATCTTCCGGAACAATTGCCGCACAGAACAGGACAGATCGATAAGATCGCTTCAATCGTCTCGATAGCTCTGGAGGGGGATCAGCCGTCTAATATAATGGTTTACGGGAAAACAGGAACCGGAAAAACAGCAGTTCTGAATTTCATAGGAAAAGAATTGGAGAAAGCCGATTCGAAAAGAGAAAGATGCGGTTATGTCTATGTGAACTGTGAGGTTGTTGACACTCCCTACGGTATTCTTTATAACATAGGCAATCAAATAACCGTGGAAAGTGATAATAAGATACCGTTCACCGGCTGGAGTTTTGAGAAAGTCTATTCTAATCTTGTCAAGCAAATAGATGATACTGATAAGGTGTTCATAGTCGTCCTGGATGAGATAGATCGTATGATCTCAAAGAAAGGCGACGATATATTCTATTATCTTGCTAAGATAAATGAAAATCTGAAAAGATCCAAGGTCTCATTGGTGGGCATATCAAATGATATGAAATTCCTGGAGCTTCTTGAACCGAAAGCAAGAAGCAGATTGGGCGGAGAGAGTCTGATCTTCCCTCCGTATACGGCTGATGAATTAGAAGATATTTTAAGATCAAGAGCCGAGATCGCATTCGATGAAGGTACTTTGGAAGGCGGTGTACTTTCATATTGTGCTTCCGTGGCCGCAAGAGTTGACGGAGATGCAAGAGTAGCTTTGGATCTTCTGAGAACTGCTGCTGATACTGCAGAAAGGAACGGAGACGATTCCGTGACGATAGCTCATGTCAAATCCGCAAGGAACAGTATAGAGTTCGATGCAGTCTCGGAAGGAATAAGAACACTCTCATCTCAATCCAAGATCGTTCTCATGAGCATCACCAAGAATGTGGAAGCCGGAAACGTCAGAATGACAACAGGCGATGTTTACAATAAATACAAGGAGATTTGCGATATTCTTGATACGAAACCGCTGACTCAAAGAAGAGTCACCGATCTGATATCCGAATTGGATATGATGGGAATAATTAACGCTGCCGTAAGGTCTTTCGGAAGAGCCGGCAGGACTAAAGAGATAGAGCTCGCAGCACCCAAAGAGAACATCATGATCCTGAGGGAGGATCCCATGTTCAAGGATCTTGAGTATACCAAGAGCCCCCGGCAGACTAAGCTCATGTGATCAAAGGGGTTCCACCGGAAACGGAGGGGTGGGGGGCCTTCTTTTCTTCTCCCGACGTTTTGCCAGGAATGTGAACGTCATATCAAGGATGATCATCATGACCACGAAGAACATGGCCACCACATACAACTGTGTGTAGAGAACACCCCAACTGTTGGCCGGGACCGTATCGCTCTTCCCCTGCAGATACATCTTCACAGATCCCAAAGCCGGGAGCTCTGCCACGGGCACAGAACGTATCTCTTCCATGCTGATGGGATTGTTCGAAGCTATGCTGCTGTTCTGATCAAGAACGGGATTGGTCAAGGCGTTGTCCCCTTTGGTCAGATAACCGCTTTTTTCATTCAGGCTGTCCAGATCAATCGTGACGCTTTGCTTTGCATATCCTATGTTATGAATGATGAGAACGCCCTTCATCCCCGTGTCCGGGCTGCCGTCGTCCACTGCATAGCCTCCGGGGTATTCCTTCAGGAAGGGAGCCGTCCAATTCAGACCGAGTATCGATTCACTGTATTCCAGCCAGAGTATTGCCCGGTGTATCACCGGATTGGCATTCGATCCGCGGTCGTATATGATAACGCTGCCGTACTCCCCGAAGGAGCGGTATCCTGTGGTCGCTCCTTCAACGTACGACTGTATCGTCACAGAGGACGGGGATCTGACGTAGACCATGTCCCCGGTGTCTATTATGCCGAACTGACTCTCCGATCCGTGCTGCATGCTCTCCGAGACGACCACGGAGAACGGGGATCCAGCTCCGGAGTAAAGATAGATCCCGGCACCGCCGGATACGAAAACCGTCAGTATGACAGCCAGAACTATCACGGTGTCTTTGGTCTCGTCCTTCACGGGCGTGTATGTATCTCCACTGATAAATGAATAAGGGACGCCGTCAGGAATATAACCGACCTAGAGTATCACGCAGTACATGGACAGGCCTGATAATGATCAGTATTTCATGGAGATGGCATTCCTGGTGGCCAAGAGGTCGACCTGCCTGAGGAGGAAGGTCGGTGCGGTGGTCGTGAAGGACAAGAGGGTCCTCTCCACAGGATACAACGGATCGCCGAAGGGCACCATGCACTGCGAGGAGCTGGGATGCATCAGGGATCAGCTGCAGGTCCCGTCGGGGACCAGGCATGAGCTGTGCAGAGGGGTGCATGCAGAGCAGAATGCGGTGATACAGGCTGCGTATTTCGGGGTCAGTATAAAGGACAGTACGATATACACGACAACATACCCCTGTTCCATGTGCGCCAAGATAATCATAAACGCAGGAGTGACGGAGGTCGTGTACTGCGAAGGATATGTAGATGAGCTCTCAGAGAGGCTTTTTGCAGAGACCAATATGATTGTTCGTAAATATTCCATGTGCGAAGTATTGATGGCGTCCCAAACTGACGAAAGAGATTAAGTAGAGCAAGAGGTTATCCGAAAGCATTACCTAGACGGGGAGAGTACTTTGAGCCGTACTGAGATACTTGAAGAAATTAAAATCGCGGAGGCTGAGGCGAGAGCCAAGGTCGAGAAGGCCCGGGATGATCAGAAGGTTGCCGTAGCTAACGCACGCAAGGACGCCGTCGTCAGAATTCAGAAGGCCGAGGCCGAGGCGCAGTCCAAATTCGACAGCACCGTTTCTGCTAAACGTGAGGAGCTTGCCAAGTCCGGTGATAAGACCATCGCCGCCGGGAAGGAAGAGGCTGAGAAGGTTCGTGCTGCAGCCGAGAAGAACGTTCCCAAAGTCAAGAAATTCCTTAATGAGAGCATCGAGAGGATGTTAGATGTCGCTTCCTGAATCGATGAGCAGGGTCGTAATCGTGGGCAGCAGAGCCCATCTTGATAAAGCGATCGAGGCTTTGTACGAATCAGAGATCCTTCATCTTGTTGATTACACAAACGGTTCTGATGACGGTTTTTTCATAGGCAGACCCCTGAAAGGCTCTCAGGAGGCCTCTGAGAGGCTTCTCAGGATAAGGGCAGCCGAGAAGGAGTTGGGGCTCAAGGCCAGTGCGGAAGACCCCTTCCCCGTTAAGGATATAAGGGCTCAGATATCCGCGGGCAAGGTCGATGAGATAGAGAAAGAGGTCTTCGCCGTTGCCGATGAGAGGAACAACCTTGTGCAGAGGATCTCGGATCTGGAGGCGATTCACAGGAATCTCAGTCTTCTTTCCAGGCTCCCTTTGGATATGGAGCTTTATTCAGGTTATGATTCAGTAAAAGTGTTCATAGGAACATTCAAGACAGATCCCACGGAAGCGCTTTCCGGACTGGAGAACGCTGAGGTGTTCACAGATGTCAGGAAGAGCGAGGCACCCGTAGCTGCGGTTTTCGTCAAAGCATCCGATTCGGACAAGGCATCCGCGATCCTCTCCGATCACAGATATTCGGAGATACCGGTGCCTGAAGGATCGGGCCCGCCGGGGTTAATGGCAGAGAAAGTGGCGGCGGAGATCGCGGACCTTAATGCAAGGCTCGAGGAGATAGGCAGGAACATGGCCGAGTTCTCTGAGAAGCACGGGGCCTTCCTGGCGGCATCCGATGAGGAGCTGTCCATACAGGTGGAGAAAGGAGAGATACCTCTCAGGATAGCCACAAGCGATTATTCGTTCGTGATAGACGGATGGGTGCCATCCGTTCAGGTGGAGAGCGCGAAAGCGGAGCTGGAGGCGAAGCTCGAAGGCACCGCATACGTGGAGTTCCAGGAGACGAGGGGCAGGAAGCAGCACGAATCCGATGAGGCGGAACCGCGCTTCAAGACCGCGCCTTCCAAGATGAAGAACGGTGAGATGGCTGCCAAGTTCGAGTACCCCACCAAACTGGTCTCCACACCCAAATACAATGAGTTGGACCCGTCCATTCTGATGGCGGTCTTCCTCCCCTTCTTCTTCGGATTCATGGTGGGGGATGCGGCCTACGCACTCCCCTTCATAATATTGGGTCTCTACGGCATCAAGAATGCCAAGAGCCAAGAGTTCAGGGCCATAGGCACCGTTCTCTTCTTCGGCGGCATATGGGCCTTCATATTCGGCTTCTTCTTCTTCGGGGAGATGCTGGGGATGCACTTCATAGCCCCAGATGAATTTGATGCCCTGACAGTGAATTGGCAGGATCTGCTCGGAATAGCGAGTTATCCAGATTGGTTCGTCAGCATAATACCCGGCGGTCACGGAGTTGGGAAGCTCGTCGATGTGACGTTCCTGCTGAAGGTGAGCGTGTACATGGGGATAGTGCACCTGTTCATAGCCTACGCGATAGGCTTCTACAACTCCTACATCCAGCACGGATTGAAGGAGGCAATGCAGCACAACGGCGGCTGGCTCTTCATCCTTGTCGGGCTTGTCATGGTGTGCTACGCTATGACCGAGGTCCTGTTCTACTCCAAAGCGATCGAGGGAGTGCTCCTCTATACGCTTCTTGCAGGGGTCATCCTTCTCCTGATAGGTGCGGTCATCGCATGGCCTGTGGAGAAGGCGCAGGTGATAATGGAGATGCCGGGCATTGTCGGGAACATCCTGTCATATACGCGTCTCGCAGCCATCGGAATGTCCAAAGCGGGCATGGCGCTGGCGTTTAACTACATGTCCATTATCATGATAGGTTCCGGAGGGGACATAGTCAGCTACATAGCCGGCTTCCTGATCTTCCTCATCGGGCATCTCATGATCTGGGTCTTGGCCATTCTCTCGGCCGGTCTGCACGCACTGAGGCTGCAGTTCGTCGAGGCAATGAACAAGTTCTTCGTGGGCGGCGGTGATGAGTATGCGCCGCTCATGGTGAAACGCAAAAACACAAAAATCGTAGAAACAGAGGTATAAGAAATGGAACTAGGATTGATAGCAATTGGAGCTGGTCTTGCAGTAGGGATCACCGGTCTCGCGTCCGGTTGGGCAGAGAAAGACGTAGGCGCAGCGGCAGTCGGTGCGATGACCGAGGACCCCAGCCTGTTCGGTAAGGGTATGATTCTCATGGTTCTGCCTGAGACAATCGTCATCTTCGGACTTGTCGTCGCTATTCTCTTAATATTCGTGACCGGCGCCAGCGTCTGAAACGAGAATCAGGAGCCGTCCCATGGCATTAGACAGCGTGAAGATGGAGATCGGCCGCTCAGCGGACGAGGCAGCCAAGGCCGTGAAGGCCGAGGCGGATGCGGAGATTGCCCGTATCAATGCCGATGCTGACGCTAAGATCGCATCTATAAGAGAAAAAGAAAACAAGAGGCTCGAAGAGTCGATAGCCCGCCTCACCCGCCAGGAGATCTCAAGCACTGAGCTTGAGAGCAAGAAGATAGTCCTGGTGGAGAAGAAGGAGATCCTTGAGGAGGCTTTCACAGCGACCCTTGCCGATCTGGAGTCTGCGTCAAAAGAGAAGAAACTGGCGCAGTACAAGAAGATGGTAGAGGCTGCGAAGCAGGCGATAGATAAGCCGAAGGCTTACATGTCCCCAGACGACTCATTCAAGGCCGCGGACCTCGGCGTATCCGAGATCGTCAAAGACGAGCGTATAACCGGCGGGCTCATCCTCGAGAACGAGGACGGCTCCGTGCAGGTCGATATGCAGTACAAGACGATCCTGAAGACCGTATGGGACCGCGAGATGAAGAGCCTCTCGGACACACTCTTCGGGTGAAGGGAATGTTCGGGCGCAAAGGAAAAGGAGGTAAGGGCAACTACCCGTACGCGGTAGCCAGAGTCAAGGCGAAGAAGGCTCAGCTCATGGGGGAGGACACATACTCCAAGATGCTGATGATGTCTTTGCCCGAGATATCCCGTTTCATAGGGGAATCCGGTTACCAGAAGGAGATAGCCGCCCTCGCAGGAAGGTATGACGGAGTGGACCTGATAGAGCATGCCACGTACTCAAACATGGCGAACTACTTCAGGGGCGTACTCGACGTCACCACCGGGGAGCTGCACGAGATGCTGGCAGCCTATCTCGAGAAGTGGGATATATGGAACTTCAAGGTAATCCTCCGCGGTAAGTCCTTCGGGATGGACGCGGACAGTATCAAAGAGGATCTGGTCCCCGCCGGGAAACTTGACCAGCAGGCATTGGAAAGGCTCCTTTCGATGGAGTCCGAGGAGGAAATAATAGCGGCCTACGGCAGGGTCGCGAATGTGATCTTCCCGACAGAACTGATATCCGCTTATGAGGAGAGCAGGAACCTGTCGGAACTGGAGGATTTCCTGGAGAAGGACCACTACGATTCCCTGCTGAGGAGCATAGACCCGTCTTCAAGACCCACGCGCCTGTACCAGGACTATATCCGCAAGGAGATAGACATCACAAACGTGGAGACGATCCTGAAGCTGAAAGCAGAAGGAATACGCGGGGAAGAGGTAATGAAATACATCATCCCCGGCGGAAAACAGATTGATAAGAAGCTGGCCACACAGCTTGCCAATGCCGAGTCGCTCTCGGCGGCGGTGAACGATTTAGCGCCACTTGATTTCTACGATGATATCAAAAATGCGCTGGACGAGACCAATTCGCTCAGGAGTATTGTGGCCGGGATGAAGAAGTACCACATAAGGCAGGCCAAGACGTTCTCGCATCTCTATCCCCTGTCGGTTATCCCGATCATTGATTTCATGATCCACAAGGAGAATGAGGTCAACAACATCAGGATAATAGCCAGAGGATTGAACAGCGGGCTCGACGCGGATGTCATAAAAGAACTACTGGTGATCTGATGGAAATAGCGGTCATAGGCAATGAGGATTTCGTGCTGGGATTCAGGCTGGCAGGCCTGAGGCGCGTCTTCGTGGCCACCCCGGAGAACTACGGGGAGGTAATAATGAAAGCGATGTCCGATCCGAACATAGGCATACTTGCCGCGGACGGGAAGGACATGGACCTGCTTCCGTCGAACGTTAGACAGAAGGTGCTGGATTCCGTCCAGCCCGTCGTCGTCCCGGTGGGAAGAGGTGAGACTGACCTTCGTGAGAAGGTAAAAAGAGCGATTGGCGTTGATTTATACAAAACAGAGGATGAATAGATGAGCAAAGAAGGTGTAATCTACAGGGTCGCCGGACCGGTCGTTACGGCTGTCGGTATCTCCCCCCGTATGTACGATGTTGTGTACGTAGGGAATGAGAACCTGATGGGCGAAGTGATCAAGATAATCGGTGATCATACAATCATCCAGGTCTATGAGGAAACGTCCGGCGTAAAACCGGGAGAGCCGGTTACCAACACCGGGCGCCCCCTCGTTGCTGAGTTGGGACCGGGGCTGCTGAGCTCCGTCTACGACGGCATACAGAGGCCCCTGCCCCTGCTGAGGGATAAGACTGGGGACTTCATTTTCCGTGGAGTCACGGCACCTGGATTGGACAGAGAGAAGAAATGGGATTTCAACCCCGTTGTCAAGAAAGGCGACGCGGTGTCTCCCGGACAGATAATAGGTACCGTTATGGAAGGGACCATAGAGCACAGGATCATGGTTCCCCCGGACGTTGAAGGCAAGGTCGAGGACATAAAAGCCGGAAGCTTCACGGTCGAGGAGACCGTGGCCAAGGTGGGCGGTCAGGACATCATGATGATGCAGAAATGGCCCGTCCGCAATCCCAGACCTGTCAAGGAGAAGATGCAGCCGGACATACCCCTGATCACAGGTCAGAGGGTTCTGGACACCATGTTCCCCCTGGCCAAGGGCGGAGCTGCGGCCATCCCCGGCGGATTCGGTACAGGGAAGACGGTCACGCAGCAGCAGCTGGCCAAGTAGTCCGATGCAGAGATAGTCGTATACATAGGATGCGGAGAGCGCGGTAATGAGATGACAGAGGTTCTCACGGAGTTCCCTGCACTCGAGGACCCCAAGACCGGGGACCCTCTGATGAACAGGACCGTTCTCATCGCGAACACATCCAACATGCCTGTGGCCGCAAGAGAGGCTTCCGTTTACACGGGGATGACCATTGCGGAGTACTACAGGGATATGGGGTACAATGTCTCCCTTATGGCAGATTCCACCTCCAGGTGGGCAGAGGCCATGAGAGAGATCTCCTCCAGGCTCGAAGAGATGCCCGGAGAGGAAGGGTACCCCGCATACCTGGCCGGCAGACTGTCCGAGTTCTATGAGCGCGCATGCCGCGCAGAGGCCCTTTGCGGTAAAGAGGGATCCATATCCGTTATCGGTGCGGTTTCTCCTCCCGGAGGGGACATATCCGAACCGGTTTCACAGAACACCCTGCGCATCGTGCGTGTGTTCTGGGCACTGGACACGAAGCTCAGGGAGAGGAGGCACTTCCCCGCCATCGACTGGCTGACGTCCTACTCTCTTTACAACAAGCAGCTGGCACAGTGGTACACTGACGAGGTCGCGGCGGATTTCCCCGCACTCAGGGAGTGGGCCATGCTGACCCTGCAGAGGGAGTCAGAGCTCCAGGAGATCGTCCAGCTGGTCGGTTCCGATGCTCTGCCTGATGAGCAGAAGGCAACCCTCGAGGTGTCCAAGATGATAAGGGAGATCTTCCTTCAGCAGAACGCATACCACCCGGTGGACACGTACAGCCCCATGTCGAGGCAGTACGTCATGCTCAAGCTGATCAAGCAGTACGCGGACCTCTCCGCCAAGGCGGTGCAGGCAGGCGTGCCTCTGGACAAGTTCGAATCCATACCTGCCAGGCAGAGGTTCATCAGGGCCAAGCTCGAAACGAACATAGATGATGAGCTCAAGGCAGTGGGCGAGGACATGGACGCTCAGTTCAGGGCCCTGGGGGTGTGATAATGGCAGAAGTCAAAGTATCAAAAGAATACAAGACCATCTCCGAGATCGCAGGACCTCTGATCTTCGTCGAGAAGACGGAACCTGTATCCTACGATGAGCTGGTCAGTGTCAAGCTGTCCGACGGCAGCATGAAGAGAGGCAAGGTCCTGGACAGCTCGGACAAGGTAGTGATCGTCCAGGTGTTCGAAGGGACCACCGGCATAGACAGGAGCGCATCCGTCCGTTTCCTTGGCGAAACGATGAAGATGCCCGTCTCCAGAGATATGCTGGGAAGGATCCTCTCCGGTGCGGGAGACCCCATAGACGGCGGTCCTCCGATAAACCCTGAGCAGAGGATCGACATAACCGGTGCGGCCATCAATCCCTGGGCAAGGGACAGCCCCCACGATTTCATACAGACCGGGATATCCACGATAGACGGGATGAACACCCTGGTCAGAGGGCAGAAACTCCCCATATTCTCCGGGTCCGGTCTTCCCCACAACGATCTGGCACTTCAGATCGCAAGGCAGGCCAAGGTCCGCGGGGAGCACGAGGAGTTCGCCGTGGTGTTCGTGGCCATGGGTATCACCAACGAAGAGAAGCAGACCTTCATGAAGGAGTTCGAGAGGACCGGCGCTCTGAAGAACGCAGTGGTCTTCCTGAACCTCGCTGACGACCCGGCAACGGAGCGTATCGTCACCCCGCGTCTGGGACTCACCACCGCGGAATACATGGCCTTCGAGCTGGGGATGCAGGTTCTCGTCATCATGACGGACATGACCAACTATTGCGAGGCGCTGCGTCAGGTGGGTGCAGCCAGGGAGGAAGTGCCCGGAAGGCGCGGATACCCCGGTTACATGTACACAGATCTGGCACAGCTGTACGAGCGTGCAGGGAGGATCAAGGACAAGAAAGGATCGATCACACAGATCCCCATCCTGTCGATGCCCGGAGACGATATCACCCACCCCATCCCGGACCTGTCCGGGTACATCACGGAGGGTCAGATCGTCATGTCCAGGGACCTGCACCGTGCAGGCATATATCCGCCGGTCAACGTTTCGTCATCCCTCAGCAGGCTGATGGGAGGAGGAACCGGTGAAGGAAGGACCCGTGCGGACCACAAAGGTGTGTCTGACCAGCTGTACGCAGCGTATGCGGAAGGCAAGGACCTTCGCGGATTGGTCGCCATCGTCGGTAAGGAATCTCTCTCCGAGAAGGACAGGAAACTTCTGGACTTTGCGGACATGTTCGAGGACAGGATCGTTCGCCAGGGTGCGGATGAGGACCGTTCCATCGAGGACACTCTTGCCATAGCCTGGGACATACTCGGATCCCTGGATATCGATCAGATCACAAGAATCGACCGCAAGTACATAGATAAGTACCTGAAAAAGGCGTGAGCGATATGCCGACGCACGATATCACCCCCACCCGCTCGGTCCTCCTGGACCTCAAGAAGAGGATCAAACTGTCCCAGAACGGGCACAAGATCATGAAGATGAAGAGGGACGGCCTCATCATCGAGTTCTTCGAGGTAATGGAGAAGGCCAAGCAGATGCGCGGCTCGGTGGTCTCCGACTACCAGATCGCCATGAACAAGATAGCCGTGGCAACGGCTGTAGAGGGAGAGATCGCAGTAAAGAGCGCGGCCTATGCCATCAAAGCAGAGCCTCAGGTCGAGGTCGGCAGCAAGAGCATCATGGGGATGGCGGTCCCCAGAGTGGAGGCGAAGATAGAGCGCGGTAACATCCTGAACAAGGGCTACGGCGTGATATCCACTTCCGCTTACATCGAAGAGGCCTCCGAGGCCTTCGAGAATCTCCTGGTGACGCTTGTCCGCGCAGCGGAGATAGAGACCACCATGAAGAAGCGTCTGGATGAGATCGAGAAGACCAAGAGGAGGGTCAACGCCCTGGAGTTCAAGGTCATACCCGATCTTCTTGAGGGTAAGAGATTCGTGGAGTTCCGTCTGGAGGAGATGAGCAGGGAGGAGACGATCCGTCTCAAGCTCCTCAAGAGCAAATCGGAGAAAGCCTGAAGATGAAGATAGAGGACTGGTACCTGTCTTTGAAGGGGAATCCTGAGAAGTTGGCGAAGGTCTTCAAAGTCATCTGGGCAACCTCCTATGCCGTGCTTATCCTCGGATTCATCCTGATAATCTACGTGCTGATCTATTCATGAAACCCTTTAAGAAACACAATTTTCCTATTTTCTGAAATCGTGCATGTCCACCTTCCCGGTTCCGAGATGGACTATCGGCATTATGCCGGGGTCAGGGTTGAAGTTGTGCATTTTCTGATACTCGGTCTGGTCCTGCCAGGTGGAGGCGTTGATCATCTTGACCCCCCTGTACTCTGAGTAGCCTGCGCCGTGGACATGCCCCGTGACGAATATATCGGGGATCGTCCCTATGGCCAGATAGTCCTTCTTCTCTGGGGCCAGAGCATTCCTCTGTCCGTATATTGGGGACATGTGGCGCATCACCAGCATTTCCTTCATCACATCCAGGGGATTCTCATAGGTCAGCTTCTGCACGCCCGATATCCAGTCATCAATGCTGCGGCCGTGGTACGTAAGCACGGAGCGGCCTTCTATGTCCAGATAGACGGGGTTCGCGGTCAGAAGGATGTTGGAATCGAAGTTCTCCGTGAATACGGAATTCAACGCAGGCTGCGGCTCTGCCAGACGACAGGCATCGTGGTTTCCGGGCTGCACTACGATCCTGATGTGATCGGGAATCTCCTTGAGATGCTCGCCCAATGCCTCGTACTGCTGGTAGATCCCCGTTATGCTGAGCTCTTCCTCTTGTCCGGGGAAGATGCCGATACCGTCCACAACGTCTCCGGGGAGCACTATGTAGTTGAGCTCCTTCTCCTCAGAGTTCTCCTTCAGCCATTTGATCATCTTGTCCCAGGTCTTGTCCAGGAAGGTGCAGCTCCCTATGTGGACGTCTGAGAGGAAAGCGACCGAGGACACGTTATCGTTGACTGTCCAGGAGTTGTTCGAGGGCACGTCAGGCCATACGACCTGGTCAGCCACTATCATCTCCCTTTTCCTGCCTGGCTCTTTGTTGCCCGGCCTACCGATTACACCTAAGACCTGGTCGTTGACATAAACGTCATTGATTGCCGGGGAGTTATTGAGGATCAGGACCTTGCATCTGGCTCCCTGGTCATCCTCCACCGTCAGGATCTTGTGACCGTTCTTGGTGTCCTTGACATCGTCCACCATACCGATGATACGAACCTCTCTGTCCAGACCCAGAGCTTTCTCGATGCTCATGGAGCTGCCGAAGTCACGATGCCTTTCGATGAGTTTCTTCAGTATCGAGTAACGGCTTTGGAAGTATCTCACAAAGTCGTCAAGAGTGCCCTCGCAGGTGGAGTTCCCGGTGATATCCGTATCCGGAACGATCCTGATATCACTGAAATGTTTGTTGGGAGGTTTTACAGTTTTTAACGGCTGGCACATTGCCTTGTCTCCGGAGAGGAAAGCCTCCACGTCCGCCTTTGTCACGAAGGCGGAGCTCTTGGAAACAGCATCCAGAACGTTGTTTATGAACGGTATCGGATCGGAGGATGAGAGCACTATCTCCAGTGCATCGGGTGACAGGAACATGTCTCTTCTTGCCGCGGCGCTCAGGACCTCCGGTCTCATGAGAGGAAAGAGAGGAAACAAGCCTATAAATGTTCACTGTCCACAGGTTCGATTGTAACAATTATAGCCACGTGGAACTTATACCACGCTGATGCCTTCGGTCAGGATAATAAGTCAGGTCAATCCGAGCGAGGATCCGGACAAGGTCAGGACAGCGATCCTGAACATATTCCCGGACGCTTCGGTGGAGACCGACGGAGGATATGCCAAGGGGGAGACCCAGAGCCTGGATAACTTCGGATCTTTGATCCGGCGTCAGAAGATATTGGACACCGCCCGCTCCGTTCTTTTCAAGGGGCGATCGGGGGATCGGACCAGATTCCTGCTGAACAAGCAGGTGGCCTTTGCAGGCAAGATATCATTCTGCGACAGGAGCCAGGTGCTTGGGCCCATAGAGGTCACGGTGGACGATCCTGAAATAGAGGCATTGATAGACAAAACCGCCCCCAGAACGGAAGACGGTGTGGAAGTGAGAAATTGATCGGAATATCATCTACAAGTTTTTGTACGTACAGAGTCGAAGATGTGCTGGAGGAGGTATCCAAGGAGTTCGAGCTCTGGGAGATATTCTCGGAAGCGGAGCATTATGTGCAGAACATATCCGGGATTTTGGCCGCCATGGCGCCTTCCTACAATCTGAAGTACTCCGTGCATGCACCCATATGCGATAACAATATAGCGTCTCTCAACGAGAGGATGAGAGAGGCCTCAGTCCTTGATCTGCTGTCGCTGGTGGAGAGCGCTCTGAGCCTTGGGATAACCACCATAACCGTTCATCCCGGCATATATTCTTTCGTTGCCCCGGACATGGCAGAGAAATCGGTGATCGCGGCCAAGAAGTCCCTCAGGAGCCTTGACAGGATCATGGCGGAATACGGGATAAAGGTAGCTGTGGAGAACATGCCGAATCTGGATTTCATGCTGGGAAGCACCCCTCAGGAACTGGCCGATCTCGTGGAAGGCACGGAGCTCGGCGTATGCTTCGATATCGGTCATGCGAATACCGTCGGGGACATCGACGGGTTCATCGAGCTTCTGGGCGACAGGTTTGTGAATCTGCATATACATGATAACCAGGGCGAAAGAGACGATCATATGGTTCTGGGCGAAGGGAATATCGATTTCCCGGCAACCATTAAGAAACTGTCCTCTTACAAAGGGAACTACATCATCGAATCCAGGGATTTCCCCTCAGGACTGGAGTCAAGGGACATACTGAGTCAGATGCTCTGATTCTTCGTGAACATATCATGAAGGAAACGGGTTCCCCGCAACGCATAGGATATCATGAAGTAAAGACCCAGAAGGAGTATCGGGAACAGCAGCAGATTCAGGCTGTTGATTGCCGACCAGGAGAGCCACTCTCCTGCAGACATCAGATTATTGGTGAAATGCAGCATGATGGATGCGTGCAGTCCGTATCTTGAGAACAGATAGCCCAATCCCAGGCCGAAGGCGAATGTGGGCAGGAACTTCCACAGTCCCCAGTTCTCGAGGTGCCCTGCAGCGAACATGAAGGACGAGAACAGAATGAATGCCAGCACGGTCTTGTTTATGCCGAATCCCCCGAAGACCATCTTCCAAGACCTGTTCTCTTCGCCGGCAGAATATGCGATGACCGCAACCGGTACACCGAGCATCAGGAGACGGCACAGAACCTCCTCCCATACGGAAGCCTCCACAAGGGAGAACATCACAGCCCACGTAGGATACCCTTCCATATCGATGGATTCAAGATCCAGACCGAATAAAATGGCGATGAGGATCACAGACATCTGGAAAGCCATCAGTGCTGCGAAGAGAGCGGACATCTCGAAGAGAGCGGACTTTTGAAAGGGCCGACTATTCTGCCGGACCAGCGCTTCATTCACATTCTTCGGCACATCCTTGAACAAGAAGAAAGCCGACACGAAGCAGATGACCACCAGCAGGATGAAATAGATCTGCAGTGCGGTCCCTTTGATGAGGAAGAGATTCACGATCTGAGGTACGATTAATATGATGTGGGTGCTGAAACCGCCCAGAGCCTCCAATGTCTCGGGAAAAAGAACTGCGACCGCTGTCAGTTCATATGCTATGAGGTAAGTGCATATAATGCACATCAGGGCTCCAAGTGCCAGACGGGGCGTTAAGCGGTCTGTCAGAGAGTCTCCGCAGCAGGTGCAGAATTTGTAACCCGCATCACGATTCTCATCGCATCTCTCACATGCCATACGATTCCACCAATATCCGGGCCACGTCATCTGCGGCCTCTGTCTCTATGAATGCGACAATTCTCTTCCTGCGGCTGAGAGATTCGAATAAGGCATTTGCCATATATTCTGCACGCTCATGTGCCAGTGTCCTGAACCCTTTAATTTTTCTGTATCTTCCCTCGAAATCCTTCACAAAAGCTTCCGGGGATGACATATCGAAACCTCCCTTGGCCGCGGACCTTACGAGGCTGCGTTCTCTCATCGTCTCCAGCAGAGATATGTTGCGGCAATAGGCTTCCGTATAGTCAGCATCGTTCATGTCCGCGGGTATCAGCGGAATGCCCTTCCCGATGCAAAGATCCACGAGGGTGCAGTAAACGGGCGGAGGAGAGCAGATCTCCCCGAAGGATGAGAGGAAATGACCGTACACGGCATCCGATTCGCTGACCTCCGGCGCTTCGAGTTCTGATCTGGTTCTTATGGCGGTTACGTCCTCCGGGCCCAGGGATGCCGCGGCTGCGTCATAGTCCCCGTTAAGGAGGATATCGATCTTCCCGGATTCGGATATGAGCCCCTTGATGATCGGGACGATGTCTATCCTCCCCTTATCAGAATTCAGAGGGATCATCATTCGCCGCTCCGGGTCATCACGAGGTCAGTCAGTTCTTCTTTGTCTTCCATGTGCTTCAGCTCCTTCTTGGTCACGACAACCGTGGATTTGATATTCCCCGGGCATTTCTCGTCGTCAACGATGATGATGGAGTGCTTCCCGAAGATAACTGATATATCGGATGCCAGAACGGCTCTCTGCACCATCTTGTCAGTCTCTCCGCCAAGACCCGTCAGTATGACCGTTCTGTCGTCCCGGGTTATCGCCTCGAATGGGCTGCGCACCACAGGGGTGATCCCAAAGCCCATTCCCAGAAGGTGGTCCAGGACAACAGAGCCTGTCTTCTCCTCTCCGAACAGCTCATGCCTGGAAATTTTGTCCCCTCTGAATTCAAAAGGATCCACGGGGCGTATCACAGGAGTGTTCAGGTACTCTTCTATCCTTATGGCCGCATCTATCATGGCGCCCATGCCGGATTCGTACATCTGTATCGTTCTGCGGGAGACCCCGGCAACTTCCGCCAGAGTGCCCAGGCTTATGTCCATGCTCTCCCTGATGCTTTTGAGGAGGGCGCTGTCCAATTTGACATACAAGCCTCCCGGGGCAGCCATGATGAAGGGCGCCTCGCCCCTCAGGACGTAATCGCTGAGCGTTTCATTGGATATGATCGGTATATCGAAACGGGAGTATACGATGCCCGGTTCCAGGATGCCTGCGCTGGATTTCTCTCCTATCACCAGGGGAGTCGCACCGAGTATTTCCGAGAGAACCTTCATCTCCTCGGCGTTCTCCCTTGAGAGCGCATCCACGTTGCCTAGGACCTTCACGATGAGCATGATGTTGTCCTTCCTGCCGACTATGTCAAAGCATACGCTGCGCAGTGCCATAGGCGGGGAAAGTTTGTAGCCCGCTCTCCCCAGGATCGTGCGGGCAGTGTCTATCAGGATTTCTCTGCTCAATGTACGACTGTAACGTTTCGCACTTCTATATATATTTAGGTGGGCAGAAAACCGGCGGTCCAGACAGAGCCAGACCGCCGTTTTGGGTTTTAGAACTGGCTGTCGTACTCGCCGGCTTTGACGGCAGCCTGGAAGTCCTTGGGCTTCTTGCCGTCTATGGTGACGCCAACAGTTACCGCGGCACCGGCGACCTCGAGGACCCTGGCCTTCTCGGTTGCACCCAGAAGGGAGTCTTCCTTCATCTTGGCCAGTTTCTTTGCCTGGTCAAGGGTCATGTTGCCCACGAATTCCTTGGTGTTGTTGCTGGAACCCTTGGCGAGATTGAGCTCGCTCTTTATCAGGGCTGACATGGGGGGTGTCCCCACCTTGATCTCAAAGGATTTGTCATCCGCTATGAGTATCTTCACAGGGACCTTCATCCCGGCGAAGACGGCCGTCTTGTCGTTTATGGCCGCTATTATCTTGCCGATGTCCACACCTTTCGGGCCCAGTGCGGGCCCCAGCGGCGGGCCTGCGGTTGCTTTTCCGCCGTCTACCAACGCCTCAACTGTATCTACCATTATCATCTCTCCTTTTCAATAACTCTGACACTGTCACCGTTGACCGTGAGCGGTATGGGGACCATGGCCTCTATCAGCTCAACTCTGATCTCCTCCTTGCTCTGATCAATGTACTGCACTCTGGCCTTCTCGCCCTTGAACGGACCGCTGATGAGCTCGACCAGGTCCCCTTCCGCAATGCCCACTACTGTGGACAGAGGTGTGAGGTAGTGATCTATCTCTGCAAGATCCGTCTCTCCGCCGATGAATGAGCGGGCCTTCCTTATGTCCCTGGCCTTCTCGCGCATACGGTCGGTGTTCATGCCCTCGACGAAGATGTATCCTCTGAGGTTCGAGGGGCTGAGCATGGCGTATATGTCCTTCTCGCCCAGCAGCGCTTTGGCGCTGAGACTGTCAACGACGCTCCTTTCCTGGTCCATCTGGGTCTTAAGGATCATTATGGACTGGACGGCTCTGGCGCCGAAGATTATGCTGTTCTGTGCCCCTCCTCCGGAGGCAGTGACGGTAACGGAAACATAATCCCCGTATCTGGCACCTTTAGGGCATGTGACTTCCAGATAGAATTCCTTGGGCTTGCCCGGGGGTATGTTGACCCTTACTTCCTTCTTGCTGCGGTAGTTGTCCCATATGGGTCCCGCAGGCTCTCCGAGCTCAACGTTCCAGTCCGGAGAATCGGAGCCCTCCGGTCCCGTGGATATATCAAAAGTGAATTGAACATCTAGGGCGTCCGTAGAGACCTCGAACGGCCATTTCATGGCCATTCCTGCGCCCAGGTCTTTGTTGTCATTATTCCCGATTATCGAAAGCGACATGTTATCCCTCTTGCTCAGAAGTATCCCGGGAGATAGGTCATGAGCCACATTATTGCGAATCCCGCAGCGCCTATTATCAGTATGCCTATACCGGTCACTGTAAGGATCTTCCTGTACTCGTCAGAGTTGGGTGTACGGGCCATTTTCATTATCCTGCCGTACCTCCCTTTACCGATACCGCGGAACTTGCTGTCTATCCTTTCCTGGTACTCGGAAATCTTGCTGTTGTCCATATCCTCATCTCCCGGCCTGCGTCACTGCATTTTTTCCGCCCCTTACCGTTACCACTGATAATAAGGGATGGAAACAGTCCCATTACACAACATCCTCAGTTTAAAGGTTTCGGTGTGTGTCTGCGTGTGAACTG
>JAAYKC010000003.1 GCA_012522645.1 Thermoplasmatales archaeon
ATCGGCACCAAATCCAGGAACCTGGACACTTACTTCGTGCCGGAGGATGTGATGAGGTATCTGTTCGTCAGGAGCGCAGAGGGCTCTGACATATCCGTCATAGAGGGGGCCATGGGCTTCTATGACGGCATAAGCTCGGATTCCGCGGAAGGCAGTTCCTACGATATATCGGAGAAGCTGAGGTCGCCGGTCATACTGATTGCCGATTGCAAAGGTGCCTCCCTTTCCTGCGCGGCACAGATCAAGGGGTTCAGGGAATTCCGCGACAACCGTATAGCCGGCGTCATAATGAACAGGATGTCCCGGAGGACATATGAGAAGCTGAAGCCCCTGGTGGAGAGGGAATTGGGCGTGAAGGTGATAGGATACGTGCCGGTGACCAAGGATTTCACCCTGGAGAGCAGACATCTGGGTCTTGTGATGCCGGATGAGATGGCCGACATCAGGGAGAAGCTCTCGGAGCTTGCCAAGCTCATAGAGGCCACTGTGGATCTTGACGCGCTGCTCTCCATCGCAGGCACGGCAGAGGCCATATCCTGGACGGAGCCGCCGGTGAGGACGGCGGACGGATGTGCCAGGATAGGCGTGGCCTCGGATGAGGCCTTCTGCTTCGAATATGCGGATAACATAGAGCTCCTGGAACGCTGCGGCGCGGAGATAATCAGATTCTCGCCTCTGCATGACGATCGGTTGCCGGATGTGGACGGTCTGATCCTCTACGGGGGATACCCGGAGCTGAAGGCTGAAGATCTCTCCTCCAACAGGAGCATGATCGAGGACATACGTTCCAAGCTCGGATCGGGCATGCCCTGTCTGGCGGAATGCGGGGGCTTCATGTACCTGGGGAAGGAGCTGACGGATCCTGAGGGAAGAACGTGGCCGATGGCGGGTGTCATCGATTCGAGATTCTCCGACTCGGGAAGGCTGTCCCGCTTCGGATATGCGGAGATCTCCTCCGACGAGGATTCCGTGATCCTTCCCGCTCACGGTACCGTGAGGGGACATGAATTCCACCGCTGGGACGGTGATGACTGCGGAAGCGCATTCCGTGCGGTGAAGACCGACGGCCGCTCTTACATGTGCATGTTCTCGGAAGGCGGGATCACGGCAGGGTTCCCGCATCTGTACTACTATTCGAATCCGGAGGTCCCCTGCAGATTCGTAGAGGCCTGCATCAGATACTCGGAAAAGGCCCGATGAAGCGAATCTGCCCGGAGAGGATGATCACGGCCGCCGGAGATGCTCCGCACCGGCCCCGAAAATCTACGGATATATTGTTTGCTCGTAATGCGGTAATATACCAAAAAGGTGCTATTAAGTCTGATGAAGGCCCAAATGATCATCTACGACTCGGAAAAAGCCCGCAAGAAGAACGCTTCGGACTCCAAGAGGCTCATGAAATCTCTTGATCAGTTGAAGAAGGCCGGCATCAACGTCGAGTACGTTGACTGCAAGTCCGCCTCGGATGTCAAAGGCGACGGGGAGGCTTTCGAGCTGGTCTCGGACAAGGGCATCGGCGTCCTGCCTCTGGCAGAGTACGAGGGAGCCCTCATAGCAGAGGGCCACTACGTATCGGATCAGGACCTGGCAGACTTCCTTGATGTGCCTAACGGCGTACTCAGTGTCGACAAATCCAAGCTGCCGCCCCTCTATGAGACACCTGCACCGGACTGCGTGTCCGACGGGCTGGAGCCCAGGAAGCAGAATTAGAGGCCGCCGCGCGATCCCCGAAACCTTTTATCCTCATTTCTTCACGTAGAAGGGGCATCTCTCCTCTATGCATTCCTCGTTCCTGTCGCTGAACCCGCATTCTATCTTCTCAGGATATTCCATGGCGATGCCCAGCTTCTCCTTCACCTGCTCAACGGCTATCCCCATTGCGATGAAGGAGTTCCTCTTGCAGCATCTCGGGCCCCCGACCTCCGACATAGCGATCAGGCATTTCCCCGTCAGCAGATTCGGGTCGCCCCACTGAGGTCCTTTGCTGTAAGGGCTCGCTTCCGTCACTACGCTGTAGAATGCTCCGGTGCTCACGGCCGCACCGCAGTTCCCGATGAATCCGCATGCTCCCGGAGGTGCGCTGCCGCCTCTTTTCTGGATCTCCTTGAGGGCATTATCGAAATCGGCCGCGCCGCCGGAGTTGCGGTAGGCCGCCAGAAGGGCGGAGCCCACCGCCATGTGATGCCTCACATCATGCATGCGCATGGGAGGCTCCGATATGATCTCGACGAGTATCTCATACGGATTGCGTGATTTGGTTGAAGTGCATATCCTGTCTATCGTGTCCACGGTCATGGATGCACGGCATTCGGGGCACACCTTGTG
Organism: Thermoplasmatales archaeon; assembly: GCA_012522645.1. GTDB lineage: Archaea > Thermoplasmatota > Thermoplasmata > Methanomassiliicoccales > Methanomethylophilaceae > RumEn-M2. The sequence continues at coordinate 2,326 of JAAYKC010000003.1, forward strand.
CCCTTTCCGGCAAACGTCCTCGCTGCTGAATTCCTTGCCGCAGACATCGCATACATTCTTGACGATCCTGACCTTATCCAACGGATCGCCGCATACAGGGCACCTTCTGTGCTTGTCATCGCTCATCCTTGAGGACTCCTGTACCAAGTGAGATGATACCCCATTGATAAAGTTTTTTATAAAATGTTTGAATAAAAAATAGAAGATGTTTTTACCAGTCCTTATTTCACGAGGATCAGGATCATCTTGAAGGGGGTCACGCCCTTCACCGAGTGCGGGATATCCTTGGGCATGATTATGGTGTCCCCTTCCTTCACACGGTGCATCTCCCCTCCGATGACTATCTCCCCCTCGCCTTCCAGCACAACGACCATGGCGTCACCCGGTGCCGAATGCGTATTGAGACCCTCCCCCTCGTCTATCGCGATGACCGACAGATTCAGAGTGGGGCTCTTCACCATCGTCAGATTCGCTATCTGCCCCGGGCGGTAGTCTATCAGATCCTTTGCCTTGATCTTCTTGGACTTCTCAACATTCTTGATAAGTTCCCGTTCCATGGGCAGCAGGATGCTGATGTACTTATTTGGTTTATCCGCATGGATGCTGACCTGCGTATCGGGAGGCAGTATGAATGCGTCCCCTTCATTCAGGATGACGGGGGGCTCGAGACCTATCCTCAGCTCCCCTTCCAGGACGATCATGAGATTGTCATAAGGGGCCTTCATCTCGCTTATCTCCTCGTCCGCGTCCAGGAAATAGAGGTAGATCTCGATGTCATCCCTGAACAGGACACCGGAGCTTATCGTCTGGCCCTTTCCTGACGATATCTTATCCTTCAGTGCGAATGCCTCTGCGTACGCCATATTCCTGAATGCTTTCATGAGGTGCGTATCGATGTTCAGTATCTAAACCGATGCCATGGTCTTGAAAACAATCAAGTACATCGCCCGAGTTAATCGTAGCATGGAAAACGAGAAGAGCAAGGGACAGGTGCTGGAAGAGAAGCTGCTCAGCAAGCCGAAGAGCCTTGGTGAGTTAGACAATGCTCTCCTGGACGAAGCGAAGGAATTCTGCGAAGGGTACAAGGAGTTCCTGGGCCACAAGACGGAGAGGGAGATCGTGGATCATGTCGTGCCTCTGCTCAGGAAGAAAGGCTACAAGGAGTTCAGACACGGTAAGAAGTACGCCGCGGGCGACAAGATATACATGGTGAACAGGGGGAAGGCCCTCATCATGGCGACCCTCGGCAAGAGGCCCGTGTCCGACGGGATCCGCATAGGGGTCAGCCACATAGACAGCCCGAGGCTGGATTTCAAGCCGAACCCGCTGTTCGAGAGCATGGGGATGGCCTACTTCAAGACGCATTACTACGGCGGGATCAAGAAGTACCAGTGGTTCGCGATACCTCTGTCGCTGCACGGGGTCGTCTGCATGAAGGACGGCAGCACAGTGAAGATAAGCATCGGGGAGGATGAGAGCGAGCCCCGCTTCTGCGTCACCGACCTGCTGCCCCATCTGGCACAGAACCAGATGAAGAAGCCCATGGCCGAGGCCCTGGAAGGGGAGCAGATGAACATCCTCGCCGGATGCTGGACGTATCCCGACGAGAAGGTGTCGGAGAAGGTGAAGCTCAACGTGATGAGCATAATGCACGAGAAGTACGGCATAACGGAGAGCGACTTCCTGTCCGCCGAGCTGTGCGCCGTCCCGTCCTGCAAACCCTCGGATCTGGGATTCGACGGGTCCATGGTCATAGGGTACGGCCAGGATGACAGGGTGTGCGCATACTCCAATCTCATGGCCGAGATCGGGACCGGGGGGCAGGAGTATACCACCATAACCGTCTTCGCCGACAAGGAGGAGACGGGTTCCGACGGCAACACCGGGATGAGGTCCACCTTCTTCAGGGACTTCCTGGAGGATTTCGTTTCCGCATACGGGGCGGAGAGCAGGCATGTGCTGCAGAAGTCCATGTGCCTGTCCTGCGACGTCAACGCGGCGGTGGACCCGGCATTCCCCGAGGTCTTCGAGATGAACAACTGCTCATTCCTCAACAGAGGGCCGGTCGTATCGAAATACACAGGCTCCAGGGGGAAGTACAGCACAAACGACGCATCGGCGGAGACCATGGGATTCCTGCGCAGGATACTTGATGAGAACAGCATCCCGTGGCAGGCGGGGGAGCTCGGGAAGGTGGACATCGGAGGCGGAGGCACCATAGCCTCGGAGATCTCCGTGCACAACCTGGACACCGTTGACATGGGGGTACCGGTGCTCTCGATGCATGCGCCCATGGAAGTTGTCTCGAAGGCTGATGTGTACATGCTGTACAAGGCCATATCGGCCTTCTATGCCAGCCCCCTCAAGAAGGACTAAGGCAGATTGGCCATCAGCTGATCGTAGACTGCCGATGTGGCGGCGTCGCTGTCCTGGTTGAACACCAGGACACCGCCGGAATGGTGCACCGCCACCACCTTCCCCACACCGTTGTACTTAGCCAGTGTGTACTCTCCGAACATATCGTTGGAGAATGTGCCGCTGCTTATGCTGAAGCCGCCGAACCCCATGACGCGCTGTCCGGCGCTGAAATCATCTATGATCTCGACCGCGGTGATGTCCGAATACGCGATGTTCTCACTGACCATGGTCGATTCCACCGAGAGATGGGCGTCTCCCAATGAGACGTTGACGCTCCCCGTGAACGAGAAGAGGAGCAGCACCCCCAGCAGTGCGAACACCGATACGGCGACGGCTGCCGCCGCCTTCCGGCTCATGGGTTTGAACTCCTTCTGCTCCGGGTCCCCCGGTCTCCTCTTGAACCTCTCGGCAGTGTTGACGTAGATCAGCGCCGCGACGACGAACGCGATGAATCCTATGAGGGTGACCCAGAAGTACTCCATGACCTTGAAGAAGAGGTATATCACCACGGAGGAGACGATCACTATCACTCCCGTGGCCCTCGTGACGGCTTCCACGTTTATCTTGGCCACTTCCTCCGGGGACGCGGTATTGAGGCCGGCCACCATCATGGAGCCTTTGCCCGTAAGGAGGTAGCCGCCGATCATGGTCAGAGGGATTATGGCAAGCAGGAGAATCAGCAGCCTCATCGTTGTGTAGCCTGTAAGGAGCTCCGCTGCCACAAGAGCCAGTGAGACCAGCAGCGCTGCGGAGAACGCCTCCCGTCTTTCCATGACCCTGCAGATGCCTAAGATTATTTATCTGTTCACAAAGGCGCGGGGCCCGGGTCCTTCACCTGATCAGATATGATCACCGGGACGTCCTCCGCGCTCGGCTGACGGATGATGTCGCCCACACGGGAGACGGGAGGCTCCTTCGCCCGGGTCCTGTCCTCCGATATCGCGGGGGGCACAAGCTTCTCGGCAGTGGATCTCCCGTTCTCGGTCAGGGGGAGCAGCTTCTCCAGGTACTTCTCCTTCTTCTCCCCGTCCTCCAGGGCGTATTCGAGAACATCCCTGAGATTCTCCACCAGGATGATCTCCATCATATCGTAGTACTTCGCCTGGATCATGACGTCCTTCTCATTCTCCTTGGGGATGAGGGCTCTCTTCATGCCGGCCTCCGCAGCGGCCTCCAGTTTGGCGGTTATGCCGCCCACTGGAAGGACCTTGCCGCGAACGTTCAGGCTGCCGGTCATGGCCATGTCCTGATGGACGGGTATCTCCTCCAAAGCGGATATCATAGCCGTCGTGATGGTTATGGATGCGCTGTCGCCTTCCACCCCCTCATATGTGCCGATGAACTGCAAGTGTATGTCCGAGTCGGTGATGTCCGTCATCGTGTACTTCTTGATGACTGCGGATATGTTCTCCACGGACTCCTTGGCTATCTCGCCCAGCTTGCCCGTGGCTATTATCTTGCCGCCCTTCTTGGTCTGGGACGGCGCGACCTCCGCCACTATCGGGAGGACGACGCCTGCGAATTCGGACATGCTCGAGGTTCCGTTGAGTGCCGCCAGCCCGTTGATCATACCGACGGACGTTCCCTCGGTCTTGAACATGTTGTAGTTCTTGTGATTCTCCACGATGCGGTCGGCTATCTGGTTCTCGAGGCTCTTGGCGCTGTCCCTGGCCGTCTCCACGTCCTCACGGGTGACTATCTTGGCGCTCCTTGCCACGGCAACGTCGCCGGCCACGCGGACAAGTCCGCCCAGTTCCCTGAATCTCAGGGTGAGCTTGCCCTTGCTGCCTGCACGGCGCTGGGCCTCCCTGATTATCTCGGCGACGGCGTACTTGCTGAACGCAGGGATCTTCCCGTCCTTCTTTATCTCCTGGGCGACGAAGCGGATTATGTTCTTGCGGTTCTCATCCGTGTCGTCCATGGTGTTCTTCATGTAGACCTCGTAACCGTAGCCCCTTATCCTGGACCTGAGAGCAGGGTGCATGCCCTCCAGAGCGTCCAGGTTGCCTGCGCACACGAGGACGAAGTCCGTGGGCACAGGCTCGCTCTTCACGAGGGCCCCGGAGGACCTCTCGCTCTGCCCGGTGATCGAAAGGCGCTTCTCCTGCATCGCAGTGAGTATGGCCTGCTGGGATTCCATCCTCAGCATGTTTATCTCGTCGATGAACAGGACACCTTTGTTGGCCTTGTGAATCGCACCGACCTCGAGCCTGTCGTGGGACGGCGTCTCCAGTCCGCCGGACTGGAACGGATCGTGCCTGACATCTCCGAGAAGGGATCCGGAATGTGCTCCGGTAGCGTCGATGAAGGGCGGCTTATCCCCCGCTTCATGACCTATGAGCAGCTTCGGCACTATGATTATCTCCTGCTTCTGGGCGTTGGGGTTCCTCATGAAGAGGAACAGAATGAAGGCTATGAGTATGGATGCCCAGAGGAGCATCGAATCATGCAGGATGAAGTAGGCGGCGAATCCCAGCATGATGATGCCGAACACCAGGAACAGGAATGAGGAGTTCTTCTGGCGCTTCGCCTCTGCGGCCAGTGCCTTCTGCTCATTGACTATGGGCCTCCCCTTGCCTGCCGGGAGCACCCTTATCCGGGGCTCGTTGTAGTCCTCGGGGTTGTGATATGAAATTACGTCCTGGAGCTCTCCCTGCGGAAGGAATTCCACCATGGAGTTGGCCAGCATGGACTTGCCGGTGCCGGGCTCCCCGATCAGCATGACATGCCTCTTCTGGGCGGCAGCTTTCTTTATGATCTGCACCGCCTCATCCTGGCCTATCACCTGGTCGGCCATGAGCTCGGGTATGTGAACCTCATCGGTAGTGTTGAAATCCTGATCCTCGATCCACTCATCGACGGGTCCGATCTCCTCTCCCCTCTTCGTTTCTATAATGGTACTCCTGCCTCCGGGTTTTAGTTAATATACTATCCTATAAAAAGGGTTGTCTGTAAACAGAAAACGCCTGCAGTGCGAATACAAAGAGAATATAACATGCTGGCACTATGTGAATGTTAATGCATATATAGGTCAGACGGATTGGGATTGACTGTGATAACGGACGAATTGGACCTGCCCCCGGAGGCATTGGAGGCTTTGAAGCAGCAGGGCTTCAGTGAGCTCTATCCCCCTCAGGCGGAGGCTGTGCCGAAGGCCCTCTCAGGTAAGAACCTCGTCGTCTCCATACCGACGGCCAGCGGTAAATCCTTCATAGGGTACGCGGCCGCCCTCAAGACGGTTCTGGAAAGGAGGAGGAAGGTGCTCTACATAGTGCCCCTCAAGGCCCTGGCATCCGAGAAGAGGGACGATCTTGACAGATTCGCGGACCTGGGGATAAGGACGGTCATGAGCACGGGGGACCTTGATTCCGAGGACAGGCGGATACAGGATGCCGACATAGTCGTGGCCACGTCCGAGAAGGCGGACTCCCTGATGCGCCACAGGAGCACCTGGATGGATGAGGTCGGCCTGGTCATAGCGGACGAGATACACCTGATACACGACCCGGGAAGGGGGCCGACACTGGAGGTCGCCCTGACCAAGATGATGAGGAAGTCCGGCGACCTGCAGATCATAGCCCTCTCGGCGACGATATCCAACGCTGTCGATCTGGCTATGTGGCTGGATGCGGATCTCGTCACCAGCGACTGGCGCCCGACCCTGCTCAAGGAGGGCGTCTTCCTGGACAAACGCATAATGTTCGACGGCCATGACAGCGTGGATATAGATGAGGGGAAGGAACCGCTGTGGATGATCATCGCCGACACCGTAAAAGGAGGCGGGCAGTGCATCGTATTCGTCAATTCCAGAAGATCCACTGAGTCCCTGGCAGATAAGCACTCCAAGAGCATGCGGGAGCTGAGCCCGAATCCTCTCAGCGACAAGGATGTGAAATTATTGGAAGGGGATGCGGACAGCACATCCCTGGGCAGGAAACTCGCTTCCTGCGTGAAGAGCGGCGTCGCATTCCACAACGCCGGCCTGACATATTCTCAGAGGAGATACGTCGAGGAGGCCTTCAGGAAGGGCGAGATAAAATGCATATTCGCCACCCCGACCCTTGCGGCGGGGATCAACCTTCCCGCCAGGCGGGTCATCGTCCGGGATACGGGAAGATTCGAGGCGAACTCAGGATACTCTCCGATACCGGTGATGGAGATCAAGCAGATGTGCGGGAGGGCGGGCAGGCCCGGTTACGATCCTTACGGCGAGTCCGTGCTCATGGCCAAGAACGAGGATGATGCGAGGCATCTGATGAACGATTACGTCAGGTGCGATTCAGAGAGCATAATGTCCAAGCTCGGCAACGAGATAGTGCTCAGGAGCCACATACTGGGTCTTATCGCGACCGGGGATGTTGGATCGGAAGAGGACATAGTCGGTTTCATCGGCGACACCTTCTACGGCAGCGAATCATCCATGCTCGGAGTCGAGAGCGCCGTGGAGAACGTGGTGGATTTCCTGGCCTCGGAGGGCATGGTGCAGAAGACCGGAGAGGACGGTGTGACGATACTGCCCTTCGGCAAGAGGGTCTCCGATCTGTACATAGACCCGAAATCAGCGGTCATCCTGAGGGATGCCGTCATGAGGATGAAGCCTGACACAGAGGACCTGATGATACTGCATGCCATAACCTCCACCCCGGACGTCATGACGCTGTATCCCCGGAAGAAGGACATGGACGCCCTGTTGGACCTGGAGGAGAAGTACACAGGCCGTTTCCTCTGCGACGTTGACGGAGAGGACGATTACTCCAGGGAACTGCTGCTGGCCGCCCTCAAGACCGCCGTTCTGCTGGAGAACTGGATGAACGAGGTCGATGAGGATACGATAACGGACAGCATGGGGATAGGGCCCGGCGACATAAGGTCGAGGGTGGACAAGGCGGAATGGATCATGTACGCCATGACGGAGATAGCCCGTCTGTTCAATCCGTCCGCTGAGAAGAGGATGAGGCCCATGATGACCCGGCTCAAGTACGGCGTCAGGCAGGAGCTCATCGAACTTGTGTCCCTGAGAGGCGTCGGAAGAGTAAGAGCCAGATCACTGTTCAACGCAGGGATAAGGAATATGGCGGACCTGATGTACATCGATGTGGGGAAGCTTGCGGCCATCCCGAAGATAGGGCCTGCCCTGGCTAAGAGCCTGAAGGAGCATGCCGGGGCCGCGCCCCGGGAGATTCCCGCGATCGTGGAGACGCCCGCTCCTGCGGAAGTGAAGCAGTCGAGACTGTCGGAGTTCTAGGCTCCCAGTATCCTCTTCACCGCTTCCAGGTTGTTGGCGCAGGGTATGGGCTTCTCGCAATTGTTGATTATGGTGTCCGGGTCCTTCAGGGCATTGCCGGTGCATATGCAGACGACGCGCTCGGAGGGATCTATTATCCCCATCTCCCTCAGCTTCCTGGCACCTGCCACGGATGCTGCGGATGCGGGCTCGACGCCCACCCCCTCCTTCCTGCCCAGGAGCTTCTGGGCGGCGATTATCTCCTCGTCCGTCACGGAGGTGGAGTAACCGTTCGTATCGTATATCGCCCTGAGGGCCTTCCTCCCGCTTACCGGGTTGCCTATCCTGATCGCAGTGGCAACGGTCTCCGGGTTCTGCTCCGGGACGAAATCCTCGGCACCTTCCCCGAAGGCCCTGGCCACGGGCATGGACCCTTCGGCCTGTATCCCCGTGAGCATGGGCATCCTGTCTATCCATCCGATCTCCATGAGCTCCGTCAGGGCCTTGTAGACGGCCCATATATTGGCGGCGTTGCCCACCGGCAGTATGATCCTGTCCGGGATGCCGTAGTTCAGCTGGTCCATTATCTCGAAGAGGACGGACTTCTGGCCCTCCGGGCGGTAGGGGTTGATGGAGTTGAGGAGATAGATCACCTTCATCTCGGACATCTCCCTGGCCCTGTCGAGGGCGTCATCGAAATTGCCGTCTATGGAGAGCACCTTCGCACCGAAGAACATCGCCTGTGCCAGCTTGCCTGCCGCGACCTTGCCGGAGGGCAGGAACACCGCGCACTTCAGGCCTGCCTTCGCCGCATAGGCGGCGAGACTGGCGGATGTGTTGCCTGTGGATGCGCAGCCGACCATCTTGGCGCCTATCTCCGCTGCATGGGACACGCCTATGGTCATCCCGCGGTCCTTGAATGAACCTGTGGGGTTGGCTCCCTCGTACTTCACATAGAGGTCCTTGATCCCGATCTCCTTCCCGAGAGCGGATGTCTTGTAGAGAGGCGTGCCTCCTTCCTGGATTGACACGGCGTTCTTCCTGTCCACGGGCAGGAACGGGGCGTATCTCCATACGCCCAGAGGTTCGGATCTGAGGTCCTGAGGAGTCATCCCCTTCAGAGGTTCCAGATCCATCTTTATCGTAAGCAGACCGCCGCAATGGGGGCATGTGTAAACGTACATGTCCGTGATCTCGCGTCCGCAGTCCCAGCACATTATCTTATGAGCAGCCATCTTCAGACCTTCCTGCACCCTTTCCCCCAGGCGGTTATCCATGAGTCGCATCTCATGCCGTTATCCTTGTAGAGCTCTGTTATGCCCGCCGCTATGGCCCTGCCGTCTGTTTCCTTCTTATTGAAGAAGGAGATGACGCAGGGCCCGGAGCCTCCGAGGAACGATGCTTTCGCACCGAGTCCCATGGCGGTCTTCTCGGCCTCTTTGAGATAGGGCACCAGATGTGCCCTGGCGGGCTCGAACACCGCATCCTG
>JAAYKC010000053.1 GCA_012522645.1 Thermoplasmatales archaeon
AACCTTCCCCATGCGGGAAGATTTGCGCTTGTATCGTTCCTGCATGCCATAGGCATGGGAACGGAGGAGATGATGGCTCTCTTCGCCAGATCTCCTGACTTCAATGAATCTATGACACTCTATCAGGTGAAGCATATAACCGGGGAGTCCACAGGCGGAGAGGGTTACACTCCGCCGGAATGCGGGACCATGAAGACTAACGGAATCTGCTATAATCCCGATTCTCTGTGTGACAGAGAATGGATGACGCATCCGCTGAAGTATTACCGCGCTAAGACAAGATCGGGGAAAGAGAAGAAGGAATGATCACGCATCCTTCATATTGTTCCAAGTGACGATCGCTCTTTGTACCGCTGTCAGGTTACCGACGACGGCGAAGTAGATTATCATCATCTCCATCCATGTGATCTCTATGCCCAGTATAGTGACTGAGCCGTATCCCAATATGATCATGATGTACTGTATTATCGGGAAGAGCGTGCTGAGGACCACCCTGTCCGCTCTCCCGAGAAGTCCCGCATAAAGGCGAGGAGCACCGACGGCCTGAGCCTGTGTCCCCATGTATGAAGTGAGAAGGACACCGACAAGTGCCAGTGCGCCCAATACCGGGTTGCACCAGGCACTGAGCGCAACGCCTCCGATCATGAACATATCTGCATATCTGTCAAAGACGTGATCAAGGAAATCCCCGCGCTTGGAGGCTTTGCCTGCGAGCTTAGCAACCTTGCCGTCCAAGGCATCGAAGTATCCGGATATCAGAACTACAGCCGCACCCGCCAGCAAAAGGATATGGAGATCATAGCTCAGATAAAGCAATATCCCGGAAAGAAGTGCCAGCAGTAATCCTGCCCATGAGATCATGTTCGGATTCACGTTGATGAGCCTCTTGGCAACCGGAGTGAGTGCAAAATCCGCCTTGTCCCTGTGCCCGTCTAGAACCATTTCTCATTCTCCTCAGACCAGTCTGTGCTGCCTGGCACTTGGTGATCCCCTTTGCCTTTTATTACATCTTCCATCTTATCTGCCGTTTCTTCAGGCGTAAGATCCGTGGTATCTATCTCGAATACGCGGGCTTTGGACCCGTCGGCCTCACACAGAATCACATCCAGGATCTCGGCCTGGACATTCTCCCTTACTTTCGATTCGGAATATCCTCTGGCTCTCAGTCTCCCGGCCAGAACATCGGGGTGGCAGCGGAATACCACAACAATATCGCATCCCAGAAAATGAGACAGATGGCCTTCCACTATCGCACTCAGCTTATCCCTCCTCGAGAACACAGTGCGCATGCTGTCGATGTCCACTTCCCTGGTGTCTCTCTCTGTGTCCTCTTCTCCCAACAGCCCGTTCTCGGCTATGAAGGCATTGAGATCGATTATCTCATATCCCCGCTGCCTGAGGCGTTCGGCCGCAGATGTCTTCCCGGTTCCCGGCGTTCCTGTCATCGCTATAAGCGGCATTTCAGATCCTCCTCAGATAATCATCTGCTCTCTCCATTACCATGTCCCAGGTGGGGACATTCTCCACGGCCCCGTATGCTTCCACGACGAAAGAAGATGTCGCTGCGGCTATTATCAGGGCTTGTTCCGTGTCATGTTTCCTGTACTTGGCCGCATAGAATCCTGCTCTGAAGGCGTCTCCCGCCCCCGTGGTATCCATCACTCGGTCGGGCTTCACCGCAGGCACATCGACTCTTCTCCCGTCTATGAAGGCCCTGCTGCCCTTGGACCCGTCCGTACGGACCACGAGATGCTTCTTTATCGTGTCCAACGCCCCGCCGATGTACTTCTCGGCAGATACGGACTCATGCTCGTTGCAGAAGAATATATCAGAAAGTGCCAGTGCCCGGTTGAACTTTTCCTTGTTCCAGATCTCATGGATCTCCTGAGCCGGATCGAATACGATATAAGGGGTATTCTTAAGCTTCTCCATCTGTGAAATATAATAATCAGGCTCTCCTGTGGAGAAATGCACATACTCTGAGCCTTCGGCATACTCCGACAGATCTATGCCTATCCTGGAGGCCCATCCCTGAGGGCCCTGGTAGAACAATACCTTCTGATCGAAATTCCTGTCATTGATCACAAGCGCCTCTGACGTCCCGTATTCCGTCTCGATCATGCCGTCAGTCATCACTCCGGCATCCTTCAGCCTCTCCCGGTACTCCTGAGGGAAATCGTCTCCGATGAAAGCGCACAGCATCGTCGGGACGCCGAGCGTTGCTGCGACGTAAGCGATATTCGAAGCGGTCCCGCCCATATTGTTCTTCTTAGACAGAATGTTTATCGACGTGTTCAGACGCGGGAAGTCCCTGACTGAGATTATCTTATCAATGGATACGTGACCGTAAACGGAGAGGAATGGCCTCAAG
>JAAYKC010000142.1 GCA_012522645.1 Thermoplasmatales archaeon
ATCCAGCAGATCGCCCTCGCCGTCAATGAGAACCGCACCATCGTCGACTACCTCGAGAGCGGCGTCTACCAGGGACGATCGTCGGTGCAGACCCTGGCCAATGCGATGGATGTGGGCGACCCCGCCAACATGGAACGCCTCTTCGCCCTCTATCCCACACTCGAGGAGATGAGAGCGGTCGTGACCGCATGGTCGGTGGATGATGAGGCCATCAAGGAGACGATCAGGGAGGTTTATACGGAGAGCGGCTACATCCTCTGCCCCCACACCGCCACTGCCGAGCGCGTCAGGCGCGACCACTTCCTAGACACCCCCTCCATCATCGTCTCGACGGCCCATCCGGCGAAGTTCGAGGAGACCGTCGAGCCGCTCATCGGATCTTCAGTCGATGTCCCCCCCCAGCTCGCCGAGCTCTTGGACAAGAAGAGCGAGTACCACAGCATCGCAGCCGATTACCGCCTGCTCTTTGGGTGAATAAGACCACAAGTACTCATTCAGTCCTTCAGACAGGCGAGCGGGACGATATGGATGCCTTCGCGGTTGGTATAGCTGCCCTCGCCTGCGGTGAGGATCATCTTGAAGGTTGGCCTGGGGCGCTTCTTCTCTCCTACTGCCCATGCACCTTCATGTTCACTACACGCAAAACAGTATGTAAGTCTCCAAATTGTGTCGCATGAGCGTTCATGAAAACACGCAAAAGCGAACGCAAATAAATACGGTTGCTTTTGCGACCGTTTTAGCATACGCTTGAATCATAAAAGGGATAGTGTGATGAGAGAATCTAGATATTTGGAACACAAAGAGGATATTTCTAATAGCTTTCTAAAAACAGTGAGTGCTTTTGCCAATTACCAAGGGGGTACAATTAAATTTGGCATACGGGACAATGGCGAGGTTGTCGGGATCCACAACCCTACTCAGGCTTGTTTGGTCATTGAAAATAAAATCAATGACTCCCTGAATCCCAAGGTTGATTTCCAATTACAAGTAACTGAAGATACCAATGTCATTATTTTGACGGTTAAGGAAGGCTTGGATAAACCATACTTTTACAAATCAAAAGCCTACAAAAGAAATGATTCATCAACGGTGGAAGTTGAGTCGTACGAGCTCAGGAGACTTATTTTGGAAGGTCAAAATAAAACGTACGAAAGCCTACCGGCAGAAAAACAGGACATCACGTTTCATTACCTCGAACGGAGCCTCATGACACAGATGAGCATAAAATCTCTCACTGATGACATCCTGGTCACGTTGGGGTTATACAAAAAAGATGAGGGTTTTAATCGGGCTGCAGAACTGCTCTCTGATGAAAACACTCTTTTCGGTATTGACGTAGTGCGATTTGGAGAGAGCATCAACATAATTCTAGATCGAGAAACGTATGCGGGAATCTCAATACTGGAGCAATACGAAAGAGCAATGACCATGTATCGGAGATATTACCAGTATGAGGAAATTAGAGGAGCCCTGAGAGAAAAAGTACAAAAGATCCCGGAAGAGGCGTATCGGGAGGCAATTGCGAATGCCATAGTCCATAGAGCATGGG
>JAAYKC010000054.1 GCA_012522645.1 Thermoplasmatales archaeon
CGGGCGAGGGGAATCTCTCCTCGGACCATATCCTGTCGGCCTTGGCGGTCATGATCATGAACCAGATGTTCTCAACCAGTAACGATATGACGGCAGGTAGCACGGCCTCCTGCATCCCGGGCAGGAGTATCATCACCATGGCTATGCACATGCCCGTGTTCTTCCAGGCCGATGCGGCGACATATACCACGGACCTCCCTCTCCCGGTGCCCGCCCTCCTTGACCATTCCCACGGGACGATCGTGGTCACCACCAATCTGACAACGGTAAGTGCCAGTATCATCAGAACGAGACTGACATCATTGAAGAACGCGTCCCTGTTGGCCGCTATGGCCAGAAGTACCAGGAGCATCATCATGGCGTTTATCGTCACGGTCTTGTGATCGTCCTTGATGCGGAACCTCTTCAGCAGGACGGACAGGACGAAGGGCACGGCGATGAACAGGATGATGTATTTGAGTATCTCAAGAGGGCTGATCGCATTTCCCACCAATACCAGAGAGAGCAGGGGAGTCAGGGCCAGTGACAGAACGTATATCGCAGTGACTGAGAGAAGCGACAGCTTCACGTCCCCCTTCATGTAGATGGCACACACCACCACGGCTATCGCGCAGGGGAGGGATGCGAAGAGAGCCCAGCCGTACCACACCTCCGGATGCGCATGGATGAACGGCAGCCCGACGAGTATCGTCACCCCTGTATTGAGGGCGAAGCAGCAAAGGAAGGCTGTAAGGACCTCCCTCTTCCTCTCGCTGAAATCCTTCCTGCCGAACTCCAGCCCCTCCATGGATACGGTCATCTGCACCATGAGCACGATTATCATCATCAGGGAGAAATCCACTCCCTCCACGGGGCCGATCAGGAAGCCCAGGACTATGCCGACGACTATCCAATACCTGATGTTGATCAGCGGCCCCGGGATGCCCATGAGCGGATGATTACAAGGCCTGCTTAAAACCTTCTCCTTCTAAGAAGAACTCCGCCGCGTCAGCTACAGGGTCCTGAGTGAGGTTGGCCCTCAGCTCCGATGCGTACTTCGATGCCCTCTTGTCGAGGATGACGGCCATCCCCCTGTCCGTCTCCGCCCTGATCAGACGGCCAATGGCCTGCTTCATCTTCCTCGTGGCGGGTATCTCCGTCACGTACTTCCAGCCGGTCCACGGGCCGTACCTGCGGTCGAACATGTCCGACATCGCCTTGGATTCAAGAGTAGGAGGGGGGTACGGTATGCCGACGATTATGGCGAAGGATAGTTCCTCTCCGGGGAAGTCTATGCCTTCGGCGATGGAGCCCCCCATCACGGTGAAGAACACCCCGTTCCTGCCGCTCCTGAATGTGTTCAGGGCGGTCATCGTCCTCCTGGGCTGCCCGGACTCCTCCCAGTACATCGGTTTCCTGACGTCCCTCTCGAGGAAGGGGCGCATCCTGTTCATCATGCTGTACGACGTGAAGAACACCAGGGTGTTCTTGTTCACGGCATTGCAAAGCTTCGCGATCCTCTTCTCTATCCTGGAGAATATGCTCGGGTCCGCGTTCATGTCCTTGTATGCCGTGGTGACGTTGCTCACATAAACAACGCGCCTGTTCTCCGGCGGGAACGGCGACGGGAAGCATGCTGTGTAGGTATCGCGGGGAAGGCCCATGACCCTGACGTACTGATCGAGAGGCTCCAGTGTCCCGGACATGTGTATCCCGCCCCCGGTGGACCTGAGGAACTGCGTCACGTCATTCGGGTCTATGCATGCGGCCCTGAGCACCTCCCCTTTCTCCCCCGCTTCCACAATACGGACGTACTTGCTGTGCTCCGAGGATATCCAGTTCCTGAGGGCCGTTCCGAGGGTGTACAGCTCGGACACCTTGTTCTCCCCTTTCTCCAGGAGGAGATCCGTCCTTTCCAGCCCGACATCGATCATGCGGTCCACAGAGCGCCTCAGATCGTCGGTGCCCATGTTGAAGCGCTTCATCATCCTCGATTCGAGATCGCCCTCCGGAACCAGGGCCTCCCTGTTCTGTATCGTCAGATTATCATCGGCTATCCCTCTCAGGGCCGTCCTGATGTTGCCGACGAACTGGCTGAGCGTGGCTTCCTGCGTCAATGCGATATCCGTCCTGAATGTGGTGCACTCGTCCACGGCGCCTTCCACCAGCTTCATCGGTATGGAGAAGCTCTCCTGCTCCCTCGCCGCATCCACCAGGTTGTGGGCCTCGTCCACGACGGGGACGATCTTCGTCTCGTCGGCAACGTCCATGTTCCTGAGGAGATTCGACCTTATGTCCTCGGACAGGATGTGTATGTACGGTGCGACGACAACGTCCGCATCCTTGATCAGGAGCTTCCTGGCCTCATAGGAGCATGCCCCCAGCCCTTCACAGTACTCATCCAGCTTCTCCGAGGTGGGGAACATCTTGGCGCAGTAGGCGCCGATGTTCTTTATCTCCGACCTCATCTTGTCGAAGAAGTGGCATCCTCCCGCCTGATTGCGCATGCTCTTCGCCTTGCGGTCCTCGCACAGGCTCGAGAGCACATTCGGAGGGATGTCCTCATATCCCGCCAGCGTCCTGAGGAGCGGACAGGACCTGCCTCTTCCGGTGAGCGTCATCCCCGAGACGTCTGCGACAGAGGATATCGCCTTCAACTCCCTCATCACCTGGTTCGTCTGGGATATGGTCCTTGTAAGATAGACCACCCTCTTGTTCCTGGGCTTAGCATGGGCCAATGCCGAGGACAAAGCGATTATCGTCTTGCCCGTGCCCGTACCGGATTCGATCACAGCGTGCCTTCCCGTGTCGAGGGCGGCCGTCAGGCTCCTCACGGGATCCATCTGCCCCTTCCTCGGCGCATAGGGGAAATACGGGGCGGGAAGGTCCTCCCTGTCAAGGACATCCGGGCCGTTCTGAGGCTTCTCCTCGGAGACGCCGTCAGTGAAGGTACCGCATCTTCTGCATATCGCCGAATCCGGCGGTATGAGATTGCCGCAGTTGGTGCAGAAGACGGTCATACGCGTTAAACTCAGGACCTTTATTTAAAGTGCGCCCGGTTCATGCAATGTGCGCGGACACTAACCTTATCTATTGTGTCGGGGTTGGTGAACGGCATGTCTCAGCCAGAGAAGAAAGATTATCTCGCCATGGTTCTCAACCTGAAGGACATACTGCCCATTCACTCGGTCGAAATGATGATGCGTTTGCTCACAGAGCTGGAGATGATGATCGACGATTATGACAGATACATCACGATAGAGTATCTGGCAGGCAATTATTCTTCAAACAACCATCTTGCGAACTCCATCCTCAGAGGCATGAGCGACAGTCAGATCATGGAGGCCATGGTCCGTATGAGGGGCGAGATCAAGGAAGAGATCAAATCCCGCAAGAACAAGGCATGATCACGGGGGATTGATCCCCAATTTTATCATGGTGTCCCCGATACCGCTCACACCCGTCTTCATGGCCTCCAGGAGATGCTTCTCGGCCTCCTTCATCCTGCCCTTCTTCATGAGTGCGGACGCTATGCCCTGGTGCAGGTTCACCAACAGCTCAGGATCATCCAGTTCGCCCCGGTCGGACAGCAGGCTCAGCATCTCCGCGGCTGTGATATGATCGGAGAGGAGCTCGTCGGTCCTCTCCTCCTCTTCCAGGATGTCCCCTCTGAAGACATACGACATCGTCAGCTCCATCAGGTCCTCCAGCTCACCCTCCTCCCGCAGCCTGGAGCCCATCTCTATCGCGATGCTGTAGCAGCGCTCGGCAGATTCCCTGTCACCGCGGTCCTCCATCGCTTTCGCCATGAGATTGCGGGTCTCCATCAGCCTGTTGAGGCACCACGGGTCATCATCCCCTTCCAGCACGGAGACGGCCTTGTCCAGGAACGGCAGGGTCTCATCCTCGAACCCGTACTCTATGAGGTCCTCGGCGCAGTTCAGGCACATCGTGGCGATGTCGTCCTTGTTGTAGTAACGGGTGGTGCCGTCCAGCTCATCGAGACGGGAGACCATCCTCCTGTAGTCCTCCGCCATGCATTCGGGGTCGGAGAACATGAGCTGCCCCCTGCCCTCGAACACCTTGACATACACTCCCGGATCGACGCGCTCGCCGGCGGCCTCCATGTCATCTATGATCTCCGCCGCCGCATCAAAATCCGTTATCGCCGATACGTAGGATTCCATCAGCATCAGC
>JAAYKC010000055.1 GCA_012522645.1 Thermoplasmatales archaeon
CAGGATAGTCCAGATAGCCACAGAGGCCTCGGCGGATATATTGGATGCCATGAAGCAGGTGGGCGCAGAGCGCATAATGCTCTATCCGTACGCTCATCTGAGCAACAGCCTGGGCAAGCCGAAGGCGTCCATAAGCATCCTTGAGCTGATACAGCAGATGATCACCGCAAAAGGCGCAGAAGTCATGAGGGCTCCCTTCGGATGGTACAAATCATTCGACATCAAGTGCAAGGGCCACCCTCTGTCGGAGCTGTCCAGGGACTTCAAGGGCAAGGAGATCGCCGAGAAACCCAAGGGCGAGGACAAGTACTTCGTCCTCGAAGAGAACGGGAAGGAGATCTCCATAGAGGACTTCAGGAACGGCTCCGAATGCATGATGCAGATGATAGCCAAGGAAGCTCTGGGCAAAGAGGCGGAAGCCGTAGGCGAGCCCGAGTACCTCAGGCTGTGCAAGAAGTTCGGTATGCAGTGGGAGTCCATGTCAGATGTGGGTCACATGAGCTTCAGCCCCCCCGGTGCCATGATGTTCGATCTCATCGCAGATTATGCGACGCAGATCGTCAACAACTCCGGGCTCAACGTCTACAATGTGAAAGGGACGAACATGTTCTCCCTGGACGAACCGGCGGTCAAGGAGCATGCGGACCTGTTCGGCGACAGGCTGTACACCGTGGACACCGGGAAGAAATCATTCATACTGAGATACGCGGCCTGCCACCAGCAGTTCGCCATGATACGCAACTGGAACATCAGCTACAAGCAGATGCCCTTCGGCGCCTTCGAGGTCGCTGATTCCTACAGGCTCGAGCAGTCCGGGGAGACCATGCTCTGCTTCAGGACCAGGAGGCTCAACATGCCTGACTTCCACGTGATGTGCAGGGATGTTCCCGAGGCTCAGGACGAGTTCGAGGTCCTGGATGGCAAGATATACGGTGAGGTGGAGGCCGTCGGCAGGGATTACGACATGCTCGTCAACTTCTCCTCGATGAAGGCATATGAGGACAACAAGGACCTCATCCTGAACATATGCAGGAAGCACAAGCGCCCTGCCCTGATCCACATCTACCCTGAGGGGATCAATTACTATTGGACAGTGAACATAGAGTACCACCTTCTGGATCAGATGAAGAGACCCAGGGAGATAGGTACCGTCCAGATCGACGTGGGCAATGCCGCGAGGTTCGGCATAACGTACAGCGACGAGAACGGTGAGAAGCAGTATCCCGTGATACTGCACTGCGCCGTCATCGGCTCGATAGAGAGGTGGCTGTACACCCTCCTGGACACGGCCGTGGCCATAGAGAGGTCCGGCAGGCCCGGGTACCTGGAGACGTGGATAACCCCGGACCAGGTCAGGCTCATGCCCGTATCGGAATTCCATACGGCCGATGCCGCAAAGATCATGAACGAGATAAGCTCCGCAGGCGTCCGCGTGTCACTGGATGATACGGATGCCACCGTGGGCAAGAAGGTCCGCAGGGCCAAGCAGGACTGGTGCTCCTATGCCGCAGTGATAGGCGACGAGGAAGCGAAATCCGGCAGGATGAAGGTCTTCGTCAGATCCGAGAACAAGGACATCGAGATGA
>JAAYKC010000004.1 GCA_012522645.1 Thermoplasmatales archaeon
GATTCCGTCAAACTGGGCAAGGTCTGGAGCTGTGCATACTGCAACTTCATTCACAAGAGGGACGCAGCCGCCTATGTTCACGGCAGACTCAGGGACGCCGGGATAACCGGGCCGGAGGACCCGTTCCTCGAAGAGATATTCAGGGATGCCAAAGCGAGATTCCACCGAAAGGGAAAGACCGTGATGGTGCTGGGAGCAACGTCCGATGCCGGGAAGTCGGTGATCGTCACTGCGATATGCCGTATCCTCAGTGACCGCGGATATTCTGTCACTCCTTTCAAATCACAGAACATGAGCCTGAACTCCAGGGTCACCCGCAAAGGGCATGAGATCTCCATGATTCAGGACCTCCAGGCGAGGGCCGCCGGCGTGAGCTCACCGTCCTTCAGGATCAATCCCATACTGATGAAGCCGAAGGGGGACGGAATGTCCCAGGTTGTCCTGGAAGGGCTGCCTGCAGGAGATTACAGCTCGACAGATTACTATTCGAAATTCGTCCCGGGGCCCGGGACGGAGGCCCTGAAGGAGAGCATAGGATTCCTGCGCAACAGATATGACTTCGTGGTGATGGAAGGCGCCGGATCACCGGCGGAGATAAACATCTATGACTCGGATATAGCGAATATGCGTGCCGCCGAGGCGGCGGATGCCGACTGCATACTCGTTGTCAACGTGGAATGGGGAGGTTCCTATGCATATGCAGTGGGGACACTGGACCTGATGCACCCGAAGGACCGGGAACGCGTGAAGGCCATAATACTGAACAATCTGAAAGGGAACCCATCCGGGATGAGGACGGCGGCGGACGAAATAGAGAGGCTGACCGGCGTGCCTGTGATCGGGATAATACCGCATCTTGATTTCGACCTCCCGAAGGAGGATTCCGAGAGCTTCAGAGGGATAAGATCCCTGGGCTCCGGGAGGACGGTCGTGGCCGTGCCGAAATTCCCGAGGATATCGAACTTCACGGATCTGGATCCGTTGCTGCATGAGGATGTGACCGTAAGGTTCGTATCATCTGCAGAAGAGATGGAAGGGATCTCAGCAGTCGTATTGCCAGGGACCAAGAATACGATATCGGACCTGGAATGGATGAAGGGAACGGGCATCGCAGACCGCATCGTATCGATGAAAGGCAAAGTGCCCATACTCGGGATATGCGGAGGCTATCAAATGATGGGAAGGGTTCTTCGAGATCCCTTCAGAACAGAAGGGGACATAACAGAGACGGACGGTCTGGGTCTCTTCGATATGTCCACTGAATGGCCTGAGTCCGGGAAGGTCGCGGAAAGATTCCGGGGCACGTACATCCCGACCGGTGACATCATCACAGGATACGAGACGCATTCCGGGACGAGCACGACCTTCGAGTCTCCGATGTTCGAGATCAAAGGAGGCACAGAAGGCTCTCTCAGGGAAGACGAAATGCTGTTCGGGACCTATGTGCACGGTCTGTTCGATAAACCTGGATTGAGAAGGCATTTCCTTTCCGGAGCCGGATGCGAGATCAAGGGAAAAGCCGTGGACCATGATGAGTACGTGGAGATCAACATAGATAAGCTGGCACACGGAGTGATGAATGCGATGGATATGGAGATGTTCAACAGGATCTTCTCGGAGGAGCGGTCATGAGGATCATGTTCCTCGGGACATCCTCCAACAGCGGCAAGACCACCGTGGCGGCGATGATGTGCAGGTACGCCGCGGCTGAGAACATCTCCGTCTCCCCGTTCAAGGCATCCAATCTCTCATCATCCTGGTACATGACCGGGTCCGGCGCACCGGTAGGTGTGGGTCAGGCATTCCAGGCCTTCGCCTCAGGGATCGCCCCGGATGCTGATATGGGGCCGTTCATTCTCAAGCCTGAGAACGGGAAGGTGATCAGATACCTCAGAGGAAGACCGTGCGACCTGTCTGTCGAGGAGTCCGTCTCCGAAGCGCTCTCATCCTTCGATTCGCTGTCCGGGAGATACGATCTCGTGGTGTGCGAAGGCTCCGGCTCCCCGGCGGAATTGAATCTGAAGGGGAGCGACATAGCCAACATGAGGATGGTCCGGGAACGGGACATCCAGGCGGTCATCGTCGGGGATATAGAGCGGGGCGGGGTGTTCGCTGCGATATACGGGACATGGAAGCTGATGCCTGAAGAGGAGAGGAGGCATCTCCGCGGTTTCATCATAAACAGATTCAGAGGGGACATCTCCGTGCTGAATCCCGGGATAGAGGAACTGGAATCCATGACCGGGATGAGATGCTTCGGAGTGATACCGTATGCGGACCTCCGTGTTCCGGAGGAGGACACGTCAGAATCCGGGGCATCCTGTCAGGAAGGACTCAGGTCCCTGGACGATCTCATGTCCGTTTGCAGGGATTCCGTGGATTTCGGTGCCATGCTGAGGATCAGCGGCGCATGACGGCGGGGACCACCTCAGCGGTGGGAATGTAACTGCCGTTCTCCAGGCCTATATCGAAGGAGGTCATGAACGGGACCTTCATTATCAGATGCTCCCCGGTGACGCAGGAGGTCCCGTGGTCGACGAAGTACACGATCCTCTCCTGATCGGAGAAGTGCTCTTCCATGAGCTCATCTATGCGCTCAAGCACACCCACTTTCTTCATCGGGTCCCTCTGATGACTGTACTCATCCACTTCATCCATGTGAAGGAATACGTTACCCTTCTTCAACGCATTCTTCGCCGCGGGGAACCGATCCTCCATATCCTGTATGAGGCGGAAATCATGGCCGAAGGAGGCGAATATGCCCAGGGGCGTGGGGCTGTCGGATATGGCGGTCATCTTTCCGAGGCATGAGTACGGTTTCGAAGGCGTCTCCAGTCTGCCGCAGCCCCAGGGGTAGTTCGTTATCCCGTTCAGGTCCTCGGCGACGGCCATGACCATATCCCCGAGCCTGCCCGGCACTTCCACGAAGGGGGCGGGGATCGGAGGGGAGGGGAGATCCGGCACATCATCGCATTCCATGGTCAGAACGGCCCTGCCGTTCAGGAAGAAATCTATCTCGGGATTATACTCGTCCAGCATCCAGAGCTTCTCCCTGACCTTCGGTACCAGCACATCACAGAATTCGTGAGCGTTGTACGCCCATTCTATCATGCCGTTCCTGATGACGGCGGGGCTCAGACGGTATGCGGTCCTGTCCTCCATCGAAAGACCCAGACCCAGCGCTTCCAGTGCTGCTCTCGGTATGGAAGGCGGTTCCCCCGTGAAGAACTCGTTGAGGAAGAGATGGGTGTAGCCTCTCCCGTCAGTCACCCCTGTATGCTCGGTCACCGATTCCAGGAATGGCATATCCGCATAATCCATCGGGGTCTTCCCGTCCAATTGCGGGACGGGGTTATCAGAGGCGCCGTCCAGGAGGACGAAGAGCGTGCTCATGACAGCCTCCTGAGGGCTATCGCTGCCTGGCCCGCAGATATGCCGCCGTCCCCGTTGGGTATCTTGTCATGAGTCATGAGTTCCATTCCTCTTCCCGCAACGGCGTCTTTGAATATATCGCATATGGGGCGGCTGTAGGATACGCCCCCCGTCAAACCTATGAGATTCAGTCCGTCATCCTCTGCGGCCGAACAGGCAGCATCCGCAAGGGCCCCGGCAACGGCATGCACGACAGAATATGCAACATCCGCTTTGTCCTCCCTTCCGGATATGCCTCTGAACAGATGGGCGGTCATGATCTCCCCGTTCCTGATATCTGTCTCGAAGCCGGGGATGAGCCTGCCTCTGCTGAGCAGAGGCTCCATCTTCATGGCGGGCTCCCCGTCATAGGAGCGGAGACTGCAGACCCCCAGAGAATATGCCAGAGCATCCAGCAGTCTTCCGAGGGATGAGCTCCCGATGCTTCTGTTCATCATCCTGCCCATCACGGCGTCCTCCTCATCGCTTACGAACGGGCTGTCCTCTCCGTTGAGGCGGTCGATGGCGAACTTCAATCTTCTGATGTCCCTGACGGCCTTCTCACCTCCCAGCAGAGGTATGTTCTGAAGATGGGCGGCCCTCTTGTAACCCTCTGTATCGCAGAGCAGGACCTCCCCGCCCCAGGCGTTGCCGTCGTCGCCGTATCCCGTGCCGTCCACGGATATCACGGCCGCTCTCTCCCTTCCGTTCTCGGCAAGGAGGGATGCCCCGTGGGCCCAATGATGCTGCACTTCCAGGAGCTCCGCTCCGTATCTCTCTGCAAGTCTCCTGCCGTAGGCCCGGTTGGTGTATCC
>JAAYKC010000056.1 GCA_012522645.1 Thermoplasmatales archaeon
AGTTAGCACGCACGAAGCCTTGCGACCGGTCGTTGTTACCCCGACAGGAAATGCTCCCGGAAGAGTTTCCCTCAGGATCTTTCTACGCCTGTACGCTTTTCCCTCGGACGAGGGTCTCCGCACGCAGCATATGAGTACGGCACCGGGGGCGCTGTATCCCATTCCTGCATGCTGCAGGGCACCGAGCGATCGGACAGGAGGTTAATCTTCCCGGGGGAAGATCCAATTGCCTTAGTTCGCTCTTGCGATCTCCGCGCGTGCAGTAGAATAGTTTGATTTACCACTATTTATAATTTTTGAAAGTTACATCCATAGTGCTGTCCAACCGGGAATGTGGACGGGAATTCCGGCCGCTGCGTCACTCCCTGCTGAAGACCTCATCCAGGAGATACATAGTGCCAGATACTCCGTATATTGGGCGCGGGAGGAATCCTGTCCTCGTCAGGCTGGGGTATCCTATATCCACTCCTTTGTAGCAGCGGCCTGTAATCTCCAGTATCTCGGCGGTATGCCCGTCCGCGAATGCGAAGTCGGTCTTCCTGGATGCGGGGTCTGAGCGCCATGCATCCTCTGTACCGATGCTCCTGAGCAGGCTGCGTATCTCAGCAGCCGTATCATCATCCGTGCCCGGATCAGGTGTCACGGATGCGGGGACCATCCCGAGGTAATCATAGAGCCATTTGACAAGAGGCAGCAGGACCGACCCGTCTGCCATGGCCGTGAAATCGTTGCATTTCACTTTGTTGGTGTACAGAGAGCCCTTTATGCGCCTGAACACCTGTTCTCTTTTGTTGTGTATCAGTTCCCCGGCTCTGTCCGGGCTTCTGCCGGTCTCCGAGGCTATGGTCCTTATCCATTCATCCACGGCATCGAATCCGACAGGAGCACCGCAGTCGCAGAATATCGCAGGTATGCCGTACTTCTCCCTGTAATGCTCAGCTGTCCTGACGCAGTACTCGCTGCTTACGATCACGTTGTACTCCGCCGCGACGGATTCTCTGACGTCCGTAAGACTGCATCCGGCCCCCGGGGATGACAGGACCTTCAGACCGCAGAGCTCCAGCAGATGAGCCAGGTCCTCCAGTGCGCTCTCCCAGTCGTTGCTTGAGATCGGAAGTCCCAGTATGTTCACCGTTCCGGGCAGTGTCTCCTTCCTCTCGGGATCGATCCACTGCACGATCGTCCTGACGGTATGATCATAACTCGATGAGAACGGCTGGGATATCAGCGATTCCTCTATGGCCATGGCCTTTCCCGAGTATCCGGCACGTTCGATGGCATCCGTTATGTTGTCCCCGATGAGCGCAGCCCCCGGGGATCTTATGAAAACGTTGAAAACATCCTCATCAGAGCACAGGATGGGGAGGCATTCCTCGATCTTGTGCTCGGACCCGTGGATGTAATCATCCTCATCCATGTATGTGCACGGGACCCTCGGCTGACCGAAGAAGTAAGGCACGGAATATTTCTCATAATCCCCCTGCTGAGCCTTCGAATAGCATCTGGATGCCGCGAAGGAATGGTAGCTCCTGCAGCCCCCCGGACCGTGGAGCACGGCCCTGCCGTTCTCGAAGCTCTCCACTGCCATCAGGGCGCCGGTGAAACCGTCAGGATATATCATGCTCCGCGCCTCCATCCTTCTATCACGGGCACGGACATGAGATTGGCCAGCCTTCTTCCGAACTCCAGGACGCTGTCGATGCCCGCATCGGGCCTGGCATATCCCATGACCTTCACATCCAGTGTCGTGAGGCCGCTGTCCGTGAGGACCGCATCAGGTTCCAGCTCCCTGATGTCCGAGTTCAGGTCACCGATGCTGTAGTCCTCGGCGAAAGGTATGCCCATTCTGCCGTAGCGGGACTCGGGATGCTCCTTCCATTCGTGCCTCGGCCCCATCCCGATCTTGATCACTTCGATCCCCAGATCGGACAGGAGCTCCAGTAACCAGTCCATATCGGCGGTGAATCTGTTCTCTATGATGACCCTCTTCCCTTCCAGCTTCTTCCTCAATCGTTCGGTCTCGGAAAGATATCTCCTCTCTCCGCGCAGGCAGACCTCTCCGGCGGCATCCTCTATCCCGAATGCCCTGCCCACGACCTCATGGAATTCCTTGTAGCTCCTGAGCCCCACCGGGAGCGTCATCTTCTCTGCGACGATGCCTGTTCTGGATTCGACCAGGCGGACTATCTTCCTGGTCTCCTCATCATCGCCGGCTGCGAAGGTCATCTTGCCGCGCTTGAGGTTCCTTACGGAATCCAGGGTCATCTCGTACATGAACCTGCAGTTCATGCGGATGCCCAATTCAGAGAAGAGCCTCAGGGTGCCGCCGTCAGGGTCACGCCCCCGCCTGAACAGATACTTCTCCGAAATCGTGTTGACCGTCATGTCCTCCGGGGACACGGACGCATCAACGGAATCCAGCAAGGCATCCGCCGAGGCGATGTATCCCGCTCCCATGTCCCCTGTTATGTTCCCGTCCGCCTCGATCACCCTGAAGTACATATCCGGATGCTCGTTGCTGATCGCATTCACGACGTCGATGGCGTTGTCCCCGATTATGCCGGAGACGCATGATGTCACTATGAAGAAATTCCTGTGACCTTCAAGTATCAGGTCCCTGAGCTTCTGCTCCAGTGATCCGGCCCCTCCGAAGACGGATACCGTATCGTCCATCTCCGTGGAGTGGATCCTCAGGGACTGAAGGTCCGTGCTCCGTCCCTTCTTGATCTCGGCTATGCTCTTCAGTGCCGACATGATATGGGCGCAGCTCCTCGGCCCGTGCAGCACGGTCACCGCATCCGATACGGACAGGCATCCGTAAACGGCTCCGACGGTGGCACATGATGATATTATCCTCTTCTCCGTGGTCGCTCTCTTCTCCGGAGGCCTCTTCATGGAGACTCGGAACCCTTCCGGTCCTGATCCGCCGCCCTCCGGTTCCCCGGTGACGCGGTGTCCTTTGGCGATCATATCCATCTGAGCATCATTCAGGGGTCTTGATTCCAGGAGCTCTGCCCTGTCATCCTTTATGC
>JAAYKC010000005.1 GCA_012522645.1 Thermoplasmatales archaeon
TCGCACGCTATGCCCTCAGGAAGAGATTGTTCTCATCCCTTGCGGACATAACCATGAATTGGTACAACAAGAGGCTGTCCAAGGAATATGCTGACGAACGCAGTTAATTGCGAATGGACCGCAGGCCGTATATCGATACCAGCAGCCCCAATATGATCATCACTGATTGGAGGGCCCTCTCTCCGCTCATATCGAGCATGCCGGCGATGCTATGCGTATCGCCCCCTCCGTCTGAGGTGCCGGCCCCTGCCCCGACCGGAACGGCCGCGGCACGTATCGATATGTCCTCCCTCACGTTCGGTACGACGATCTCGCCTGTCTCGGGATCGAAGGAATACTGGGAGGTGCCCAACCTCGTTTTCCCGTGGAAGACCTCGATGTCCTCAGGCAGTTTGTAGCCGGGTGCGGCCGTCACCCTTGTGCTCAGGCTCTGCATGCATCTCACCGCATCAGTGGGCTGCATGCTCATGTTCTCCATCTGCCAATCAACGGACAGATAGACCTTGTGCCTGCTCAGCCGCAGACGCAGATCCTTCACCGAGCCGTGCTCATCCGCGTCCGGGGTAACGTGCACCGTCCCCGGGACGGAGGGGACGATGATCTCCCCGGACCCTTGAAGCAACAGGAAATAGCTTCCGGCATCCGCATCCGGGCTTATCCTGAATGCGGCCGCAGGTGCGATCATCCCGAAAACTGTTCCCGGCCCGGCCTGCCCGTCGACATCGATGCTCACGCCGGGATGGAGATATTCGAAGATCAGGTTGTATCTGAGCTGCAGACGCGGTTTGTTATCATTGCCCACGACCCACATCCTCTCGAAATCCCAGTCCGCTTCATCGCGGAAGGGCTTATCCTTCTTCCACAGCATCGTCTTTCCGATATCCTCTTCCGTATCCCCGTTGGAGAATACGCTCAGGTCTGAAGTGAAATACGTGCCGCCGATGAACGGCTTTGGTTCTGCGTAGGCGCCTATCACCCCTCCGCTGTCCCTTACCGCAGGTCCGGAGTCTGAGAAGCAGTTCCTGACCGTCGGGGCCCGGCCCTCTGTGAACCCCGCTATGCCGCCTATGCAATGGCGGGGTTGTTCCGACTTCTGGAAGCTTGTGGCGTTCGGCCTGCCTGCCTGCCCGGTGTTCAGGCAGTTCACGACCTCGGTGCCGTTCAGCATGCCCGCGATACCGCCCAGATCCTGGCTTCCCGTATGCACTATCGAAGGATTCATGCCTGTGGCATCGATCATCCCCTGCTCCTCCCCGAATACCTCGCCGCTGTTCCTGCATCCGATGATCCTGTCCCCTTTGGAGGAGCCTGTGATCCCTCCCCGGGAACAGGTGAATTCAACAGTGATGCTGATGTCGCTCCCTTCCAGGTCGGGGCTTTCATTCGTTCTTCCGGAGAAGAACCGGTTCCCGCCTGCGGGATCGGAATCATTCGCACAGAAGATCATATCGGAATCGGTGCTTTTGCCGACGATCCCGCCCAGGCACGACGTCCCGCTCTGATCCATCTTCAGATCGAAGACCTGCTGGCCTGATCCTCCTGAAACAGCGGTGAAGATCAGGCCCTTCTCATCGAACAGCACCGACGTCACGGCTCCTGAGAAGGAGGAGCTCTTGATCGTGCAGTCATAGGCTTCACCCACGAGGCCTCCCGCAAAGGATGAGATGCTGACGATGTTCCTGTGCGGACCCCCGTTGGATCGGGTCTCCGCCTTGCTTATATCTGCGGTGCAGGAGGTCACGATGCAGTTCGATCTGCAATTCTCCACCAGCGTCCCGGTCGCATGAGCGCATATGCTGCCCGCTGAGGAGCTGCATTCTCTGCTCTCATATGCACCATCCTTCCTCAATGACTGATAGAACGAATTCGAAGAGAATGCCGATCCGGTCCCTTCCAGGGAGACGTTGCGGATGACCGCTCCTTCCGCATATCCGAAAAGCCCGGAGAGCGTGTCCCCGTTCTTGTAATCCATGACCCTGATGCCGCTTATCCTGAACCCGGCTCCGTCGTATGCACCTGTGAACGGATCGCCCTCGCTTCCTATGGGGGAGAAATTACCTCTTGTCGGCATGGTGAAGGAATCCGAATCCTTCTGCCTGTAGACGAATGATACGGACCATGCGGTATCGGATACCGTGTTCCCGGTGCCGGGGGTCCCCGGGGAATATACGGATACCAGGGATTCGTCAAGGAACACATCATTTGGGACCGTGAACCTGATGTTCTCATCACTGTCCCGGCATTCTGTGATGAACTCGTTAACGGCCATCACCGCAAGGAGTCCCGGGGGCATCTTCACATCGGCCTCGAATACGGTGGTCTGCGCCCCTCTCTTCGAGGATACCGTTACCCCGGGACTGTCGTCCTCCGGGAACTGTATGTCCGCCGTCTGAACGTAATGCTTATCCAATCCCCTGTCGCCGGTGCCGATCCTGCGGAGGTCCTCAACGCTCCCTATCCGGAAGGGATCGAACTCGGACCCGTCGCCGTCACCCGTCTCCGCATGGGCATGCCCTGTCGGGACTGAGAGCACGGCTGAGAGCACCAGCACCGCAACTGACGATAATGCTAAGAATCTCCTTGCCGCAGGGGACATGGGTCGTAGAGAGTACTGAGCCGCATCTTTAAAAGGATTGGTCGGCCCCCAGCGGAAGTAAATATCAGGGATGCTTCATATCTTGCATGAAATGCGCGGTCATAGACTTCGGAGAGGAGACCGTTCCTGTCAACGGCACTCTGGAGAGGACGATGATCTCCTTGGGCAGGTCCCCGGATGCCTATATCTTCCTCATAGACGGGGTGCCCGTTCCCGACGATACCGTTCCTGAGGAAGGGACCGTCGTAACAGCGGTCAGGGTCGCGTCAGGCGGATGACCTCTTTAGCAGATACATCTCCACCGCCGGGCCGAACAGATCCTTTATGCGCGGATCGTCCGCGTCCCTGATCCCTTCTTCCTCCATCCTCTCGCATATATGCTTGGCCACGTCCCCGTCGTGTATGAAGAGGCAGGGGCTGCAGTCCCACACGGTGTCGCCTCTCCTGCGCTTGAAATTCCTGCCGAGCCTCTCATCCATGCACGGGTAGAACGGACAATAGCAGAATGTGCAGTCCTGCCCTTCGTAGTGACAGGGATAATACTCGCAAGCCTCATTCGGGCCGAGGTGGCCCCTCGCGATCTCCTCGTTCACCTTGCTCTTTATGTTTTTCATATACAGACTGGGAATCGGCTCCTGATAATATAAACAGAGTGTGAACAGAGGGTATTTCACGAATGAACACCATCCAGGTTTATGGCTATAGAAGACGAATTCCCGCCCATAAGCGGGACATGGCTTAGAAAAGCGAAGAAGCGCTACGCTTCCGCATTCATCAGCAGCGGGGGGGACAGGATACCTGTTGACCCCATGATGCTGGGCCATTCCACAGTCGTCAACGGTTATAAGATAAGGGACTTCTACGAGAAGCCCAGACTCGCAGTCAGATGCATGGCCTATGCGCAGGAGCTCTACGATCTGCTGCCGGTGACAAGGTATTATTTCGCTCACCCGTGGCTCTCGGAGCTGGGCATCGAGCTCAAGCCCATGGAGTACACAGCGCCCGTTCCCGACAACGTGGTGGTGAACGAGCCCGAGGACGTGGATAATATCCACATACCCGACTGTGAGGAGATCAAGAAGGGCTATTCCTTCCCCAGGCTGTCGAGTGCGATGGACTACACGAAGGAGAAGATACCTGAGATGTTCGTTCCCCTGGCATACTGCCCGGAGCCCGTGGGCTCCGCTGCGCAGCTGTGCGGCCTGGAGCAGTTCCTCATGTGGACAGTGACGGAGATGGACCTCTGCAAGAAGCTCATCGACATATACGTAGAAACGGCGACCACCGGTGCGGGGGCCATCGCGGACAGGTACGGCAGCGCTGTGATAAACACGGGCGCGGTCTTCGAGAACAGCGACACCATGCCCCCCGATACGATAGCGGAGATATCCCCTCCTGCCCTGACGAAACTGGTCAAGCAGTGCATGAAGAACGGTGCCGGACCCCAGGTATTCTATCACTTCTGCGGCAACCACAAGGATGATTACATGCTCTACAGGGAGCATATACTGTACACCCCCATGACCATCATGCAGATCGGCTACTGGGACCGGGACATGTTCCCCGCCAAGGTGATGAAGGATACCTTCGGGAGGCTGGCCACGATCATGCCCTGCGTCGATACGAAGCTGTTCGTAATACCCAATCAGAAGAAGATCTACGATCTTGCGGGACAGCAGGTCCTTGACGGCAGGGACAGCCGCAACGGATGCATACTGGGAACGGCCTGTGAGGTGCCGCCGTTCTCCCACCCCAGCAACATACGGTCCCTGGTGAGGGCCTCAGAGGACTTCGGGACATACGGCAGCTGGTGAGCATCAGCATTTATACTCCGGAAACACATGTTTTCGGACATGGGAGGCTCCTTCAGATTCATCCATTGCGCAGACCTGCACCTGGGGAGCAGGTTCGTCGGGATCGCCTCCTCGGACCCCGAGAAGGGCAGGAGGATGAAGGAATCCACCTTCAACGCCCTCGGGAACATAGTGAGGAAAGCGAAGGAGGAGAACGTTGATTTCGTCGTGCTCTCCGGGGATATCTTCGATGACAGCAATGAGACGCCTCTCACGAGGGCCGTTTTCGCAGACGCCCTGAAGGAGATCGGCGTCCCCTGCTACATAGCGTACGGCAACCATGATTATGCGGGGAGGTGGGCCGATTCCATCCCCCTGCCCGATAACGCCTTCGTGTTCCCGGACGAGGCTGCCTGCTTCTGCTACCCTTCGGAGGAGGGATGCATCGCCAGGATATACGGCATCAGCCACTCCGTCAGACATGTGACGAGGGATCTCACCGAGGGCATATCGGACGACAGCGGCATATTCAGCCTGGCCGCGGTCCACTGCGATGTCGATCCCCCTGCCGGCTCCGGAAGCGTCTATGCGCCATGCAGCCTGCGGTCCCTCCTGAACAAGGGCATAGACTACTGGGCCCTGGGGCACATACACAAGAGGAGCATACTGAACGAGTACCCTCATGTCGTGTATCCGGGCAACACACAGGGAAGGGACATAGGCGAGAGCGGCAGGAAGGGCGCCTATCTGGTAACTGTCAGGAACGGCAGGGTATCGGACATGTCCTTCTTCCAGACCGGCGAGATCGTCTGGGACAGCATCGTTGCGGACATAACCGGCAGGAACGACGTGAACGCCCTGGTCAATGACCTCATGCCTCAGGTCCGGAGCAACATGTTCATACGGCTCACCCTGAAGGGGCACGGCCCCCTGGACCGCATCCTGCGCCTGGACAGGCAGGGATTCAGGGAGCTGGTGGAGACCAAGACGGGATGCGAATGCGCAGACCTGGTGGTGAGCACCCTGCCCGAGATAGACCTGGAGAGGAGACGTGATACAGGGGATTTCATATCCGCCATAATCGAGTACGGGGACCGCATATCGAATATGGACAGAAATGACATGATCGATGCCGTCTGCTCCACCGGTGCATCCGATGCGATAAGGGACAGCTTCGAAGCCATGAGCACAGAGGAACTGCGGAGCCTGGTCAGCGACGCCGTGCTGCTGATCATAGAGAAATCGGAGGAGGGCATCTGATGAGGATCATCCGCATCAATATAGCATCCTTCGGCAGCGTGAAGGGCTGGACCTCAGGCGATCTCGAGGAGAACGTGACGCTGTTCACGGGAGCCAACGAGGCCGGGAAGACCACTACCATGGAATTCATCCGCGATACCGTCTTCCCGGGCAAGAGGATAAAATACCCTTCACAGGACAAGAACGATTCCGGTACGGTCATCATCAAGATGGATGACGGCGATGAGAGGATGCTCGTCAGGAAGGGACGGAAGGTCACGGAAGCCAAGGGGAAGGCCCTGCCCTCGGAGGAGACGAACATGGATGCTGAGACTTACAGATCGGTATTCGCCATGGATCTGAAGCAGGTCGCTGACAGCAGGATCCTCACCAGCGGTGATTTCAGGAACCGCTTCCTGACGGTGCCGGGAGGGGAGAGGATCCCCGAGATATCCGAGGATATCGAGAAGCGCATGCTCGAGATCATGAACAGGAGCCGCATGAGCGACAAGAACGAGATGGGCCGCATCCTGTCTGAGATCGACGGGATCAAGCGGGAGATCGCCGATGCAGAATCCAAGAGCGATCAGTATGACAGGCTGGTGGCCGATAAGGATGAGCTGGGCAGACGTCTTGCCAGCAAGAAGAAGAGACAGGAGCTGCGCCGCAGCGAGGAGGACCGCAACACAGTCATAATGTCGCAGAAGAAGAACGTTGAGACCCTGAAAGGACTGTACGGGCGCAGAGAGGCCCTGAGGTACGCCGGGGAGATCCCGGAGAATGCGAAGGATGAGTTCGGGAAGCTGGAGATGAGGCTCAGCGCCGCCCGGGTCATAGATATCGATACATCACCGGAGGAGTTCCCCGAAGCTCTGAACGGCAGGATGCCGGGGGATGTTCTGAACAGACAGGAGGAGATCGAGAATGCCTGGGGTGTAAGGCAGAAAGTGGAGGTCAAGGAGCAGATGATATCATCCCTCGAAGAGACCGCCGAGAGCTCCCAGCAGCTCGTGGATGATTACACCCGGGCAACCGGATGGAGCGAGAATGCCGCAAGGAAGGTCCGCAGCGGTACGTACATAACCAATACAGCGGAATCCGTCATCGCAGCCCGGAAGAGCGAGAAGGCCGTTCCTGCGGCCAAGAACATCGCCAGAGGGACCATCGCAGGGGCCGGCCTCGTGCTCGTCCTGCTGAGCTTCCTACTGTCCTCTGACAATCTGACCCTGAGGTTCTCCATGCTGCTTGCGGGCGTGGTGACCGTGATAATCGGCCTCCTGCTCCCCATCATCCTGGCGGAGAGGGCCGATAAGAAGAGCTCAGAGGCTATGTCTGAGGCCGAGTGGTACGCATGGATGGTCTCCGAGGGCTATCCTGCGAACACCTCCCCCGAAAAGGCCTGCACTCTGGCCAGCAAACTGGAGTTCATATCCGTGGCCGCAGACAAGAGGGATGATGCCCTTTCTCAGATCAGGGTCCTGAATGAGGACGTGATCGCGCTGAAGGCCTCCGTGATGCCTTTGCTGGAGGAACTGAGGCTCACCGATCCGGAATTCCACAGTAATGTGTACGCAGCATACAAGATGCTCAAGGCCGCTCTGGGAACATCATTCAATACCGAGGACAGGGACAGGCGTCTTGAGAATCAGCGTGCCGCAGAGATCGCCATGGCCGATTTCCTGGCCGCATACGGCGGCAGGGAGAGCTTCCTCGCCGTCTGCAGGGACAGGGACGCCCTGACGGAAACGGATGCCGAGATAACGTACCTGGAGAAGAGCATGTCATCTTCCACCGGCCTTGAGGTGAAGGAGCTGATCAGACTTGTGGAGACGGAGGGCGGAATGCCGTCGGAGGATGGCCCTGACGATGCCGTGGAGGAGCTGAACAGGAAGATAGGCGAACTGGACAGGGATCTTGAGATCCTCAGGAATGACGATGCGGTATCCGATCTGAACGTCCGCATGACCATGGCCCAAAAGACCCTGGGTGACCTGGTGAGGGAATGGGGGACGCTTTCCATGGCCGAGCACCTGATTTCCGGTGCATCCGAGCACTTCTACAGGGACCTGCAGCCGTCGGTGGTGAAGACGGCGAACAAATATCTGGGCCTCATGACCGAGGGGAGATACCGCCTCGACGGGGACCCGAGGGATAAGGACCTGTTCATAACAGACGACCGGGAGAAGAAGTCCGCAACGCAGTGGAGCAGCGGCCTGGGCGATCAGGTGTATCTCTCGGTCAAGATGGCCGTGGCGAAGGAGACAGGCTCCGAGAAACTGCCTCTGATCCTGGATGATGTCCTTCTGCGCTTCGATACCGCCAGGAAGCAGGGTGCGTGCAGGGCCATATTGGACTTCGCCAAGGATCAGCAGGTGATCCTGTTCTCCTGTGATAACTCCCTTTATTCTTTGCTCTCCCTTGAGGGGCGCATCAATCATATGAAGCTCGGATGACCGTCGTATTTATATCAGATAAAAGTATTACTCGTTTCAGAGGGAACAATGTCTCCCTCGAATCACTGGACATCATATCACAATCACAGTCGCCCCGGCAGTGCCGTGCGACGACAAGAAAACACTTCTCCGACCGTATGAACGGCGGGGAATATGGGAAGGGAATGGTGCCGGATTCGGTCCGGTTCAGTCAGCCAGTAATCGAGGCGACACGAGTGTTCTCTCAGAAGGATTCGTAATGAATAATCTAGATCCGAACACAGCAAAATACATGATAAACGCAAGAATAACCGCGGACGGTATCGTCGATAAACCGGACGTCGTCGGTGCGGTATTCGGGCAGACGGAAGGCCTCCTGGGCGAAGAGCTCGACCTCAGGGACCTGCAGAAATCCGGAAGGATAGGCCGCATAGAAGTCGATGTGACCTCCAAGAGCGGCAAATCCGAAGGTACCGTCCGCATGTCCTCCAGCCTCGACAGGGTAGAGACCGCCATATTGGCATCCGCCCTCGAGACGATCGAGAGGGTGGGGCCCTGCAAGGCCACTCTGAAGATCACGGGCATAGAGGACGTCCGCGTCAAGAGAAGGGAGCAGGTGGTCGAGAGGGCCAAGGAGCTCCTGAGCGAGATGATGAAGCAGAGCAAGAGCACTTCCACAGACCTTGCCGACAGCATCAAGGAGAGCGTGCAGGTCGAGGAGATCACCTCCTACGGGCCTGATAAGTGCCCTGCAGGCCCCGCTGTTAAGACCTCCGATTCCATAATCGTGGTCGAGGGCCGTTCCGATGTGCTCAACCTCCTCAGAAGCGGCATAAAGAACGCCATAGCCGTAGAGGGGACCAACGTCCCCAAGACCGTGCAGGAGCTCACCAAGCTGAAGACCTCGATAGCCTTCGTGGACGGCGACAGGGGAGGCGAGCTCATACTGAGGGAGCTCTTCCAGGTGGCTGATATCGATTATGTGGCCAGGGCGCCCAGCGCTCACGAGGTCGAGGAACTGTCGGGCAAGCAGATCATGAAGTGCCTCCGCAACAAGGTCCCCGCCGACCAGTACATAGAGATGAGCGGTATCACCGTCAACGGGTCCGATGACCCCGGCAAGAAGCAGGTCCGCAGTTCCCCCAAGGAAGAAGAGAAGGAGCACAAGGAGAGCAACAGGGAGCCCAGGAACGGCAGGAAGCGCGAAGAGCCCGACAGAAGGGAGCGCTTCAACGTGGGCGCCCGTGACAAGTTCATAAAAGAAGGGGAGAAGCACAAGGAGCTCAGGGCTCCTGCGGAATCCAAGGAGGAGACTGTCAAAGAGGAGAAGGCAGAGCCCGCCGAGGAGAAGGATGCCAAGCCCCGGACCAGGAAGACCGAGAGCAAACGCTCCAAGGTATTGTCCCCTGAACAGGAGAAGTACCGCGATATGCTCCTCGATCTGTCCTCCACCAAGAACGCCAAGATGCTTGATGCGAACAACGAGATCATCTCCGAGGTTGCTGTGAAAGGCCTCCATGATGCGATAAAGACCGGCCCCGAGGGCATCATCACGATCGTCTTCGACGGTGTCGTGTCCCAGAGGATAGTCGACGTCTGCAGCGAGAAGAACATAAGCACCATAGTCGGGACCCGCAAGGGAAGCGTATCGAAGATGCCCGCAGGCATAACGATATGGACTAAGGAAGACCTCTATTGATCGGGATGGAAATGAAGGCCGCGGTCATTTGGGATGACATAAAGGATCTGGAGAGCACAGCTCAGATACCTATTCCCCAAGACCCGTTGGACAGGGTCCTGGGCCAGGAGGAGGCCATCAGCTTAGCTAAGATAGCCGCCTCCCAGCGCAGGCACCTGTTGCTTGTGGGTCCCCCGGGAACGGGGAAATCCATGATCGCAAGGGCCATTTCGATGCATCTTCCCAAGCCGAAGACGGAGCTGAGGGTCTCCAACAATCCGGAGAACCCGGAGAGGCCTTTCCTCCAGATCCTCAGCGAGGATGAGGTCCTCGGAGAGAGGACGTCAGTCCAGGAATCCGTGGGTCAGCTGATATCCCCCCAGAACGCCCCTGCGGCGGTAGCTGAGAAGATAGGGTATCTCTGCAAGCATTGCAACTCCTACTCATCACCGACCGAGTACAGCTGCCCTGTCTGCGGTAAATCCAAGATAGACGTAGGCCCCGAGACCCCGTTCTCCGACATACTCGGGAATGTGTTCGGGGCGATGAACTACGGCGGCAAGGAGAGGGTCAACACCACCCGCGTCCGTGCTGACGGGACCGAGGAGACGGTCGTCTTCGAGAGGGCGGGCGAGCAGATCAGGGTCCTTGATGAAAAGGCCCTTGCCAAACGCAGGGAGACCGACAAGAACACCAATCACAAGACGCTCGTGAAACTGGAGCGCAACCCCTTCGTCCTGGCGACGGGGGCGTCGGAGACCGAGCTTTTGGGCGATGTGCGCCACGACCCGTACGGAGGGCACCCCGGGCTCGGGACGCCTGCCTATGAGAGAGTGGTCCCGGGAGCCATACACGAAGCGAACGAAGGAGTCCTCTTCGTAGACGAGATTGCCCACCTCGGCGATCTCCAGAGGTATATACTCACTGCTATGCAGGATAAGAAGTTCCCGATCACGGGAAGGAATCCCCAGAGTGCGGGAGCCAGTGTGAAATTGGAGGATGTCCCCTGTGATTTCATACTCGTAGCCGCATGCAACATACAGGACCTTGAGAACATATTGTCACCGCTCAGGTCCAGGATAATAGGCGGAGGATACGAGGTGCTGGTGGACATAGCCATGCCTGACTCTCCCGAGAACAGGGCGAAGTACGCCCAGTTCGTAGCTCAGGAGATACACATGGACGGGAAGATACCTCCCGCCACCATGGAGTCCGTTGAACTGATAATCGAAGAAGGCCGTAAAAGAGCCAGAGTGGACAATATACGGAACGGACTGACTCTGAGGCTCAGGGAGATAGGGGGGCTCATAAGAGCTGCCGGGGACCTTGCCACAGTTGAGGGGTCCGACCTGATAACAGCCGATCACGTCCTGAGAGCCAGTGAGCGTGCGAAGCCTGCCGAGCAGCAGATAAAGGAGCGCTACGGATCATATACGAAGGGCCTTTCCAAGGACATATCAGAATCCCAGAAGGAGAAATCCCCCTACTACATGGAGTACGAGCACCTGGACGATCAGATATACAGGTAGACAGAGGAATCCATCCTCACCCCGTCGCTCCCGTCAGCATAGAAGCCGGGGAGCACCCTGATCCTCCTGAACCCGTTCCTCTCGTAGAATCTGATCGCCCTTTCGTTATCCTTCTTCACTTCCAATGTTATCGCCTTGAGATTCGATCTCAGCGCTTCGGTCCTGAATCTGTTCAGCAGGTCGGAGCCTGCCCCCTTGCTCTGGCTCTCCTTCTTCACTGCCAGCATCATGATCCGGGCCCATCCGTCCCTGAGCATCACTGCGGAGATGTATCCGATAGGTCGGTCAAAATAGTCGACAGCGACTATCTGCCCGCGGGGCCAAAGAGCATAGAAGCTCGAGAATACATTGGGTTTGTACACCTCATCAAGGGTGCTGATGGCTATATCATACAAGGCCTCATCATCCTTCCCGGGTCTGAATTCCCTCATGAGGGTCATGATCTCCTGAATGCTCTCAATCCTTTTATTACCAACAGGGATACGATGATCAGGATCAATGGTGCCGCGATCAGGAGGTCCTGTCCGTCTTTCTCAGAAACGTCCACGGTGATGCTCTCCTCCAATACCGAGCCGTCCGGGAATACGGCCCTGACGGAGATCACATGCATACCTGCACCGAATGATACGGGGATCCTCATGCCCTCTCTGTCGAACGTACCGTCCGAATCGATGTCCCAGCAAAAGACCGTCCCCTCCGGCACAACGGATCCTTCTGCGGACAGGACGAAGACACCGCCCTCTACGAGCCTTCCCTTAACGGATGCCCTCAAGGACACGTTCTCAATATCGGGCCCCCAGTCGGACAGGAATATGCCGGAATAGAAATCAGCGACTTCGGCTGAATGCAGGATCACTGCCGCCTCCCTGTTCTGGAAGAATGAAGTGGATGTCCAGTTGATCGACCCCACCCAGGCTGAATCATCAACTATCAGCCCTTTATTGTGAGTCATAGAGTAATCATCACCGCCTTTCACGCACCTGACCTCCACCTCCGTTTTCCTGAGCGCCTCCATGACACCGTACCCATCCCTGGTATCCTCATCGGAGGGATCGTCGAAGGAGACATCGATTATCAGTCTGGCATCAACACCTCTTTCTGCGGCCTGGCACATCCATGCCGCAGGATTCCCGGATAAGGTTTCCGCCCATGAGTACTGCACCCTGAGCTGTTGGGAGTACGCTCTGATCTCCGCTTCGGATATCAGACGCTCTATTGCGGCCTCGGGGCTGTTGGGCGAGAATATCGGGACTGCATCAGCCCGGAACTCCTGTGCGTACACGTCATCGTAGCTGAAGGGCGGGACCTTCACCGGAGCGTATGCCGGGTACAGGTCCCTGAATCTCACGACATCCGTATTATCCAGATCTGAATCGGATTCGAAGACGCTCCTGAAAACTGAAGCACAGCTCTCCGAATGCACCACTGCACCCCATCCTCTGTTGGACGAGAACGAGCTCTCCGTCCAGTTCTCCGATGTGATTATCACTGTCCGGCCGTCCACAACCGCATACTTGGCATGCAGATAGGTGTATCTCCTGAATCCGTCATCGGACTTCTTCATCATTCTGACATCCGCGCCTCCTTCTTCCAGTGCGGACAGCACCCCCAGGCTGCTTTTCGAGATGCCCCCTGCCGGATCGCCCTCTGCAAGCACCGTGACCGATATGCCTCTCCCGATCAGCTCCAGGAGGATGTGGGCCGCACCGATATGATTCAGAGTATAGAGGCAGAGGCAGACCTCGCTCTCAGCAGATCTCAGCGCATCGAACACCGGTGCACCTACGGAATCAGGGAATGAGAAGGGGATCACCGACGATTCGTGAACGCTGTCCGGCGGAACATACAGTATGCCTCCCGTGCCTATGCTCCAATCCTTTGACGAATCGGTATCGAATGCGGATATGCGATACGCATACCTGTACCTGGGTATCTTCTGAAGAGGTTCTCCGACCCAGCCTTCGCAGATCTCCGCATTGCCGTACACAAGACAGTCCAACACCGTCCCGTCTCTTTCCAGATACACCTGGTCACCGTTATCCGCAAGGGCGAATCTCGATTGGGAGATCCCGGGGGATGTGAAGGTCAGGTATCTCCCACAGGGGAACCAGCTGTCCGGATCGGACCTCAGGACGGAGAGGGAGGCACCGGGTGCCAGGATCACGGGTGTTGTGAACCTTACGGTGCCCTCGCCGTCGCATATGGAAACGTTCGACAGATCGGACGGTGCATTGCCGTAATTGGTTATCGTCACCCCTTCGAAATCCCCTACGGGGATGACGCAGCTCAGTCTGAGGCAGTCAGATGATGCATCGCACGGGAACGGCAGGACCGAGACCGACAGTATCAGCAGGCACACTGCCGGAAGGACAAAGGATCTCCTCATGGATGAGGGACCGCATCCCCTCTTATACCGTGAGCTTCTACATGTACGCTTACAGGTGCTTCACAAGATCGAGCAGGGCCCCTTTCGGATCCACCGCACGAACCACACCGGAAGCCACCAGTACGCCCACGGCTCCCATCTCGATGGCACCGGCGACATCAAGTCCGGACTTTATCCCCGCTCCGCACAGCACACCGATCTTGGAGCTTACGTTCCTGACGAGCTCAACGGACTCGGTGATGCTCTTGGGATTCGCCTTCGTGACGGACAGGTCTCCTCCGATCAGCTCCGGAGGCTCGAGTGCCACGTACGTAGGTTCGAAGGTAGCGACACCGGCCGCCGCTCTGGGCGTGTCCGCACATACCATCGTTTCCAGCGGGATTGTCCTGCACATGCCTATGGTCCTCCCTATTTCACCGTCGGAGAGCCTGTGCTCGGCATGATTGACCAGGGTTCCCACGGCACCTGCGGTACGGGCCAGGGACGGTGTGTTCCATCCCGTTTCCGTACCCTCGGGGCGCGGGTCCACGCTCTGAGCGAAAACAGGTATCTTAACGGATCTGGCAACATATGCCAGCTCTGCAGTCGGAGGGCAGACCGCGATCTGGATCCCGGTCTCCTCGG
Source organism: Thermoplasmatales archaeon (assembly GCA_012522645.1). Lineage (GTDB taxonomy): Archaea > Thermoplasmatota > Thermoplasmata > Methanomassiliicoccales > Methanomethylophilaceae > RumEn-M2. The sequence continues at coordinate 14,278 of JAAYKC010000005.1, forward strand.
ACACCTGCTCACATATCTGCGCCAGCTCCAGA
>JAAYKC010000057.1 GCA_012522645.1 Thermoplasmatales archaeon
CGGAAGGTGCCGTCGGGATATTGAGCAAAGGTCTCATCGACAGTAAAGAGCTCACGGAGCAGTCGGTCAAGGCGGCCATGATACCGCGCATGAGGGAACTATGATAACGATAAAGAACGAATCGGATACGACAGAGGCTGAATCCTATGAGGGAGTGAGGATACTGCTCCTCACGGGGAGCGAGATGGACCCGAATGCCGCCGGGGCTGCGCTCAAGCTCAAGAGGATCACGGAAGGGAAGGTCGCCGTGGCGATACTGGACCCTTCCGGAGAGAGCCTGAAGGATGCGGATGCCACATACTATCTTGATGACCCGGACTTCGCGGATTCTGACTGCAGAGCAACGGGGAGGATAGCATCGGTCCTGATCAAAAGGATCTTCCCCTGCGATTATGTCGTATGCGGCACGTCGTCGAGGGAGGGCACATCCTCTTCTCTCGCTGCCAGGATAGCCAAGGCGCATGATATGGTGCCGGTGTTCAACGTCTCGGCCATAGACCGTTCGGATGACGGCTCGCTGAGGATAATCCGCAATAATGAGGAGGAGAGCGTCACCTGGAAGGCTGTGTTCTCCGTATCGGAAGGGGATTGGCCTGAGGCAGCCGTAGAATCCAGGGAGGGAAGGCATTTGAACCGCATAGACATCGGCCTCGGAGTCTATTCGATGGGGATAAAAGGCTCCAAGGTGCGCATCGTGGAGGTGGGCGGAGATGTCTGAAGGGTGCTCCGGGTCCTGCGGGACATGTCCCAGCGGGTCCACCTGCGACAGCACGGACCGTCTTCCCCCGGGGATGCTGGAACATTATAATGTGAGCGCGGATACGCGCAAAGGCGTTCTCGTCTTCATACAGACTGAAGAGGGATCCCTGGATGACTCGGCGGCAGGGATACTTACCCTGGCCCGCAATATATCCGACGACAGGGTGTTCGCGACGGTCTTCGGCGGCATTGAGGTCAAGGAGCTGTTCGGGGAGATATTCTCCTTCGGAGTGGATACCCTGTACCATATGAGGAACAGGGACCGCGGATACCGCCCCCGCTCCTGGGCCCGGGCCTTCATGGACGTGGCCGAGAGGGTGAATGCTGCCGTCCTCCTTTTCCCGGATACCTGCATCGGAGAGGAATTGGCGGCCCTCTGCGCCGCCGAAGCGGATGCCGGGATATGTGTCAGATGCACGGATCCGAAGATGGATAACGGCATGATTATCGCCAGGAAGGATCTCGGAACAAGGATCGCGGAAGTGAGATTCATGTACCGCCCGGCGGTCATGGTCCCGTCCGCTGAAGGCCTTCCGGCCCCTGTATCGGATCCGGACCGCAAGGGGACCGTGATAAACCGCCCCTTCAATATGGAAGAATGATCACTCGGTGAGCCGTTCGGCCTCAGAGCAGACCTGGGCGGCATGGCCTTCGACCCTGACCTTGGGCCATGCGGCCTTCACCGTTCCGTCAGGTCCCACTATGTATGTGGACCGGACGGTGCCCTCGGTCTCCCTGCCGTACATCATCTTCTTCCCCCAGGCCCCTGCGGCCTTTATGAGCTGCAGATCCTGATCGGACAACAGCGTGAACTTTAGATCGTGCTTATCCGCGAACTTCCGGTGGGATCCGGGGGAATCCTTGCTCACCCCGATTATCCGTACCTTCCTCGCCGCCAGGCGTTCGAAGACCTCGTTGAAACCGAGAGCCTCCTTGGTGCATCCGGAGGTGTTGTCCCGGGGATAGAAATACAGAATATACGTAACGCCTTCAAGATCGGCCGAATCAAGGATGTTCCCGTCCGCATCCGGCAGTCTGAAATCAGGGAATCTGTCACCGATCTCCATCAGATCACACCTCCTTCCCGGGAGTCTGCGAACCATTGGAGATCGATCTCGAGCATCATCACAGGATGTGTTATCTCGAATCCTTCTATGACCTCCGGAGAGACCTCCCCGAATGAGCCTATTCTCCTCCCTTCGACCGTCACAGCGGCTCCGCGGCCGGGTATGAATGTCCTGTCCGTGCAATGTGCCAGCTCATACTTCATCCCCGTCTCCCTGAGTACCGCTTCCATGTATGATTTCGACTCCGTGAACGATGACTTGGAATCCATGACCACGCCGCAGAGATGCCTGCGCTTCCTGCAGTCGGATATGACGTCCCCCGTTTCGAATATCTTCTGGGGGAGGTCCCTGTGCTTGTTGCGCCTTAATATCCTCATCAGGCTTGGGAAGAGGGATGCTCTCAGACATGTGTGATCCTCCGTTATCGGATTCCTGATCATGACCAGTTCCTTCTCCTCTATACCGGATATGCCGAACTCATCCTTCTCGGAGCTCAGCGTCAGTGTTACGGCTTCCGTGAATCCCAGGCCCGTCATCACATCCCTCATCGACTCGGAGACCATCGTCTCAGCCATGAGCGACCCGGTGGTCTGGGTCATTGAATGCGTGCCTCCGAATCTCTCGAAACCGTATCCTATGGCCACATCCTCATAGAGGTCCACCTTGTGCATTATGTCCGGGCGGGTGGACGGGACCTCCGCGAAGACCGTATCGCCTTCCGCCATCGCATCCATGCCCATGCGGCGGAGGGCCTCTGCCGTTTCCTCAGGGGATATCTCCCGGCCCAGGAAATCGGAGCACTCGGAAGCCGATATGCTCCACGAGGACGGTGACAAGTCCGGGGATCGGTGCTCGAAGCCTTTGCCTTCCATAATGACGGAGCCGATGGAGCCTCCCCGCTCGGCCATTGCCGTCACCACTATATCGAGGGCGCTCTTCACCGCCTTCTCATCGATGCCCGTGACATCCACGAAGATGTTCTTCGTCTCCGTTGTCACAGTGGTAAGGGTGCCGTTGATCACCGGGGGGAAGGACAGCACGTTGCCGTCAGCATCCGTTATGACCGGATATCTGCTCTTCCCTTCCAGGAGGTGGGCATAGGCCCTGCCCTTCTCATGTCTGATCAGTATCTCGCTGAGATCCATCTCCTCATCGGATGCCAGAGGGACGAATCTCAAGTCTCCGGGGCGCACCGCCCTGTACTCGAAGGGCGGGGTCACGCGGTCAAGATCGTGAACGCCTATGGCCAGCTTCGACCTCTTCCTGCCGATGGTCATATGCAGCTTCTCCTGCAGCTCCATCAGCGATTTGATGAAATGATCGTCAATATTCATGTCGAATACCGCAGCGCAGAGGATGTACGGCCTTACAGTCGCGACTGACGGGTCTGTGATGACACGGATGTCCGTCTCCTCCACATCATACTCCTTCATTCCGGGCTCTGTGCCCAGGAACGCTCTCATACTGCGGGCTATGCCTTCCACGCAGTACATGTCCGGGCGGTTGGGGAAGAACTCAACGGACATCTCGTCCGAGTTCCCCTCCGTATCGTGCATGTCAGCGCCGATCATGGGTATCCTCTCCACGAGGGTCTCTTTCGGCACCTCCTCTCCCAGGAGGGAACTCAGATCGTTGTAGTCGAAGTTGATCAGTGGCATACTGATGCCGTTATGGACGGAGGATATTAAGGATTTTCCAATACAGCAGGACAGAAGACTAAATAATAAGGCGGACCGATTCAGAGACCATGGCTATGAAAATCACTATGGTCCAGTCTAGAGGCTTTGTAGACGACCCGATGACAAACTTCTTCAAAGCGAAGATGAGGGTTGATAACGTCGACTCGGATATCTTCGTCTACCCTGAGATGTACGGCAGCGGTTACGTGCCTGAGAAGGAGCGCATGCAGGCCGACAGGGTCACGGACATGGTGGTCAATAACCTGAAATGCCTGGCCGGCAGCCGGAACTGCGGCATCGTGTTCGGAGCGCCCAGGGTCATTGACGGTAAGCTGTACAATTGCGTGCTGTTCGTAAGTGCGGACGGGATCGTGACCCATAAGAAGACCGTGCCGACCACGGACGGCGTCTTCGACGAGACGGATGTCTTCGAATGGGGGGACACCACCACCGTGTTCGACTTCAGAGGCCTGAGGATAGGCCTCTGCACAGGTCAGGAGCTCCAGACCCATGTGATCCCCAGGCACTATGCGGAGAATGATGTGGATATGATCATCGCCGTGTCCGCATTCCCGGCGGAGAACATGGACAAGATGGAGAGGATCGCCATATCCCGTGCCGCGGAGAACCAGATCTACGTGCTTCTGCTGAATATGGTGGGGCCGGACCCCGGGAGGAAGATGGGCGGCAGGAGCATGTTCATAGCCCCTGACGGCACGGTCATCGAGAGATTCAGTGATTCCACCGACCTCAGGGAGATACGTCTCGAGGATGATTTCCTCGATGCGGTGGCCGGACGAAAACTGGCCACGGAACCGGAGCTCAGGAACTAACGTCCCAGATCCTTGTGAGCGCTGCCCAGCTGCCCGGCCGCCTGAGCGGCCAGCGTGGACAGTTCCCCGGCCAGGACCGTCACGGCGACTATCTCGGCGAATTTCCTGGCCTTGCCGTCCCCTTTGCAGCCCATGATCTCCAGGGCCTCGGACTGAGCCGGAAGCCTCGTCCCCCCTCCGACCGTGCCCACCTCCACGGCAGGCATCCTGACCGCTATGTACAGATCCCCTTCTACATCCTCGCAGGTCGTCATGCACAGGCTCGCCTCCACAACATGGGCGGGATCCTGTCCTGTGGCTATGTAGACGGCCGCTGCCATGTTCGCGGCATGGGCATTCGATCCCATGCTCCCTGCCATGGCACTGCCGATTAGATTCTTCCTTGTGTTCGTCTCCGCTATGGCTGCGGCTGTGGTATGCAGCTTCGATTCCACGAGTGAGCCCGGCACGGTCGCCTCGGCTATGACCACTTTACCGCGTCCGTTTATCGCATTCACCGCTGCGGGCTTCTTATCCGTGCACATATTGCCGGAAACGGATACCATGACGGCGCCGGTCTCCTTCTCAATCAGCCTGCATACGGCCTCGGTGGCTATAGTCACCATGTTCATGCCCATGGCATCCCCTGTATCATAGGCGAATCTGAGGAACAGGTTCCTGCCGTTCGGGTACGGCTCTATGGTCATGAGCCTCCCGTGCCTCGTGGTGGCGGAGACCGCATCGTCTATGGCCCCGGCGTTCTCGCACAGCCAATTGATGACCTTCGTTGAATGATCGATGCCCTCGGTCCTGAAAACAGGGGCCCGGGTCATGGCATCCGAGAGCACCTTCGCCCTGGCTCCGCCCGATTCCGATATGACGGACATCCCCCTGGAGACCGATGCGACAAGAGCGCCCTCGGTCGTGGCCATGGGAACGAGGAAGGCTCCCCCTGCATGATCGCCTCTGATGGCGACCGGGCCTGCGAATCCCAGCGGGACATGCGTCACGCCGATCATGTTCTCTATGTTCTTGGAGGCCAGCTCCGGGTCGAAGGAATAATCCCCTATCGCCTCAAGCTTCGTCTCCGTAAGATCCGATACCGCTCTGCGCCTGTCCTCCACATCGGCGCGGCTGCGCCCTCTGTTCTTCAGCCCCTTCCGGTCGACCATGCAATCTCATGTTGCGAAGCGTAAATATAGGTTGCCTTCACAGACTCAGAGCTTCTTCTGCAGCTTGCCGTCCTTCTTCTTACGGACGACGGAGGTTCCCTGCTTGGATGCAAGGGTCTTGGCATACTCGTCCGCCTCCGCTTTCGTCCTGAAACGCTTGGTCGCCACAGGTGCGCCCTCGGGCTTGACCTGCCACCCTCCGTCAGGATGGGTGGATACTACCTGCCTTCTCTTGCGTTTGTTCTCAGTTTCCTCTTTGTCGGCTTTACTCTTTTCGTCTGCCATGGTATATAAGAATATTTCTTGGAGCTTATTATGCTTCGCAGACCCAGTCTCAACAGGAGATCTCTGCGGAGGATGCGGGCCTGCTCTTCAGCAGCAATATATGAGCGGAGACCGCCGCCCCCACAACAGGCAGCACTGCCGTGAGAATCCCGTTCCTCATGAACAGAGCCGATATCGCCAGCATGGACCACAGGAATACAAGAGCATGGATCTTCGTCCTCCGGGACACCCCTTTCCCTTCCCTGTAGTTCTCTATGTACTCGCCGAAGTAGCGGTTCCGTGTCAGCCACTCATACATCCGGGGACTGCTTGTGCTGAAGCACAGGGCCGCGATTATCAGGAACGGGGTGGTAGGGAGTATGGGCAGCACTGCGCCTATGCCCCCGATCACCACCGAGACGGACCCGGCCGTTATCAGCGCGGCCCGTTTCACCGAGTTCATACTGAGCTCGTTGCCTTCATGCGCTCCTCATGGCTGAGCCCGGAGAGGCGTATGACCTCTTTCATGTCCAGCGACATGATCTCAGCTATCCTCTGCCCGTACTCCTTGTCCGCAAGGTAGCAGTGGGCCGCATGACGGTACTTTATGTTCTCGGTCACCGGGGCCATGTTCCTTGCGGTATTCTCTATCAGGAGCACTCTCTTGTCCTCCGTCATCAGGCGGTAAAGGTCTCCCGGCTGGTAGAAGCAGTCATCAGAGGGATCGTCCTTCGGCTCGTACCTGTCCACATCCCCGTCCAGCTGAAGCGGCGGCTCCCTGTGCCCCGGCTGGTCCATCCATTCGCCGTAGCTGTTCGGCGTATAGGAGAGCACCGATCCGTAGTTGTCATCCACCCGCATCATCCCGTCACGGTGGTATGCGTGAACTGGCACCTTGGGCGCATTGACCGGTATCAGGTCATGATTGACGCCGAGACGGTACCTCTGTGCGTCCCCGTAGGAGAATATCCTGCCCTGGAGCAGCTTGTCCGGCGAGAGGCCGATCCCCGGGACGAGATTGGTCGGATTGAACGCCGCCTGCTCGACCTGAACGAAATAGTTGTCCGGGTTGCGGTTCAGCTCCATGACACCCACCTCGATGCGGGGGTACTCCTTGTAGCTCCATACCTTCGTTATGTCGAAAGGATTGTCCTTGTGCTTCCTGGCCTGTTCCTCGGTCATTATCTGGAAGTAGAGGGTCCACCTGGGGAAGTCCCCTTTCTCTATCGCACAATAGAGATCATTCTGGTGGCTCTCCCTGTCCTTGCCGACCAGTTCCTCGGCCTCCTGGTCAGACAGGTTCTCTATCCCCTGCTGGGTCCTGAGATGGAATTTGACCCACACGCGCTCGTTCTTCTCATTGTAGAGGCTGAAGGTGTGGCTGCCGAAACCGTGCATGTGGCGGTAGCTCGCCGGGATGCCGCGGTCGGACATGACGATGGTCACCTGATGCAGGGCCTCAGGAAGAAGAGTCCAGAAGTCCCAGTTGCTCTGCATGGACCTCATGTTCGTCCTGGGGTCCCTCTTTATTGCGTGGTTGAGGTCCGGGAACCTCAGGGGATCCCTGAGGAAGAACACCGGCGTATTGTTGCCGACGAGGTCCCAGTTGCCTTCCTCCGTGTAGAACTTGATGGCGAAGCCGCGTATATCCCTCTCGGCGTCCGCAGCTCCTCTTTCCCCGGCGACGGTGGAGAATCTGACGAATACATCGGTCTTCTTCCCGATCTCGGAGAACACCTTCGCTTTGGTGTACTTCGTCACGTCATGGGTGACGGTGAACGTACCGAAGGCCCCTGAGCCTTTGGCGTGCATCCTCCTCTCGGGTATCACCTCGCGATCGAAATGGGCCATTTTCTCCAGGAACCATGTGTCCTGCAGCATCATCGGACCTCTGGACCCTGCGGTCAGAGAGTTATCGTTATCGGGAACGGGGGCACCGCTCTTGCTTGTAAGGGGTCTCTTGCCATTCATAGAAATAATATTTCCTTGATTGTATTTAAACGGACTCGGAGATACTCTCAGAGGATGCAAGATTATAATCGGTGAACCGCATACCCAGCGACATGGCAGATAAAGCTTTCGAGGCGATGTCCAAGGCCAGGCGGCAGAGGGACAGCGGGAACATAAAGGGCGCGGTGGCCACTTTGGAATCGTATCTTGAAACTGATCCCCATAACACCAAGCCGCGTCTCCTCCTTGCGGAGATCCTTGTTTTCGGATCGGACAGCAGGTCCTACGGCATGATGCAACTTGACATCATCCTGGACCTGGAACCGGATAATCATGATGCCAGGAAGGCTTTGGTGACCGTTCTGAAGGACAAGAAGAAGAACAACAGGGAATGTGACGAACATTACCGTTATCTTGTGGAGCACTGCCCGAATGATGCCGAGCTCATGAACAGCTATGCGATCTTCAACAAGCTCCAGCTTGTGGACTTCGACAGAGCGGAGGACTATTATCTGAAAGCCATAGCCCTGGACCCGGGGAACTCCGGATACAGGCTGAACTATGCCTATCTCCTGTCCGGGGACATGGACAGGTCCGTGGATGCGAAGGAGCAGCTGGAGGCCGCCCTTTCCTATGATCCCTCGAATGCCGATGTCAACAGGGCCCTGGTACAGCTGATGGAGCGGCGCTTCAATGCCGACGGAACACCGAAGAAGAAGCGCAGATTCCTCAGAAGAAGATAATATCCCTGCAATTATCCCGTTACCATCGCCGTAAATAAATAATAGCGAACAGCATTCGAAGGCAAGGTGAAGCATATGACCGCTAAGCAGCTTAAAGGAAGCAAGACGGAGAAGAACCTCATGGAAGCATTCTCCGGAGAGTGTCAGGCCAGAACGAAATACACATACTATGCGTCTCAGGCCAAGAAGGAAGGTTACGAGCAGATCGCCGACATCTTCACGGAGACTGCGGAGAACGAGAAGGAACACGCAAAGCTCTGGTTCAAGGAGCTCCACGGCGGTGCGGTCCCCAAGACCATCGATAACCTGAAGGATGCCGCGGCAGGAGAGAACTACGAATGGACGACCATGTACGCGGACTTCGCGAAGATCGCCAGAGAGGAGGGCTTCACTGAGATCGCGGATGCCCTGGAGAAAGTGGGCGACGTCGAGAAGGTTCATGAGGAAAGGTACCTGAAGCTCCTGAGCAACATCGAGAAGGGAGTGGTCTTCGAGAAGGATGACGTACTGATGTGGAAATGCCGCAACTGCGGGTATATTCACGTGGCGAAGAAGGCCCCGGCGATCTGCCCTGCCTGCAAGCACCCTCAGGCCTACTTCGAAGTCAGGGCCCAGAACTGGTGAAACATCTTTCCCGCCTTACGGTGGGACCTATTCTATTTTTATCCTACTTCATCCTACGCACTGGGCATGGACAATCTTGAAGTTCCCCAGACTGAAGCAAAATTCGCATACCTGGACCCCGAGGAGATGCGCTGCATGATCAACAGCCTCATATGCCGTGACGGCGACTGCCGCAGATGCAGCTTCGTATCGGACGGCTCTCTGATGTACCTTACCGATGCCATATGCAACGAGCTCGAGATCATAAGGTACCTCCTGGGCGAGGATCTCGATGACGATGATGAGGACGACGAGGAGATATATTGCGGCTGCGGCTGCGATATAGATGATGAGTAAGGCCGATCACTTCAGCCTTATCGTCTCTAAATTCAAAGGGGCCTTCGTCTCTATCCTGTACTTCTGATACAGCGAAGAGGCGAGGTCCGTACATTTCCTGTCGTCCCCGTGCCCTATTATGACCTTTGTGGGTCTGGGCTCCATGGTCGATATGTACTTCATAAGCTGCTTGCGGTCCGAGTGACCCGAGAAACCGTCCACGGTCTCTATGTTCATCTTGACGTCCAGCTTTATGTTCTTGCCCCTGTCGTGGACCGTGATATCCTTCCTTCCGCGCTGGATCGCCCTCCCGGTGGATCCCTCGCTCTGATATCCCACGAACAGCAGCCAGTTCATCGGATTGTCCGCCCATTCCTTGAAGTACTCCATGACCGGCCCGCCGGTCATCATCCCGCTGGTCGCGAGGACTATGCACGGTTCCGGGGAATGGCATATCTCCTCCCTCATGGCGGCGGTCTCCACCCTGCGGAATATAGGGGACAGGAACGGATTCTCGTTCTGTTGGAATATCTGGGTCTTCAGGCTGCTGTTGAGGAATTCCGGGTACGCGGTATGTATCGCGGTGGCCTCCCATATCATGCCGTCCAGATAGACAGGTATCTGGGGCAGCCTTCCGGTTCGCACCATCTCCTCTATGACCAGCATGACCTCCTGGGACCTTCCCACTGCGAAGACGGGGATCAGGACCTTACCGCCCTTCTCCGTGGCCTGCTGCAGCAGATTGTGCATCTCCTGGGACGCCTCTATGCGGCTGGGCTGAAAGTCCTTCGACCCTCCGTACGTGGACTCCATGACCAGCGACTCGAGGCGTATGAACTTGTTGACCGCAGGATTGAAGAGCTGGGTCTTCTCGAATTTGCTGTCCCCCGAGAATGCGACGTTGTGGAATCCGTTGCCTATATTGAAGTGGGCCACAGCGGATCCCAGGATGTGCCCGGCGTTGTGGAACGTCAGTCTCACGTCCGGGGATATGTCCGTGGTCTTGTCATAGCCGATCGGTATCACGTGCAGGATCTCATTCCTGACATGGGACGCTTCGAAGGGCGCCTTCTTCGCCTCCCCGTACACAAGCTTGATGAAGTCCAGCTGGAGCATGGCCATCATATCCCTGGTGGGCGGCGTGCAGTAAACAGGGCCGTCATACCCGTACTTGAAGAGGACGGGCAGTATGCCGCAGTGATCCATGTGAGCGTGGGTTATCACAACGGCGTCTATCTCGCTGAGAGGCTGCATCTCGGGCACGTTGAAGTACGGGACGTTATCGCTGCTCGGATCCACACCGCAGTCCACGAGTATCCTGCTCTCCTTCGTCTGGAGCAGTGTCGCGGACCTGCCCACCTGCCTGAATCCTCCGAGGGCCGTCATCCTGACGTACTGCTCCCCTGATTCCAGGGTCGGCCGCGATATCCTGCGCCCTATGCGCCTGAGTATCTCGGTCCTCTCCTCCCTGTTATGCCTCAGATATCCTCTGACATCCGATATCGTCTTGGAATGGATGGGCGGGGCCCTGACCGGCTTTATGTTCCATCCGGTTTCGGCCCTGATCTCATTGAGGAGCTGACCTCCCTTGCCGACTATGATGTGCGGATTTATAGCCTCCACCATCACCACGCCCGTATCGTAATCGAAGAACATGCCTGTTATGTTGGCATCCTCAGGGGACATCTCCTTTATCCTGGTCTCCACCGCATCGGAATCGCCTAAGGTCTTGGGGTCGGGCCTTATATCGAATCTCTTCCTCAGCTGGCTTGCAAGCTGCTTGGTTATGTTGGCATCCTCTGTGAACTTCTCGAAGTCCTTGGAATAGATGACGATTATCGGCCCTTCGAACTCTATGCCCGATACGTCTATGTCCTTGGGTACTATCCTGCGTATATCCTCACGTAACGTGTCGAAGAGTCTGTCCGTATTCATCTCGAACCCTGTCTATAATGCATGTAACTGAGTTTGGTAAGGGGTTTGGTTTGAATGTTTCAGTTGGGATATTTGAATCCCAGTTCTGCGGCACGGGCCCTTATGTCTTCCTCAGGTACGGATTCAAAACCGTCCGGCCCGATGAATGATATGAGCATGCCGTCCCCTGATGCGGAGTCCCTCCTTATGGAGGAGTTCAGAGCCGCTATCGCGAGATCCATCCCCTCCTCGCGGGTCATGTCCTCCTTGTACTTCTCCTCGATGACTCCCATGGCGAAGGAGGACCCGGATCCTACGGACATGTAGTTGTCCTCGATGTGCCCTCCGGCACCGTCGATGCTGAACAGATGTCCTCCCGTCTTATCATAACCTCCGACGATGAGGCCGACGTAGAATCCCTGGCGTATCATGTTCGAGATCAGCGTGGATGCTGCTCTGATGGACATGGGCTCCCCTCTCTTCATGCTGTAGAGAGCCACTTCCGACTGGGCGTATCTGACCATGAGCTGTGCGTCCCCGACCAGGCCTGCGATCGTCATGCCTATGTTGTCTGCGATCCTGTAGACCTTCTGAACATTGGAGTGCGCTATGATGTTGCCCATTGTGGCCCTGCGCTCAGATGCCATGATGACACCGTCCTTACATTTCAGGCCGATCGTCGTCGTCCCCGTCTTTAAAACATCTTCAGCCATATGATATACCTTCCAGAAATCTAACTCCCTCAAAAGGCAGTTGTCATTCGACTTCTGCGGAGGTGCCCATGCCGTTATGGCTTATAACCTTTTTCTTCCGCAGGGCATTCCACGTTCTTCCTGGGATAGTATATCCAGGTGATGATCGCACCTATGAGCGCCAATGCAGCGGTCACCAGGAACGTTGCCCTGTTCGCATTGATGAAATCAGGATAGGTGGA
>JAAYKC010000144.1 GCA_012522645.1 Thermoplasmatales archaeon
AAATTTATGAGACCGTATGGGGAGAAGAGTATGTGTGTAATCAACACGCTGTGGAAAATATTATATACAATTTGCGGCGCAAGATGGCTATAAATTCTACAAGTATAAACTACATTCAAACATTAGTTGGTTATGGCTACAAATTTTTAGCACCTTAGTAAAAATATCAAGAGGGTTCATTTTAATAATAAACAGGCAACTGTTCGGAGGTGAAGTGCCGATGGGTGAATCACCTATAACTTTAGGAAAATTAATTAAGAGCGCACGGTTAGAGGCAGGATTAACGCAGGACAACCTTGCCACACGGGTTGGGGTTACATCACGGTATATCATGGCTATTGAAAACGAAAATAAATACCCAAGCATCCAAGTGTTGTCTAAGATCATATGCACATTGAAAATATCAGCAGATACAATCTTTTATCCTGAAATGCAGCATAAAACCAGGGAAAAAGAACAACTCATCCACCTGATTCATATGTGCGATGAAAGGGAGATTAAAGTGGCTATCGTAATCATCAAAGCATTATTGGATGCTAAATAATTTGACACATCTTCTATCTTTAGGTAGCTTATAATCCCATAAAGATAGATTGTTCTTTCTCTGTGTTTAAAGAAATCCTTAGAGTGAAAAGTTCACTGCATAGGCCATGATGACACATACCTCATGCCATCAAGAGAGCACACTGCTCCCTTGGCGGCAGGGTATGTGTTTTTTCATTTCACCGTAAACAGCAGGCTGCTCTTGCCGCCGTTTTCCCGCCAACGCTGTTCCTTTTGTAGATGGCCGGTCTTTTCAAGATCAGCGATGGCTCGCTGAACGGTGCGGCGAGACAGCTTTAAGTCCTTGGCGATAGTGCCGATGGAAGGATAACAGGTTCCATCCTTATTTGTCCGGTCTTTCAAATAGCGATAGACCGCAACAGCACGATGCGGGACATCCTGTGCATAGAGTGAGGAAAGATAGTTCAACCATGAACACCTCCTTAATCGGTGCGCAGAGGCATGGCAGGAGGCTCCGTCTCCGACTCATGCTCCTGCACCGGCGTATACAGCGTACCACCGCTGCGGTCACCACCGGGTGGTTCGGGAAATTCCGCAAAGTCATCCTCATCATAGGCACAGCGACGGTTCATGATTTCCTGTTCCAGCTCGAAGCGGTCGGCGTAGGCAACCTTTCGGGCTGCACGTTCCTCAACCTCAAAGGGTTTCTCAAAGCGGATGCCCCATTTGAGGAACAGCGGCAGCTTGGTGCGCATAGGGTAGCAGCCGGTCTTGGCCAGAATAAAATTACCCTTGGAAAGTGTTTTAAGCTCATCCGGTGTCATCAGCGGTCTTTGGATCATCTGCAGGCTTTGGCTGGGATCATTTTTTCCTCTGCTGATAGACCCGGACATGACGGTCTTGTTGCCCAGCGCCCTTGAGAGGATATCTGCACTCTCAGAGTTTGGGGCAAAGCCGCCGAACAGAATGTCTTGGCAGTTATCGATGATGATGGCACTGCCCTCTTTGCCGTAGTTTTTCTCAAGCTGTGCAAAGGATTGAATGATCGGTACCATAGAAATCCGGCGAGAACGTCCGGCTGAGAACATCATTTCCATCGATTGAATTTTTGGAATGGTTCCGATCTCATCAGCGAAGATCATCACCCGGTTGGGGAGCTTGCCGCCGTATTCATCAGCCACCGTCAGCATCTCCCGATAGAGCTGCTGCAGGAACAGAGACACCATAAAATATTTCGTGTTATCTTCCTCCGGCAGAATAATGAAAATGGCGCACTTCTCCTTACAGAAGGTTTCGGTGTCCAGCGAGCTGTCAAAACAGAGAATTTGCTCCATTTCCGAATCCAAAAACGCATTGAGGCGGGACATGGCGGTGGACAGCACCGAGGCCATTGCTTGGTCGGCGGTGTTGAGGGCTGCACCGGCAAACCATTTTGCCTTATGGTCGGAGGGCAGTTTGTCCATCAGCAGCTGGAACTGGCTTTTGTTCTTCACCGGTGAGGGAGCGAGCAAATCCTGTATCATCTTAAACACCGATATGATATGCCGCTTCTCCGGAGGGCAGTATTCCGCAATCAGCAGGATGACGGATGTTAGCAATCCCTCGGCGGCATCGTAGAAGAAGGCGTTTTGACCGTAGCTGCTGGCATCCTCACCGTTGCTGGTGATGATGGTCTTTGCGGTGATTTTGGCATACCTCTCAGCTTTCGCTTTCAGAGCGAGGTTATCGGGATTCTTCATGTAGGCATCCATATAGCGGTTGACCAGCTGCAGATTGTTGTCGCCGTCCGAGCGTGTGGGATTGCGCAGATCCAATACGGAAATTTTGAAGCCATAGTAATCTTTGGCGATACCTGCGTAGTTGCGGAACAGATCGCCCTTGGTGTCGGTGCAGAGGAAACTCATACCGGAAGCACAGGCATATTCGATATTGGGGTATAAAAAGTTGGCGGTTTTGCCGACACCGGCAGCACCGATCATGAGGCAGTGAATGTCGCCGTCATCAATGAGGGCGATAGTGGCGCCTGCCTTTTGCTTGCAGCCTACCACAAGCCCCTGCAAAGCGGGCAGATTTTGCCCACGCCGCCATTTCTCCGGTTCATAGGGTACATGTGTGTATGTCTTTTTAATCTCGCCCTCGGTGGCGAAACGGGCGGTACCGTGCTGACCGTCACCCACCGTCTTGGACTTGATGCCACTGAGGGTGTAATAGTGTGCTAAAAGAGAAAGGCCGCCGATGACGGAGAACATCACGGCGACCACTGCTATTAGGATAGTTACTTGTGAGGGCATAGGGGTTCTCCTTTCCGGCAGACGGCTCATGACAAACACAGGCCGCACTGCTCTTGTTTTTTCTCTGCCGCTTGCTGAATGGAAAGCTCCGCAAGGACAGCGCCCTTTAAGCATTCGGATGCCAGCTGTTCATAGTGCTCCGCACGGCTTTGTTTTTCATACTGTGTTTCTATTTGGGAGCATGAAAAAAGCGGCACCAGAGTATTTCTGATGTCGCTCAATTTGTTTTCCAGCCTGCCACGATTTTGGTAAGGTTTAAATCCATAGTTCAAGCGGCTGTTCACAGTAGATAAATCCCGGCTGTGACCGATGCTTTTGTATTCCTTAGAAGCGGCCAGCACAGAAAGACTGGCCAGCTCTATCAGTGAATCTTTTATATGCTGAGGATTATCTTTGCAGTTTTGCAGGATATTTCGGAACACAATAGCGGAGCAGTCAGCACTTGGATGCTCTCGTGCATACCGATTGATTTCTTTACATATCTCGTCCCGGAGTAACAGTTGAGGATGTTCTTCAGCAGGAATAGGAGTAAATCCACTTTTTGCCTTTAAATCCTCATTCCAGTCCTTATATTTGGATTGTGCCTGACCTACTGCAGGCTGACCCTGCTCTATCAAAGTGTCGTAGATGCGCTCGGCAGCTTCGATGCCTGCGGTATCATGGTCGAGGCACAGCACCACATGGTCGAGCTGCGGATATAACTCCAGCAGTTTGAGGATGGGCTTTTCCGACACACCGTTCAGCGCCACATAGCTGGCGCTTTTCCAGTTGTGCGGATGCAAGCTGATGTATGAAAGCATATCTATGGGAGCCTCGAATACCAACAGCCGGTGTGGATAGGGATTTTTCGAGAGGTAGTGGAAGCTATAAGCCGGATCACTGCCCTCTACATTGATGCGAAAGCTGCTGCCGGTGGCGGTGCTTTTTTTATGAGCATGGCGAGCCACACCATTTTCATCCACGCCGACAAACACAGCATTGTGATACTCACCGTCCTCAAACAGCAGCTTTTCTCTGGCAAACTCAGACAGCACCTCCCGGCTGATACAGCGCTGCTTGATGAGATAGGCAAATACCCGGCGCATATCGGTGTGCACTGGCGGAAGGGCAAAGGGTTTTCGCTGCTCCTGTTCTCTGTTCCCGCTGTGCTGTCGGTATTCCACTCCTTGCTCGCCGCCCAGCAGAAGGCTGACCGCCTCCGGAAAGGGCAGATTGTAGAGCCGTTTCACAAGGTCAATGGCATAGCTGCCCTGTTCAGCGGAATGATCGTACCAGCGATTACCACGAACAGTAATGCTGTGGTCACTGACCAGCCGCTTATCTCTGCCGGAGGGCAGGAGCTTTTCACCCTGCCGCTGGAGGAAGTCCACCAAATCCACTGAGTTCGCTCGCTCCTTTTGCTCGTCTGTAAAATAGATATAGCCTGACAAAATAAAACCTCCCATCATAAATGAATTTGCGGTGCATGGTCATCACGCTTGTGACCCTGCGCCTGTTTTTTCTCCTGCAGCTGACCTCTGCGCTTGCGGTCGATGTGATCGACACCGGCGCTTCTGCGATAGTCCTCATGAAACAGGTTCTCCAACTGGCGAAACAGTCTGGTGGCTGCCAACAGCACCGATGGATTGCTCTGGGCATTGATATTGTCGATGAGAAACTGCGCATAAGCATTGCCCTGCGCTGCAGATAGTCCCAGCCAGTACAAACTCTTTTCCTTATCACGAGGAACATCGCCATCATAGAAATACAACTTGCCCAGGGCATACTGCGAAAACTGGTTTCCCATTTCGGCGGAGGCGGTCAGCCAGCGGATCGCAGCCTTCGCATCCTTTGGCACATCCTCGCCCCCCAGATAGAGCTTGCCGAGTTGGTAAGCCGCAAACTCATTTTGTTGCTCTGCCGATAAGGTGAACAGCCGAATTGCCTCACTGACGTCCTTGGGCATATCCTCACCGGCAAGATGCAGCTTTGCCAGAGCATACTGCGCATAGGCATTGCCGAGATCAGAGGAGAGCGTGAACCACTTGACCGCTTCCGGAACATTCTTAGGGGTATCTGTACCGGCGAGATACAGCCTGCCAAGCTGATAGGCGGCGTACTCATTTTTTTGTTCTGCGGCGGCTGTGAACATGGCCACTGCCTTTTGAATATCTTTTTCCACATGAGCGCCATCCCGGTACAGCTTGCCAAGGGCATATTGCGCTCCGGCGTTTCCGGCTTCCGCTGCCTTGCTCATCCAAACTATCGCCTGTGCCGGATCACCGATGCCGGTTTCCAGACACACCTTACCCAGCAGATACTGTGCATTGACATTTCCAAGCTGCGCCGATTTCTCCAGATAGGAAACCGCCGCCTGCACATCCTTGTCCGTACCGGTTCCGGTGTAGAGCATTTGACCGAGGCGGTATTGCAGCCTATCATCATGGCTTTCCTGTTCCAGACGAT
This sequence comes from Thermoplasmatales archaeon, assembly GCA_012522645.1. GTDB lineage: Archaea > Thermoplasmatota > Thermoplasmata > Methanomassiliicoccales > Methanomethylophilaceae > RumEn-M2. The sequence continues at coordinate 5,241 of JAAYKC010000144.1, forward strand.
AAAACCCGGTAAAGGCAGACTTGAAATGCTGGGAGGAAAGTTCAGGGCGCACTGTGGTACCAACGCCATCCCGATACATCTTCGCCAATTCATAATCCGCATAAGGGTTGCCCTGTGCGGCAGACAGACTGTAGAGCTGCAGCGCTTTTACATAATCCTGCGGAACACCCTGACCACGGTAATACAAAGAGCCGAGAGAATATTGGGCATACTTGTGGTTCTTATCCACCGCTTCCTGAAACCATGAGGCTGCCTGCTCATAGTCCTGCACAGTGCCAAGACCGGAGGCGTGCATTTTTCCGATGCGATATTCCAGATAGGTCTTGGGCTTTTCTTCCTCTGCGGATAAAAAAGCAGTCAGAGTTTTTTCGTACCAAGCATGAGATGACTGTAAATCAATATCACGCCCCAAGCCATCCGCAAACATTCTGCCGAGATCATGCATGGCAAGGGCATTGCCGGATTCCGCTTCCAAAAGGAACAGCTGGTATGCCTCACTAAAATCCTGCGGAACATCCCCACTGCCATAGAGATATTGCCTCGCCAGTTTGTATTGCTCGCTCCACTCAGCATGAAAGGCCGCATCGGGAGGCTCCATAAAAGCATCATCCACATGAACATCGGCAGGCTCCGGCAGCTCCGGTTCCGGCATTGCCTCATCCTCAAATGAAACATGGTGACCACCCAGCTTCAACGCTTCGGCAATCACCATGTTTTTAATGCTCTTAAATTGTTTCTGCTGGGATAGAGGCGGCAGGGGCGGCAGCTTATTTGAATAAGTCTTTAGGATTTCATTCTGCCAGTCGTTCCATGCCCGGTACAGCTTGTCGATTCGTTCCTCCTTGGCAAGCTCATCCACAATGCGGTCGATAATGGCTTTTACATCTGCTTTGAGATAACCATACACCTTTTTGCCCCCCGTGTTTTGAAGCCGTCTTGATAACAACAGCAGATCCGCTTCTATGGCTTTGTTTTCACCGACATGATTTTGCATCTGTGAAAGCAGTTCGGTCATTACATCGGCAGCACCTTGCTTGAGATCGCTTCTGGCGGCATTCTGGTGCTCATAAATGTGAGCGAAGTCTTGACGGAAGATATCATGCGCCATCTCTGAGCGCATGGCTTCGATAGCTGGCTGGGTGAGAAAGCCGTCATTGTCCTTGGCGGAGTAGACCATGAGATGCACATGGGGATGGTGGCTTTCATTGTGAAAGGCGGCATACCAGCGGAGATTCTCGCTGTCGATCTTCATGTGCTTGGCAAGCATGGCTTTTTTACTGCGGAGCAAATCCTGCCACTGTTTTCCGCTGTCATACCCAAGCCTTGCGGCATCCTCCCGGCGCAGACTGATAACATGAGTCCAGACAGCACCTTTGTTACCACACACATCCTCCTGCACTTGTGCCAGCACCACCGGAACGCCTGCATCGGTGAAGAGGCCATGCTCGCCGATGCGCTCCACACGAGGGCGGCCTGCGATGTAATCCACATAGTTTTCCCGTTTGCCGATGAGGCCCCGGTTCTGCTCCAGTGCCAGAGAAATAAACTCAGTAGCGTTGCCGATGGTAGGGTTCTCGCAGTAGTCGGCATACTCCAGCATTTCCTTGGCAGAGGGAATATCCCGGATGAGCTGATTGATGAGCTGTTGCTGTTTTACCGTAGCCGGAAGCAGCAGCTTGCTCTCATCAATCTTTTCTACGCCATCACGGGTTCCGATGTACTTCACATAGTTTTCAAGCTGGGCTGGCGGAGCATCCCGCATATATTGCGAGGTGAAGATGATCTTTGGCATGGCGGCCTCCTTTCTGTGTTTTGGGCAAAAGAAAAGAGCGACCACGGTTGTGATCGCCCTAAAAATAATTTCACTCTTTATTAAAGTCCTCTAAACAATTTTCGCAGAAATTTGGCCCATCTTCATCTGCCGTTCCTTCAAAATAAGACTCACATCTGTCACAAAAACAGATATCATTCATCTCGCCACAGTTTAAGCACTGACCAAGTGCTCCATAGTTTTCATCTATACAAATGTATTCCTCTCCACATTCCCAACATGAAAATTCTGCTAAAGGACTACTACCTCCATCCTTGATTATGGAGAACATCTCAGAATCAACCTTTTCACGCAGATTTTCAAACTGTTCATTGAGGAAATCTACAGCCCCTTCTTTGAGTGCTGACAAATCTTCCATTGAAATTGAGTCTTGAGTTTCTGGCATATAGCAACTTTGATGTGAATTAAATGATATTTCACCATTTGTGTATGCGATGTCTTTAGAAAAGACATTTTCTCCTACCATAATATTAACTGCCACTACACTCTCGGAACCTTGAGAGTCATCCATACACTCAATCGAATAGCTAACAATAGCACTCTCATCATTAACTTTATAACGTATTTCAAATAAGATTCCAGTATCATTTTCGATTGATTTATATTCCCCAATCTCCAAATCGTTTCGGAATCTCAAATATTCTTGAAGCTCCGAATGAAAAATAAAAAGTTGTTCTTCATATACTTCGATAATTTCTTGAGAATTCCTTATTTTTACTCCTGCTTCCGATTCCATGATATCTTTTAAAGCGACTTCCATTTCTTCTTGCTCTATTGCCCGTTGTTGTTCTCTTGCCTCTCGCTGTTCCTTTGAAACTACCACTTGTTCAATTTTTGCAAGTGCTTTAATAAGCTCTGCTTCGACAGTAGAAATCGAATTAGAGATGCTGCCATAGGCAGAACGATCAATCAATTTGTTATGCACAATATGATTGCGATTCAGTTCAAATGTTTTAAAGTCTTTTATAAAATCTTCAGACAAGTACTTAGAAAATTGCTCTACCCACAAATCAATAGACACAATCATTTGGGCTGATAAAAGTGTTTTCATCCGTTCCAGCTTCATATCTGATTGCTCATTTAGAAAACTGCTTATCTCCGGAATGAAAGCAGGGTTCCATTTCTTCTCTTTCAGAGTAATAATTGAATTTAAATCGCCAATGTCAATAGACATCAGTCTTTCATCAACATTTGCAAAGCCCGGCGTAATTGATTTGTAGCCACCCAATCGCCCCATATGCTTATTTTTAATCGTGAGAGGAACGTAAGTATCCCACCATTCAAACCCGTATTCTTTCGTCATTATTTCACTTATAAGTTGTCTGGCCAAATTTTCAACTCTATAAATGCGTGGATAAAGAGCGATTGATAATTGTTCCGAATCCTTGTCCATCAACCAAATAATCTTCTCCCAATTTGGCTTTACTAATAGTTTGATGGCAAACTTCAATTGCTCTAAATAATTATCTGCAACATTTAATTCATAATCTGCAGACAAAATTTTAATTTGAAGTTGGCTGCATGAATTATATGTTCCATACTCAAATGCTATTTGCCAATGATTCTCCTTGTCGTCTTTTGAATAAATAAAGTTTGCCACATAAAATGTATCTTCAACTTCAATTAAGCAAGAATCATCACCAAAGTCGCATTGTGCAGGACTGTATTCAATTTTGGTTATTAATCCTTTTTTTTGCAGCTCTGTTACAACATTTTCGATATATCCAAACATATCAACAGGCTGAATGTTGCCGTTAATCATTAAAAAATTAACCATGTTGACCACAAACAATACCTCCTTTGGGCTTTCAAACTAAGTAATACATATTGTACCACTCCTCACGAAAAAATTCATCCCTAATATGTAAAACAGCCCCTGCTCCGCAGAGGCCGTCCACCTATGTTTCCTTAAAGCGCACCAAGCTGTTTGAGCAGCTCCACACAGTCCTTTGCGCCCTGCACATAGAGGTGCTGGCATTCATGGTCGGCAATCAGATTGGTTTTTTCAAAGTAATCGGTAAGGATTTTCTGCTGTTCCTCCGGTAGCATTTTGACAATATCACGAGCCTGAGCGCTGAGAGTCTTTACCTCGGTATAAAGCTGCAGCTCATTGTCCTCCAGTGTTTCTTTGCGTTTGTTGATTGCTGTTTCCGTCAGTTCACGGATTGCCATTTCAAAGATTTTACTTTTTTCCATTGTGCATTTTCATCTCCTTTCGCAACACACCATAAACGAATAATTCGCCTTAGTCCATACCCAAAAGAAACAAAGAAATCATGTATTTTAGACCCGCCGCTTTTGGTAGTTGTAGGCATCCTCGAAATCAACCGCACCGTTGATCCGCTTGACTTCCTCCACACATTTTAAGTGTAGACTTGAAAGTGCCTGCTCGTCAATCGCATGGGTATGTGCTACCACATGAGTGAGCTTGGACAGCTCGGTGGCGATTTTGAAATCCATTCGCGCCAGACGGTTTTCGGTATCACGGATGGTGCTGATGAGGACGGAGGACAGGCTCTGCAGGAGATAATTTTCGTTCTGTTTCGAGGTGAGGTAGCCGCAGTAAAACCGCAGAGCCTCGGTGACAAATTCATTTCGGGATTTCACATTGGCCTGCGTGAGCAGCTCATCGCACCGATCCAGTACTTCCTTTTCGATGTAAAAGCCGGTGCGCACCTTTTCCGGTTCCTTTGCCATGCAAGACCTCCTTTTCCTGTGGTTTCTTGCCCCGGTATGCAGAATAATCCTCACAAATGCCCGGTTCCCCTTGGATTTTTCTGAAACCGGCATAACAAATCAGGGTTTCGGGCAGAAAGTTATGTCACTTCGCAATCCCCGAACGGCTTTGCCGGTCGGTGTTCAGGGAGTTTATGCTGCCAAAGCAGCATAAACCCTTTAACCTGCACCACTTTCGACCCAACCGGAACGCCCCTGCTTTGAGTGTTCCATCACCGTATTTGGTGCTTTTCAGATGCTCTGCACACGGGGGCAACAGGGCGCTTTCACCGGGGTGGGGGCATAAGGATGCCACCCGGCCTGCCAAAAGGCCACACAGGGCGACACAGCCGCCCACACGCCGGGACAGCATCGCCTTCCTATCCCATGCTGTTTTCAGAACTGCCTATAGTGGCAGGGCGCACCGGTCTTTTGGGCTTGGATTTGGCAGCAGCTTCACGAGACAATTTGTCATCAATGTATTCACGGGTGGCCTGCGGAACGTGCTTTTCATAGAGTTTCTGGACGGTATCCTCCAGCTCTGTTTGCAAATCCGCATCCTTTTTGCCCATGTGAAAAGTTAGGGCATCCAGCTTTTCGCAGTCAAAGCTGACGGTCAGTGTTGCCTTTTTCATCGTACTTTCCTCCGTTTCACAGTTTCATTTCAGGTGATTGGGTAGGCGATTCGGCTTCTTCTGCTACCCATTTTTCATAATCCGATACCGGACAATACCCGGCGAGCATGGCTGAGAATTCCTCTAAACGAGAGGGCTTTACCTTGTCCAGCTCAATCTGCAAACCGTAGTATCCGGTATATACTTTGGCCACCTCGGCGTTCAGCACATCCTGCCACGCCTCTTTACCGGCAGCGGTTAGGGTGCGTTCATCCAGTTCCACAATGGTATGCGGCACCTCTAACTCTACTTCCTTATGCATGAGGTGAATGTCCTCCCAGCGAGTGCGAAGTAAATCCCGCAGGGTGGTGACTGGCGCTGCCAGTGCAGGCTCCGGCACAGTTTCCTCCGGTTGGCCACTGTAATTGGGGCAGAAGTCGAGGTAATAGCACACATCAATGCTGCTGTCACCCAACGCTACATCGGCCACTTCCTCTCGCTCATGGAGCATATCCATGATTGTATCCATACTATTAAAGTCATGCTCAAAGCCGGTTTGTTGCGCCAGCTCATCAAAGCTGATAATCCAGTTTCCCTCGGTAGTATTCTGTGTTCCGGTTTCCACGATGTAATCCACTGTGGCTGTCATCAGCTCGTTCAGTTGCTGCAATGCCGGGGAAGTCAGCGCCGAAGCATCCGGAACATAAGAGGCGTACCGACAGTAGCCGTAGCCCTCCGATTCCACCAGCAGACCGTCATTTTTGCCCTCGCCGATGAGCAGCAGACAGTGATATACGCCGTTATTATCACTGTGCATGAGGTCTATATTTTCCCGAATAAAATCGTAATCCCGAATGGGATTTTTCAGCACATCTTCAAAGACTTCAACGGGAAGCCGAATGGTCTTTGATACCTCAAAGTCCTGCAAACAGAAGTCTGAGGGTTTTCTTTCAAAAATAGCTTGCATATCCTACCGCCTCCTTTACGGCAAAAATTGTCTTGGATTTACTTTCTTGCCGCCAATGCGCACCTCCAGATGAAGGTGATTGCCGGTGCTTCGACCGGTGCTGCCTACGGCGGCAATGACATCGCCCTGCTGCACAGTCTGCCCGGAACGAATATAGACCTTGGAGCAATGGGCGTAAAGGGTGACCATGCCATCGCCATGATCAATGGCGAGGTGATAGCCGTAGCCGCTGCTGCCGGAGTCCTTTACATAGCTGACCACGCCGGTGCGGGCTGCCTGTATGGGTGTGCCTTTTGGTGCGCCCATATCCAGCCCGGAGTGACCCTCACCGCCGCCACCGCCAAAGGGATTCGGCCTCCAGCCAAATTCCGAGGTGACCATACTGCGCCAGCCTGCTCCAAGGGGGCTGGCGAAGTCGCCGCCACCGGTGTAGATTTCGCCGTCAAACACACCACCAAGCCATTCGTCCTCGCCGATGCTTCCATCCCTCGGCAGGCCATAACCGTAAAGCACACGACTGTAAATCTGAGCCGCATTGATGCGGTTTTCCTCTGTAATGGTTCTGCCAAGAGCACTTTCAAGGTTCCCATAAATCGCATTGAGGTTGGAAAGGGGGATGGCTACCATGTAGGTTTCTTCCGTTTCATTGCCATCCCCATCGGTGACGGTACGGGTGCGTTCCTCGTAACGGACAAAGGCATCTGCAAATTCCCGGTAGTCATTTTGGTTCATTCGGAGATTTTCAGCGCCGAAAAACAGAGAGTAAAAAATAGCTTTCATGCGGGTGCTGTCGATGCTGCCGCTTTCTATCATTGGCGCAATCTCCGACACGGCGCTGTCCAAATCGGAGAAGCTGCCTCGCATATCCTCAATGTAATTTCTGTAGTCAGCTGGCATCTGTGAGCTGATCGTTCCTCCATAAAAGGTCAAATCCACAGCAGAATTGTTGTGGTCGGCTGTGCCGGACAGGAGAGAACAGACCAGCACAACAATTAAAATGACCGGGGACAGGATGGCGGCAATCACCCAGCCTACAGCCTTGCGTGTTTTCTCATTGGACAATAGGGCAGCCGCAGCTTTTGCGATTGCCGCTACAGGTACAGCCATTGAATCACCACCATTTCTGCTCCCAAAGATTAAACTGCGCATCCTCTATAGCCTGCTTCTCCTGCGCCAGCCGGATGGATTTCTCCACCGCCTGATCCAGAAAATCCGTATCAAAGCCTGCGGTTTCATAGCCCTCGGCGATGGTATGGAGATAGAAGTCCGATGGTGTGCCGAACTCTCTGCCGTCATTCATGATGTAAACCATTGCCCCCACCGGCTTGCCGTTCAGCTCCACCTCCATCCTTTCCTTGCGGTAAAAATTGGGGTATCCCTCATAGCGGTCGAGGGCAAGCTCATCCTGCGGCCTGATCTTCCACAAAAGCACAGGCACAGAACTGCCCTCCAGTGGTTCAATGGTAGCCACCGCACCTCGGCTGCCGCCCCGGAACAGCAGCTCATACCCTTTGACTTCACCGGCTCCCACCACCTTGGCGGTGGGGCATCGGTACTCCATCTGCGGCAGATTGAGGTTGCTGCCGTAGGCGATATATAGACGGGTTTTACTCATGTTCATCCTCCTGACATTCACATTCGCATAGTAAAAGCCGGGGCATCTTCTGCCTCGGCTTCGATCGGTTCGGGAGCAGTCGGATCAGCTTCGCCAGCAGCCTGCCGTGCCTGCTCCAGCTCTTTTTCTTTTTTCTGCCGCATTCGTTCCTTTTGCTGCTCGGCCTGCGCCGGGTCACGCCAAGCGATGCAACCGGGCAGCGCCTTAAGCAAATGCTCACGGGCGGTCTTAAATTCATCGCCGATCAGCCCCAAACGCAGCAGCCATGTCCGGAAGGTGTACTTTTCGTTGGTGGTCTGAGTCTTGGTTCGGCTGGCACAGCGCTGATTGAGCGCCTGTGCGGAAATGGCCATGCAGAGCTGGATATAGGCCTTGATTTTTCCGGCATGGGTTGTGCCGTTAAACAGGCGAAACTCCACCGTACCTTTCTGGAACACCGAGTGGAGGTTGAGGCAGTGGTACCGGCTGTCATCATAGTGATAATGACTTCGGCTCTCGCCGTTATACCAGATACGGCTGACCTGATTCAGTGTCCGGGGTTTCCTGCTGTTGAGTTCCTCTAAGAAACGGTTGTCCACCGGGCGGCACCAGCGATGCTGCCTTGCCACCGATACCTCCAAAGCCTTGTAAATCAAATCCTCCTTTGCCGCCATGATATTGGTAATGTTGCGCAGCGTATTGGCATCAAAGGGTGAAGCATCCACATGAACATGGATGCCGCAGGATTTGTTGGAGATGGCACCGGCCTCCCGCAGCTTGCGCACTAATTCCTGCACTTTTTCAATATCATCCCAATAACAGATGGGGCTGACCATCTCAGTTTTGTATTCATCCGAAGCGGATATGGTCTGCCTGCCGTTTTTTCTCTGTGGTGTAATGCTGGCATCGCTCATGAATTTCCACTGCCTGCCCTGATTATCCAGCGCTGCATAAGTGTCGTACCCTGCACCCAGATAGCGGCTGCTGGTACCGAAATAGGCAGCGGCAATATCGGCAGCCTCCTTGCGGGTGATGCCGGTCAGCTCCACCTCGATGCCGAAGCGCTGGGCTTTCATGTCCATTACTTTCACCTCCCATCAACGCCCGCCCGCCTTTCCGAACAGCTTAGATTTATGCTCCGGAGCGTGAACCATCAAATTGTAGCGCTCATTGCCGCATTTGTAGAGGCACACGCCACGCTGGGGGTAGCGAATCAGGTTGTACTCGCTCTGCTCCAGCTGCAGGGTATCGATGTAGAACTTGGCATCAATATTCCCGGCATTGAACAGGAATTGATGAGTTGGGATGCTGAATAGGGGCTTGGTGTATTCCCGGATGCCCTCGATATTGAAGTCCTCCAGATTTTGACTGGCGATGATCACCGCCGAGTCCTTTTTACGCACACGCTTGGAGAAGTTTCGGACATATTCCACGGCGGTGAGGTTGGTGAGGAACAGGTAAAACTCATCAATGCTGGCGGCGGTATTGCCATTGGTCAGCAGCTCGTTGCTCATGTAGGACAGAATGTTAAACAGCAGGGCGTTTTTCAGGCTCCTGCTGGCCTGCAAGAGTCCTTTCACACCAAAGGTGACAAAGCTGGAATCGGTGATATTGGTGTGTCCGTCAAAGAATTTACTTTCCGCACCCTTGCAGATGGAATGCAGCCCCAGCAGGATATTCTGGAGCAGCTCGGCGGTATACAGCTGCCGCTGGCTCTCATCATAGGCCTTGTACTCGTCATCAATCAGCCCATACAAATCGGACAGAATAGGATAATCGGTAGCTGTCAGCCGGTCAAAATCAGCCCCATCGCTGATGCCGAACTTGGCGTACAGCTTCTGCAGCATGATTTCAATGGTGTCGATCTCCCGGTCGGAAAAGTCCTTGTAGGTGCGGAAAAAATCCTTGAGAAAGGAAATATGCTGACTGAGTCTGCTGCTGATCCGGAAGGTCTGCGGCGCATCCTTATCCTCCGGGCTGCCGTTTTCATCCCATGTTTTCGGTTCCAGCACATTGATGATAAACTCACCGGACATAAGGTCGATAAAGCAGCCGCCGAGGTTATTGGTCAGATCCTCGTACTCCATTTCCGGATCGAGGGCGCACACATTCATGCCGGATTCCCGGAGATTGGTGAGAATGAGCTTGAGCAGATGAGATTTACCCTGACCGCTGTTTCCGAGAATTAAGATATTGGCGTTGGTTTTGTCATCGGCTCGCTTATTAAAGTCTGCCAGCACATTGCTGCCGAACTTATCACGGCCAATATAAAAACCATTGGCATCGGTTTTGCCCGAATAATTGAAGGGATAGAGGTTGGCCACACTGGAGGCAGGCAGCACCCGTTCAAATTGGTCACGAAACACATTAAAGCCGCTTGGCATCACGCATTGGAAGCCTTGCTGCTGTCGGAGCATCAGCCTGTCCACATTGAGCTTGCTGCGGATCAGTTCGGTCATCACCTCTGTCTGGAGGAGCTTCAGCTGATCCAAATCGTGTGCGGACAGCTCAATATATACAGCCGAGTGGATGAAGGGTTCCCGGTTCCGGTGCGCCTGTGCCACAATGGTGGCCACATCCTGCAGATTGCTTTCGGCCATAACCGTCTGCTGTAAATCGTTGGTGTTGGATTTGTTCAGCCGGTTCTTATTGGCAGCGTTGCTGATAATTTTCTTTTCCTCCACCGGGGTGACATGGCGGGTGTAGATGCGCAGGGTAACGCCATCCTTTTCCCCCAAATGCCGTAGGATTGCCTGTTCCTCAGTGGCAGTGGGGTATTCTCTGAGCGCCCACACACAGCGGTAGGTGTTCCCGCAGATAAAGTGGTCGGTGTTGAATTTGATGACCGAAGGGGCGATCATATCCAGAAATCCTTGGATGCGCACATCCTCCGGTTCCTGCATTGCTGTTTTTCTTCTGTTTTTACTCATTAAAAATCACCCACCTTTCGCCGTCAAAGTCCTCAAATTTTTCGGTCGTGACGTTCTGCTCGAAATAGACCGCAAGGATGCGCTTGATGTCCTCCTTATCGGCTCGCTTTACGGAAAAGCCCTGCTCTTTCAAGGACTTTTCGATGCGGGACAGATACGGAAACACCTCTTTTTCTTTTTCATCCCGCAGGCGAATGAGAATGAGAAACTCCCTTGCGGTCGCCATCTGTACCTGTATCCTGTCAAGGAAGGACAGGTCTTGCTCCAGCAGCTTTCGCACCACAGGATTCTGCTCCTGTTCAATGCGGCTGCGGAGAAACCGTTTGTTGTCCTCGAAGTTTTCCCGGCTATTTAAACACATCAGTTCAATCTCGGCGATGCCTTTAAGCACGTTCATCAACGCATAGATTCGGGTGCTAATGCTGGCCTCGGACAGCACCGAGATGTTGCTGGGCTTGATGATAAAATACACCAGCTCGCCATGACCGTAGGTCTGCAGGCTGTAATCGGTGACAGCCTTGGTACCGATGAGCTGACGGGTGGAGGCTCGCTGTTTTGCCTCCTGCTTTGCTTTTTTACTCACTTGGCGTATACCTCCATTCGTAGAATTGCTGCTTGGTCATAAAAAAAGCACAGGCATACCGGAGAAAATCCAGAATACTTGTGTCCTCAAATTGTATGGTTAAAAAGGCGTAGACGGCGGTCATCACGATGGGAAGCGCCAGTCCAAGCTGGGAAATTGCAAGCACAGAGAGAAGAAGCGCCACGCCGATGATGCCGATATCCCGAAGCTGCCACAGCCAGAGGGTTGCCTTTGCCCTTAAGTGGTCGGGGTAGATATACATGAGGCACCTCCTTTACATCCGCATAGAAAAACCGGAACCTTGACTCAGCTTCGGCTCCATTTCCTTGGGGTAATAATGTACATTCATGGTAGCGAGGTTTTTATTGAGCTGGTCAGCATACTCGACGGCCTGCTCCATCATATCAAACTCCATCGGCTTGCCGCCTTGCTTGCACCAGCTTTGTGCCGCACCGCAGACCGATGCAGCGCTGCGCACCGCCCATACGCCATATTTTTTATCCATTGCAAGACCTCCTTGTATTTGTTCGGCGGATACCTCCCGGACAGGGATACCCAGCTTTTTTGCCTCTGTGATTTCGGCAGCCATACCGCTGGATATGCGCTCGCCGCACACCCACAGCTCGTCACAGGCCAGAAGCACCCGATGCCCCATTGTGAGACCGGCACTTCGCTGCACCAGATCGTTGTCATCCAAAAATTGCGGATATAAAAGATGCACAGCTACCGGCGTACAGTTCTGCCTCATTGCATAGCGGCAGGCTGCCTTTGCAAATTCAATATTTTTCAGCACATCACCGGCGTAAGGAGAGGCGATGTAGACCAGCTTATGCTCACTCATTTCGCCACCGCCTGTATCACCGTTTTGGTCATGTTCACCGCTGTCTGCGCCGCATACATCGTACTCATGAGGTTTGCCTTGGTGGAGGTGTCCAGCCCGAACTGTCCGGCAATGCGGGGGATTTCTCCTGCCGCCAGCATCAGCCCAAGGCCGAGGAGAGCATGGTCTTTCACCACCATGAGTCCTGCAATCAGCACCGTTGCCTGCAAAAATGCTGTGAGGCACAGGCCGATGACCTGCTTGCTCCATGAGACAAAGCCGTCAATATAGCCACGGGGAACGGAAAACATATACAGGCTCCCCACAGCAATTTGAATGAGCAGGATGCCGCCTCGCTTCAGGTTGGCGAAGAATATTTTAATGACCGAATAGCCCATTAGGATCAATATAAAGATCATCATGATGGGGCTGGTGATAGCAGATAGACCGCCAAACACATTGCTGGTCATGGCCTGCTCCAAATTTCCGGCATCCTGCAGCGAGGTGATGATATTTCCGGCTACCGTGCCGAAGTCGGTTCCAAGACCGGTAATCCCGGCAGTGAGGCTGCCCTGCAGGGACACCGACAGCTTATACAGTTCCACCGGCACAGTGGTAAACAGGCCAACGGCCATAAAGCCCTTGATGGCGTTGAGGGCAGTGTCTTTGATGCTGCCTCTGCCGGATTGATATTCGATTCCGCATTCAAAGGCGGCGACCACAAGGCCGACACCGTAGAGCGCCCATGCCAGATAGGAGAAGAACAGGACGATGGACTGTACCCAGCTCATGGTGAACAGGTCGGCTCCCATGTTTCCCATCTGCATAAAAAAATCGCCGAGGAAGCCCACAATCTGACCGTAGATCCAATCCACAATCTGACCGAGGACAGTGTCGGCGATAAAATCCCAAATGAACATTTGAAGTCATCACTCCTTTCGTCACCGCAGCCACAGCCCAAGTACATTTTTAGTGGGTATTTGAGATGCGGCTGCAGGATTGATTTATGACTTGACAATCAGCTTTTTTAGAGCTTTAATACCACACAACGGAGGCCGCCGAAAAAATGAAAGGAGGTATTTGTGTGGCAGATTACAAAAAACTTTATCATAAAGTGTTTAGCGCAGTAACCGATGCCGAGGCACTCGTTTCTCAGGCGGCTCATATCATGCGCACCGCCCAGCAGGAGTGCGAGGAAATGTATATGGATGCGGACGACACGCCGCTGCGCCTGATGGACAAGCCGGAGGAGGAGTAAAACATTGCTTTTCCTCCGCTACATCCCCAGCACCTGCCAGATGTATAATGGCGCTGTCAGGGTGAACACCAAACAGGCGAACAGGATTGCCGGAGCCGCCCACTCGAACTGCCCATGCTTGCGATAATCAAAATATGCGGTTCCGAGTTTCGCAAAGAAAAACACCGCCAGAATCAGGTCGATGGCGGGGAACACCACCTTGTTGACCACCGTCTTAATCTGCTGGGAGGCGGTGTTCCACGTTCCCTCAATCGCTCCGGCCACATCGCCGGTTCCCGCCGCAAAAGCGGTCTGGCTGAACACAAGACAAAGGAGCAGCGCCACGCAAAGGGCGGCTGCCAGTCGCTTCATTTTCATTGATTTTCCACCTTTCTTTGTGAGGGTAAAAAGCGCAAGGCCACAGCTTTTTTCGAGCTGCGGCCTTGTTTTTTCTCTGTTTTTAATGGGGTTTTTGGGGCGCAATGTGCCAGTCATCCCAAAGTGATCCTCGGATGGTGATATTATCGGTAAAGTTAAGGGAGAGCATCCCGTCCGGTGTCCAACTGTCAATCAGCCAAGTGTGAGGGGTGTAGCTTCCGTCCGGGTACCAGATGGGCGTGAAGTGTGTCCTGCTCCCATAGGTGCTGTATTGATTTTCCTTAAACTCAAACCGGGCGCTGTAGCCGGAACTCATGCGCTCCAGAAGCCGCCAGTAGGTCTGGTATGCGAATTCCGGGAAGTAGGTTACCGCAGTCTGTGCACCGGTAACCGCCGAGGACTGATTGGTGCTGACACTTGCGGTGACCGTCTGGTTAAAGCCATAGCCGGACTTCATGCTTTTTCCGCTGGCGGTAGGGCTCTTGTCATCCGGCTTGATGCTCATGGAGGCAGACAGGCTGGCTTGATACCGGTCGAGGTCAAACTCCCACCAGCCATGATCCTCCCACCAGCCGTTGTCTACCCAATGACCGCCATCCTCGCCATGATCGCAGTAATCCCAATCGGAAATCCATACCCAATATTCCTGCCACCAAGGTCGCCAGACACTCCAGCTCGCCGAGGTTTTCTGCGGCTTATTGACCACAGACGGCCTTGTATACCCATCATTTCGGTCGTCTGCTACCGGATTGGGGGGTGGTTTTTTATCAAGGTCAACGATATTTACATTGATGGTGGCCTTGCTGGAGCTGCCGCCTCCCGATACGGAAACGGTAATGGTCATCTTCTGCGGAGTGCCGGGCGTTGTCCAGCGTATCCACGCCAGCTGGCTGTCGCCATTCGGATAATAAATATTGCTGACCTTGAGGCTTTTGCCGTTCACATAAAAAGTGGCGGACACCGGCTTATCCGGATCGCTCTGACCGCCGCTGACAGTGATGGCTGTGATGACTTCGGTGTTCACCCGGTACTCATAATCATAGACCGACACATCGGGCGGTTCGGCAGGCCTATCCTTAAAGCGCACGATACCGAGACCAAGGGCGGCTTTGATATCTACATTGGAGGCTGCGGCGCTTTTGCTGCCCGACCATGCGGGATAGCCGAGGTCGGCCACCTCCAAGAACATGGACAACGGCAGATTCTTATGTGAAAGAGAAACCATTCGCTTGCGAAGCAGACCGCCGACCTGAGCATCATACAGGGCGGCTTCGGTGGCTGTAGTTAACACCATCACACCCTCAAATTTATAAAAGGCAAACGGCTCAATGAGTAATTTATAGTCACCGTTAATTAACACATCGAAGTCCATTCCTACAGTTTCTGAAATAGACCGGATGACTTGCTCATCGGTGAAATAACTCTTGATAGCAGCGATGTTATTGCTGCCGCTGGTGCTGATAATTCGGGGCAAAGACTGTGCCGGGTTTTTAAAGGTATATCCTCCCTGCACAGGAGAGAGTCCTCTACCGCCAGTGTATTGCAGTTTGCTAACCTTTCCAAAATGATAGATGCTGGAGGGAGGTGTTTTATTGGTGAGGTCAACGGGTGTTGTCACAGCAGTGTGGTCACTTGCCCGAACTACCGTCACCCGCACACCATCATTACCGGGAGTCCATGAATTAGTGCTGGTACCATCGCCCATACCACCACCGCCACCGTCCACATTGCCCTCACCAATGGCATAAACCGAAACCGGCGAAACCAGACAAAGCAGCAGTGCCAGTGATAGAAAAACAGAAAACAATCGCTTCATTTTATCTCCTTTCCGCAACAAAAAAGCACGGCATAAACCGTGCTTTTCTGCTGCTTATTCTATTTAGTCCATGTCACCGATTTTGTTGCCATTCTCATACATATTATCAAGTCGTTCCCCTTGATTGGCTCCTGCATTCGGCACATTGTCAAAACCCGGCAGCCCACCGCCACCCTGCGGTTTGCTTTCGGGAGGAGTCGTTTTTTTCTCAGTATCCTCCGGTTTGTAGACAGGCGGGGCATCGGTGCTTTCGGGAGTAAAGTCATGGTCTTTATCCGAGCTGGGTGTCCTGTCAGTGCCATCCGCTGTTTTTGGATTCTCCGGGGCTTCCGGCTTTACCGGATCGGACTGGAGCTTCTGCTCCGGCAGGTCGGTTTGAGGCGGCAGGGTTTCCACCGGCTGCGAGGGTGTATGATTGGGCGGCGTGACCACCACATCAGGCGGCTGCACCTCCGGCGTTACTGAAGAAGAGCCTTGCTCCGACTGAGGCAGGGTATCCGGTTTATCGGGAGCCTTGGCGAACTGCATTCCAATAGCGACCAGAAGTGCCAGTCCGAGAACCGATACCCCTGCAATGGTCAGCCTTTTCTTTGTTTTCTCTGTCATATTGAACCCCTCCTTTGAGAAGTGTAAAATGCTACCTTTTTGTATTTTTCACCATACTATATTTTTTTCCAGAAGTCCAGACAATTTCCCGCACAGTTAAAACACCTCGGTATACCCTGCCTGAACCTTGAGCTTGATTTTCATGGACGGAAGCTGCTTGCCGCCGAAATAGACCGGCACCTCCAGCCAGATTGTGGCATCAGCCTCGAAGCGCTGGACGTTTCTTGGAGAAGAAGGTGCCAGCGGCGCATTGCGAATGGTGACGTCCAAGCCGGAGAGCTTGTATTCGAGCGCATCTCCGGAATACTTTACATGGCTGCCGCTGATTTCTTCCGTACCGAGAACACTGTCCATGTAGCTGTAGATATCGCCGGTGTTCACGCTGTAGTAGAAGGAGGAACCGTCCGGCTGATAGCCGCCGCTGTATCCCTCACGAACTCCATGATACACATCGGCATAGTTGTCGTTGACAGTGACGATGATGGCATCCTGCAGGGCTTCTTTTGCGCCGCTGGCGATAATATTCAGCCTGAAAAACTCCATCACGCCGCACAGAATGAGGATAAGCGCCAGTGTAATGGCCACCACCAAAGGGAAGCCGTTACCGGCCTTGCATTTGAGAATTCTTCTCAGCTTGGTCATTTGTGGTACACCTCGCTTTTCCCGGAGGCCTCTGAGCGCAGGGTGATGGGAAAAGAGCCGAAGCCGCCGAACAGCCCGATATTCATATCCAATGTTAAGGTGACGGTGATTTCTCCATTGAGCTGGATACTGCCTGTCTTTGACCATGAAATCCGGGGACTCAGCCCGGTCTGCTCAGTGAGAACCGCTGCACGGCGGCTGGTTTCGCTGCCGACTCTGCCCGAGATTTCCGCTTCCCTGCACAGCTCGGTGGCGTAGGTATCCAGTTGGTTTTTGGCGATGAACACAGGCAGCACCCGCACCGCCAGTACAATCACCAGAACAGCACATAAGACGAGGACACACACATCAATGTAGCCCTCGCCACGTTTGGATTTTAGAATTTTCTTCATGTTCACCCCTCCCTAAAACATCCCGCCAAGAGACTTTATAATCTCAAAGGCGATGATGGCCAGATAGGTAAATAAGAAGCACATGAGCATGAGAAAGGAAAACACACGGATTTTCGGTGGTATCTTCTGCGCCTCACTCTTGAGTCGCTGCAGCTCCAGCTGCTTGAAATCGTGCGCCAGCATCTGAAAATACAAGGTGCTGTCATCGCCTCGCAGCGCACCGATGAGACCACGGGTAATATCCGACAGCATGGGCGAATTGAGCCTCGCCTCAAACCGGGTAAGGGCGGCCTCATAACTAGAGGATCGCATATCCGCTGCCAGCATGGTCAGTTCCCCGGCAAAGACTTCCCCGGCGTTTTTCTTATAACTTTCCACGATGGACAGCACATCACGGGAGGCTTTCAGTTCCTGCTCTATGCTGGCAACAAATCGGGGCAGTTCCTTTTCCACGGCAGCTCGCTTGACCGACAGCTTTTCATCGGCCTTTTTTGTTTCCTTAAAATACACCATCACCGACAGGAATACCACCACTGGCACCAGCAGCGGAAAGACTAGCCCTGCCGGGATTACAGCCAGCAGGATTGCTCCGGCCTTGACCAACGCATAGGTCTGATAAATCTCCGGCTCCATGTTCATGCCGGTGGCTTTCAGCACATTCTTCAGCCGGTGTTTGCGGTATTCGTCCATGCGGATATACCTTGATAGCTTCACCGCAAAGGTCATGAGATAGGTTTCAAAACTCCTTGCCGCTTTTTTCTCTGCTCTTGTGGTGTTCAGCATGGCTTTCGCCGTACTGAGATAAGGCAGGCGTAGCACATCCAAAAGGATAAAGAACAGACCAGCTGCCAGTGTTAATCCAAACAAAAATAGTAGTTGCAAATAGATAGACCTCCTTTGCATTAAAATCCCCCTCGGAGAGCATGGGGGGCACACGGGGGGAACTGGTTCCCGCCCGTGAGGTGCGCCGTGAGCGAAGCGAACCATATCACTTCCGCAGAAGTGATGCGCACCTTACCTCCTGTACTCAATGGGCTTTGTCAGCCGTATCACGCAAGCGGTAGAGATAAAAATGAGGGCGGCGCTGATCGCCAGAATGATCTGCCCCAGCGGGGTGTGCATCAGCGTGTCATACCAGCTTTTGTTTAAGAGATACATCAGCGGAATGTTTCCGATGACAAAGAACGCCATGATAATAAATTCCTTGCGGGGTTCAAAGACGAGATATTCCAGCTCGCCGTTCACAATCCTCATATCAGACAGCTTGCTGACGATGGGTGTCAGGGTTGTTTTGAGGCTGCGGTCATGCTGGCAGTCGCACAGGGCATCGCACCATTCCCGAAAGACCTCGTTGTCGATCTTGGTGCGCAGGATTTTCAGCGCTTCCAGCACATCGGGATCAATGAGTTTCACCCGCATCACAAAATCCTGAAACACTTGATGCACCGGCGGATTCAAATAGTGAAGGTTTTCCTCCACAGCGGTGAGGATGTTTTCACTTCTGAGGTAGGCGGTTGTCACGATGGAGAGCGCTGTTTCCAGCTCTGCCGCAATGTCTTTCCGAAAGTGGCTGGCGGTCAGCTGCACATACCAGAACGGCAGCAGCATAAAGCCCACCGCCATCACCGGAGCCAGAAAGAAATTGCCCAGCACAATGGCGATAGAGGCACCGATGCCAAACAGGAGCAGCGAGCAGGCACAGAGCAGAGAAAAGTGCTTGCTGCGCCCGGTCATGGTCAGGATATCCTGTGCCATGCGGATTTCCCGTTTTAGAAATCCCTGCTTTTGGCGGCGCTGCGCCGCCTTAATCTCATCCTTGATGGAGGACTTCTCCCTTGTGAGAAAAGAGAACAGCCCATCGGTGAATTCCATCGGCGCAAGCCCGAACAATAGAAAGGAGCCTGTGATCATGCCGATACAGGCCAGTAATTGAATGGTTGTCATGCGGATATCTTCCCTCCTTTCTTGATGGCGTTGATGCGCTCCTGCGGCATACCGTTTTCCAGCAGCCGCTTGCATAGGCTGTCCGAGACGGGATTAACCGTCACATGGTCGCCGCTGATATGGAACTGATTGTTTTCATAGCGGTTTTCACTGATTTCATACTGGAACAGGGTGCGATAGCGGCGGCTGTTGTCCGGCAGGATTTCACACTCCATAATCTCCATGAGCCGCCTTTGTTTGTTCTCCAGCTGCTTGCAGAACACGATAATGGGATAGGCCTCGGTGACATAGCCCATGAGGGTTTCATCCGACAGATCCACAGCACGCTTACAGAGAGAAACCATGCGGCGATAGGTGGATTCACAGGAATTAGAATGGATGGTGGTGACCACCGCCACGCCGGTTCGGGCTACCTCCTGTGCGGCGTTGGCCTCCGCACCACGCATTTCTCCGACTACGATGATGTCCGGATTAAAACGCAGGGAGATGTCCACAAGGTCGATCTGCTCGATGCGGTACAGCTCGTTTTCGCTGTTGCGGGTCAGGGTATGCACCACGGAATTGCTCACTTTGCCGTCCTTTTCCCGGATAAGGGAAAGCTCCCTACTGCCATTTTCAATGGTGAAGATGCGCTTATTATCGGGAATGGTGGTTAAAAGCCAGCCTGCCACAGTGGTCTTGCCGCTGCTGGTGGCTCCGGCAATGCACACAGAAATGCCGTAGCGGATGAACTCCGATAGTAAATCCAGCATTGGGGCGGTAGCCGTGCCGCCGTTTATGAAATCCTCTTTTCCCATGTTGTTGGGGTTTACAATACGGATGGATGCCGCCGCCCCTACGCTGGCATCCACGATAGGGCTTTTCATCACAGCAATACGGATATTCTCCGCAAGAGTACCTACCACCAGCGGCGATTGATCATCTAAAATCGTACCGGACACATGGAGCATCCGGCGCAGCACATTGATGCAGTGTTCGGGGCTGTCGAAGTGTTCTGTGAGCTTTTCGCAGCGCCCACCAGCGTATTGGATTTCGATATCCCGCCAGCTGTTGATGTCGATTTCTTCAATGTCCTCGCTGAAGATGTACTTTGTCAAAAAGGAGTATTCAGCCATCTCGGTGAACAGGGCATCCACCAGCTGCTGCGATGTCATGCCACGCACTGCCACACGGCTGTCCTGCACAAACTTGGCGATATACCGTTTGATATGCGCCTTGGCTTCGGAAGCATTGCCGTCCGAGAGCAGCTCGCTGTGCTGTCCGGCGATATGCTCCTGCACCTGTTGCAGAACACCACGGAAGTCATCGATTTCCTGCTCCGGGGCAAAAAATAGATTGTGCCTGCTCATACACCAAACACCTCCTTGCAGATTTTTTCAATTTCCTTGCGATAGCCCCGGCTATCCTTGAGGCCGAGGTCGGCGAACAGATTCCCGGCCAGCACCTGAGAGGCAACCTCCGGGGAGTGTGGAATCGAGAACACAGCGCTGCCCATCACCTGCTCCATGTGTTCGCTGGCCTCGCTGGATTTCACATTGCTGACCGCCTTGTACATCTTGCCAAAGTCAAAGCCGCCCATTTTCAGGTATTCCTGTTGGCTGGACAGGTAGCTGACCGATTTGAGGTCGCAGTTCATGAGCCGAAGCACCGCATCGGCCTCCAAGATGGACATGGCGGACAGCTCGTCAAAATAGATATAGCTGCTGCAGTCGATTACCACATAGCTGGCCATGTCACGCAGCGCTTCCAGCAGCTGCCGGATCAGCTCGGTGGGTGCGGTCGGATAGCAGCGCTCGCTTTCTCCCTTTTGCAGACCAATCACCGCCAGATGCCTCATGCGCTTATGGGTATTGCATCCTTGTTTCAGCAGCGTTTGGGTGATGGCATTGGCTACCAGAATGCTGCCGAGGGAATGGTCGCCCTCCAGCTCACCGGGAGGACAGATGCAGGGGATCATGGGAGTGGTCGAGTCGCAAAGGAGCAGCGCCACATCCTTTTTCTTGTCTGCCAGATACTTTGCCAGCTTGACGGCAGTGGTGGTTTTGCCGCTGCCGGGGCTGCCCCAAACCGCCAGCACCTGTGCGCCGCTTTCCTGCTGCACGTCCGGCTCCGGTTCGTCCTTGCGGCTGAATAAGCCGCCCTTTTTGAAATTCAGCATTTACGCAACCTCGCTTTCCGCAGGCGGTTCGGAGGGCGCTGACGGTTGGCTGGTTTCCTCGCTTTCCGAAGAATTGTCCGCTTCATCGGCTGATTCATCCGGGTACAGCTCAGAAAGCACCGCATCCTGCGCCTCGGTAAACTTCGCCGCATTTTCCTTGCTGCCCCGGTAGACGAGAGACACATGGAGCGCACCGTCAGCCTCCAGCATAGCGAGGATTTTGCTCTGCTCCGGTGTCACCAGCAGCGTAACGGTGGAGGGCAGCTCCTTTTCCTCCGCATCCTTTTGTTCGACCGTATTGGCATCGTATCCGCTGCCTGCGGTGACAGCGATGACCTCCACATACTGCAGTTCCGGCGGAATCACCGTCACACCCTGTTTTTTGTAATCCGGAGCGATGATAGACACAATATCGCCGGAAACCAGCTTGCCGGAAAGCCCTGTGGCAAAGGTTTTGACCGATACGGAGATGGCCTGCTTTTCTCCGGTCAGATGATAGAGGTAGGCGTTTTCTGCGGCGGGAGCATCGGCGATTTTGGAGCCGATGATGTAATCCCCCGGCACCAGATCGGCGGAAGCAAATTTGCCGATCACCGTATCCGTATGCCTGACCACATCCTCCGGTAGATTGTAGCCTCCTACCTCTACGGCCTGCACCATATCCTTGGTGATGACCTCCCCGATTTTAATGGGCTTTATTACCCGTACGATTTCAGCCTTTTGGCTGATGCCTTGGTTAAACAGCGGCGTGACCGCAAAGCAGATCAGAAGCGACAGCACAATGCAGATCACGCCGATGACAGTTCTGTTTTTAAGAAAGCTCATAGCTTAAGTCCTCCTTGATTGATAAAAAGTGAAACGGCCAGCTTGAAGCTGACCGCCTTAATGATTACTGCACAACATATTTTCTGATTTTGTGCCTGCGGATAAGCTGTGGTATACTGACCGCCGCAGCTATCAGCGGCAGCACAACGCACAACAGCTTCAGAATACTTCTCCTGCTTGGTTTACTCATATAACCCATCCTTTCATGGTTATCAAATAGGCGAGCAGGCAGCCCGCCGATAAAAAGGGCGCAAGAGGGAAGGCTTTCACCGCCTCCCATCCTCGCACCTTGCAAACAATCCGGTATATCCCTGCATAGAACAGCAGCAGGCTGAGTCCCGCCGTTGCCGCAAGCAGTCCTTTGAGTAATCCCAGCACCAGACCGCAGGCTGCCATCAGCTTGATGTCGCCGCCGCCTATGCCGCCCCATAGCACAGCTGCCAGCAGAAACGGCAGGGCGATGAACAAGCCCCAGAGCCGCACCGGTGAAAAACACAGCAGGGCGCTTGCGGCGATGGCGAGGTTCAGCGTGTCGGGAATGATGCGCCTCCTAAGATCAAATACGGATGCCGCACACAGCAATAGGGCAAAAAAGACCGCCTGCACAGCGGCCAGATTATCCGGCATAATTGAACATATCTTTAATGCGCTGGGTCAGGGTGGGCAGCACGGTTTTATCGAAGAGCAGATACAGCCCTGCCAGCACCAAAGCGCCGATGACCACTGCCATCAAAATCTTGA